>QIKY01000089.1 GCA_003233175.1 Planctomycetaceae bacterium | reverse complement strand
GCAACTTTCACCTCCGCTCCCTGGCCACAATTATCAGAACCGCCTCCCGAGCAACCGCCCGCCAACCGTGCTAGCGTTGAGAAGATACAAACAATTGATGGAAGTACTTACAAAATTGAACCGAGGACTGGAAAAAGTATATTCGGTCCTTGGGAAATAAACGGATGAACTAAAGTTGGGTCAAACCGTTTGGCCCAGTTGGACGTTGCGTTTCCGTAAAATGGTGGCAGGAACCGTTTTTGACAAGATGGGGTGGATTATCCAAGCCGCCGAGGAAAAATAGCATCCAATGATTTCTTTGGGCTGCTGACGTATTGAAGTCTCCGGGCACGGACGATTGCTCTTCCACTTGGCAACGCGCGCAAGCCGTGCTCCACGTGCATCGTGTTGTTAGCCAGCTTGTGGCGTCATTGCGGGTTTGAACACTGGAAGGTTTCGCAGTTCCTTCGCCGATGGTGTCTTGAGCGTCTTCTGGAACAAGTCAACACTCCTGGCGGTACGAATTCCCACATAGAACCCATAGTCTAACATGAGGGCTTGGTGTCGCCTCCCGGCTTCGTGTGGCGTAATCCCCTCATGCAAGACATGCACAAATCGCAGCGCAATTAATTCTTGAACGCGGGTAAAACCAGGGTCGCCGTTCTTGATTTCTAACAGAAACGCATTTTTTCGTTGAGTCTTGATGCAGAATTCTTTCAGTTTTTCAAGAATGTCACTCGTTGGAGAGAACTCTTCGGAGTGATCCTTCTCCATATCTTCCAGTTTATGTCCCGCCATTTCGGACGCCGCCAAATTGATGCTTGTAATCGACACTTTCTTCCGGTCTTGCGAGCTTGCTCGCGTGATTGCTTGGGCGAAGAGGTGAAGTGCGTCACGCGGAACCGCTGCAGCGACCCATACCAAACGAGACAAGACATCAGCACCGGCGATGTATCCGACACTTGGCAAGCCGCAGAATTTTGCGTGCGCGTCTAAGATGTTTTCTATGTGCGTCTTGGATTTTCCCAACATCGTCAGGTTGTAATCCAGCTTCAGGATTTGCGCGTCATGCGGAGATTCGAGACCAATCTGTTTGTCCGTATTCCATGGCCGCGAAAGCTGCTCGATTCCCGATATCTTGAGGTAACAGCGTTTGCCGCGACTTATTGAATACAGATGCCCCAGAAATTCCGGCTGGAAATCGGCAGCCAGTACGTGTATATCATCAATGAATATGACAATATCGCTTGAGTCATCAGACGCATTTGCGATTTCACGTGCAATCCGCGGAAAAAGTCGAGTGAACGACTTGCGGGCCTCGGAGTCGTTCATTTCCCTCATGTCGTCAAGTGAATTCGTAAGCCTAGCAAACGCCGCACCGTCGCCGACGCACCGCGACAACTGCCTAAGAAGATCGGCGAAAACATCTATCGACACCTGTATGTCATCGCGCTTCGCATAGGGCTGCATCGTGATCCATGCATACGGCTGGCCGTCGTTCTGACGATGATGTTTAGCATAGGCAAGCAGGCTCGATTTCCCTGACCCACGACGTCCATAAACAAGGTAATTGCTCTTCGATACGATTTGTTCTTCATACGCGAATACGGAAGGGATGTACCGTGAAAAAAAGTCATCGCCGAACGTATGTTCGTCGACGGTCAGACTTTCTGAAAGGACGGTGCGGAGAAGGCGCGTTTCCGGTAATTGAATTCGATCGGTTACCGTGCCGCCTCTTTTTTGGATGGTGGCCCGATCTTTGAACGGGTGGTTCTCGTCAAGCTCTTGCTGGGCTTGACGCAACACACGGAAAAGGTGCTCCGAGGGGTGTACAACCTGGAACACGAGGTAGGGACCATCAGCGCGATCTTTCGTCGTGTAGTCGAGTCGGGTTTGGTTTAGCGACTTCGAGACGGCGACAGCAAGTTCGTCGGCTGCCGATTCAATGGAAGAAATCTTCATAAGCTTATTCCACGAGCGGTCAGATAGTTAAATGCTTCAGTGCGAAATTCCGTGACCAATATCTCAACATCCGCCGGGATTTTTAAGAGATCAGTGTCCGTGGCTACATGGTTGTAATCCGCCAGATTTCTGTCATCTCGCAGCCCTTTCAGTTCCGTCGCAAACCTGTTCATGTTCGGAAAGTCGTCTGGTAAGTCACCAATGTTCTTGTGGTCCGTCACGTCCATTGCGAAGTGGCCTGAGTGATTCAATGCGATGGCGCGTCGGATATTGTATGCCGCGTAGTAAAAGCGAGAAATCCGTTGTCTCCAATGTGCGTCCGAAATAGACAACGCGAACTGAAAATGATGATCGCCTAACTTGAACAACTGCCTGACATTACCTCGGACTTCCTGTTGCAGCGCGGCAACAGCGGCAGGATCGAGAACGTGTTCAAGGTTCCGAATTAGCCGTATACAGTTGGAGCCCGCGAGAAGGATGCTTGGCTCTTTTAGCTTATTCGACGAAATGCTCAAAAGGTTTCCTCGTGGGTTTTCCACCTAACGCCAAGTTCGTCGCGAATGCGACCCGACGGGCTTAACCTTTAAGCCACCAAACAGCGTAACCGAAGCGAACGGCGCAGAAAAGCCGAAAGACGGGCGTGCTACCCGGTGGAACGCCTTGTTGCGAGGGATTTTCGATTCATCGTTACATGAAGTGCACCCTACTTCCGCTTCCTCTTGCGAACGCGTTTGGGGTGGGCGGCGGCGTCGGTAATGAGGGCCCGCACCTGTTGCAGATACTTTTGATATTCCGGGCTGATGCCGGGCGAGGCGAGTTGGCCGGCCACGGTTTGGCGAACATCATCCAGTTGCGCGGCAGGCAGTTTCCGCAGGGCGTCTTGCATCACCTGGAGGCCAATCGCGGGATCTTCCCGCGTGCGGCCTTGATCGCCGGTGCGTTCTATCCAGGCGTTGAGTTCGCCGCGCAAGCGCGTCCGCGCGGCGCGGTGGCGCGGGTCGGCGGAGTTCGCCAAGTTGTTGATTTCATCGGGGTCGTGGTCGATGAAATACAGTTCTTCCGCCGGACGCGTCATCGCGAACAGACGATCTTGCACCGCATTGAGTTTGCCTGCGGCGTGCATTTTCCGCATCAGGCCGATCATCGGGTAGCTCCGCTCTTTATAAAGATTGATGTTCAAAAACGGATACTCCGGCATGAAGTTGCGAATGTACCGGTAGTGTTTGTCTCGAACGGTGCGAATGCGGAAGGTGGTCATATCGCAGCGGTCGCGAGAGGCGAACACATACTCGCGCGGCGGCTGGGAGTTTGGTCCTAGAAAAATGCGGCCTTGCATTTTGGGCGGCTTGGCCACGCCGGCTAGGGCGAGCGTGGTGGCCGTGATATCAATCGAGGCGATCAGTTGGTTGTTGACGGCGCCGGGCTGGAAGTTTTTGGGGCGGGCCACGCCGGGCGGAAAATAGGCAATCATCGGAATGTGCAAGCCGGAATCGTAACACCACTGCTTGCCGCGCATGTGGGCCCGGCCGTGATCGCCGAACATAAAAATGATGGTGTTCTCGGCCAAGCCATCTGTTTCCAACGATTCGAGCACGCTGCCGATCAGGCCGTCGACCTCCGTGATTTCATCCAAATACTGGGCCCAATCTTGGCGAATGGGCGGTGTGTCGGGGTAGTAGGCGGGCAACACGACCTTGGCGGGATCGGCTTTTTTCGGCGCCTGCCAACCACGGTGCGACTGGCTGAAGTTGATCTGCGCGTAAAACGGCTGATGCGTTTTGAGGGCCTCCCAGTTATCTCCCTGGAACGGTTGGCCTTCGACGAGAAAATCCCAATCGACCTTGCCGGCGCCGAAGCGGCGGCCGCCGCGTTTGCGAATATTGGCGGTGTAATAACCGGCGTCTTGCAGCCAATGCGTGATCGGCCGCACGCCTTCGGGCAGCTTGCGTTTATACCGCTGGCCGGTGCGATGTTGGTGCGCGCCGATCGTGGTGGGATACATGCCGGTGCAAAAACCGGAGCGGCTGGTGGAGCAGACGGGCGTCACGGTGAAGGCCCGCGAATATCGAACACCGCGCCGGGCGAGGTCATCCAAGACGGGCGTAAACACCTCGGGCGTTCCGTAACACGCTAGTTCGGGTCCCATGTCTTCGGTGATCAACCAAAGGATATTCGGCCGCTGGGCCGCGCTGAGCGATGCCGCAGAAAATGCCGCAAGCAAGATCAAGGCTATTGCGCTGCAAAGCCCCTTAATAATCTTTATCTGACCGTACATCGTGTGTGTTTTCCTCACTGCGGAGTCATCCTCTTCGTAATAGATGTCAACCAATGTTATCTTTCTTGTTGTTCTTGCGGTGGGTCTAAAACCCTCGCCTTCAGGCGAATCCTTTAGGTT
The DNA here is from genome assembly GCA_003233175.1 of Planctomycetaceae bacterium. GTDB lineage: Bacteria > Planctomycetota > Planctomycetia > Pirellulales > Pirellulaceae > SZUA-33. Next base: position 31,509 of record QIKY01000089.1, on the reverse strand, counting down.
CTTCTTGGGGCGCCACGAAGAAATCCAAGTGAAAGGAAATGTTACCACAGAGGACACAGAGGGCACAGAGATTTTTTAGGGCGTCTTTATCTCTGTGCTCTCTGTGCCCTCTGTGGTGCTTCTTCTTTTCATTGGGCGGCCTCTTTAGAAAGGTCGCATGTTTTCTTTTGTCGTGTGCGAAGGACTTCAGTCCGTAGCTCACGACTTCTTTTGACGAACCTACCGGCTTCCAGCCGGTAGTCGTTGAGTTCTTACGCCAGAATCTCGCTCACGACGCGCGTTTCCCATTGATGCGTGAGGCGGTCGTTCAGCCCGTTGCGGGCAAATGAGAGTTGCTCGTGGTTCATGCCCAGCAGATGCAGAATCGTGGCGTGCCAATCTTGAATGCTGACCCGATTCTCCACCGACGCATAACCCAGTTCGTCGGTGTTTCCGTATACGGTTCCGCCTTTCACGCCGCCGCCGGCCATCCAGGTGGTGAATCCATAGGGGCCGTGGTCGCGGCCGGCGGTTTTCAATTCGCTCTTCGATTTTACCTGGGCCATCGGCAAGCGGCCAAACTCACCGCCCCACACAACGAGCGTGGAATCGAGCAAGCCTCGGCGGCGCAGGTCTTGCAACAAGCCGGCGATCGGTTTGTCGGTGCTCTTGCAAATGCTCGCCAGGGAACTCTTGATGTTGTTGTGGTTATCCCAGGCTTGGCCGCGAGGATAAAGCTGAATAAAACGCACGCCGCGTTCGACCAAACGCCGAGCCAGCAAACATTGCCGACCAAAATTCTCCGTCTCTTTTTCACCGATGCCGTAAAGCTGCGAGGTTTCCGGAGTTTCTCCCGAGGTGTCGAGCGCCTGCGTGGCCTCCAACTGCATGCGGGCCGCCATTTCGTAGTTGCTGATGCGCGCCGATAAAACAGCCCGACCCGGCCGCCGATTCTGATGGATGGCGTCGAGCCGGGCGATAAAATCTCGCTTGGCCACCGTCACCGATTCCGGCTCCTGGTACGCCGGCTGCAAGTTCAGCAGCGGTGAACCGGTGGTGCGCATGGGCGTTCCCTGGTAGAGCGGCGAAAGAAAACCCGAAACCCAATTCTCCACGCCGTTGGTCGGCAGCCGACTGGTGGGATCGGCCAACACGACATACGCCGGCAGGTTTTGGTTTTCGGCGCCAAGGCCGTACGTCACCCAGGAACCGAGCGTGGGGTGCCCGGGAAACGTTTGGCCCGACTGCAACTTGTAAATAGCCGGTTCATGGTTCGGGTGTACATTATACATCGAGCGAATGATCGCCAGTTGGTCGACTTCCCCGGCGATATGCGGCAGCGCTTCGGACACCCACGCCCCCGACTGCCCATGTCGGGCGAACTTGAATGGACTGCGCATCAGCGTGCCGGTGCGGTCGGTTTCGAAGACGGCGTTTTTGGTCAGTTCGCGAGGCGGCGTTTGGCCATCGTATTTGGTCAGCGCCGGTTTGGGGTCGAACAGATCGACTTGGCTCGGTCCGCCCTGCATGCAAAGGTGAATCACGGCCTTGGCTTGGGCGGGAAAATGCGGCGCCTTCGGCAGCAGATCAAAACCTCGCGGTTGCGAAAACTCGCCGTGCGCCGCCTCCTCCGCATAAAGCTTTCCACCGGCGAAATCCGCCCCCAACAGTTGGGCCAGCGCAGCGCCGCACAGTCCATCGCCGATGCGATCAAAAAAACTTCGGCGAGAAAGCGTAGCGGTTCGAGGGGAGTTTGATACGTGTGGCTTCATGGGAATCGTTTTCAATCCAAGTACAAAAACGCCGCTGAGTTGACCAAGGCGTGACAAAAATCGGCCAGCGCCTTTTGCGAAGCAGTCTCTTTTTGCTTCGCTAATTCTGTTTGATCCGTTTCGCCGCTCTCCGTCGCAAGCTCCAGCATCCAGCGGTGCTGCAAATCGGTCAGTGCTTCGGCGCCGGCTGCCTGCTCTTCCGCCGTGGGACTACGATTCAAGGCGATCAGCCAGGCGCGCTCCAACTGTTGCGCCGGGTCGTTGCCGACCTCTTGGCGAACCCGCTCGGCAAACGATGCCGCCAGAGTATGAACCATCTCATTGTTGAGCAAATGCAACGACTGCGAGACGATTGTGGAGTCCATGCGTTGGATGCAGTTCGGATTCATGGCCGGCAGATCGAATGTTTCCAGAATGGTGGGCATCTCCTTGCGCCGCTGCCGCACATAAACACTCCGCCGCCACTTTCCAGCTTCCGCCTTGGAAGTGACCAAGCCGTCTTTGCGAACCTCCACGGCGTCGGGCGGGCCAAACCTGCGCTCGTTCAAACGGCCGGCCACCAGCAATAATGAATCCCGCACTTCTTCGGCGGCCATGCGGCGCAGCGGCATTCGCGACAGCAACCGATTCTCAGGATCGCGCAACATGTGTTTTTCGGTGAGCGCCGAACTCTGCCGGTAGACGCGGGAGTTCATCATTTTCCGATGCAGGCGTTTGATGCTCCAGCCATGCTCCATGAAGTCGACCGCCAACGTGTCGAGCAGTTTGGGGTGCGACGGGGCCATTCCCTGCGTGCCGAAGTCGCCCAGACTTTTGACGATGCCCACTCCAAAGTGATGCTTCCAAACGCGGTTGACAAACACCCGCGCCGTGAGCGGATGGCTGGGCTGCGTGAGCCACTTGGCGAGCGCCAACCGCCGCCCTGTTTTGGGCGTGGAATGCCCGACTGGCTCGATATTGAAAGGCGTTTGTTTTGTTGTCAACACGGAAAGCGGCGCCGGTTCGACTTGGCGAGCGGGCTGGTTTTCGTCGCCCCGCCGATAGAGATACGCCGGCGAAGGATCTCCCCGGTCCCAGAGGGCGCGAATCTGCGGCGGCGGTTGCAATTGGGCTTGCTTGGCTTTCAACTGTTTTTCAAGTTTCTTTTTCTTTTTCGCGGTGGTGCTTTTATCAGCGGTGTCTTTTTTGAGTTGTTTAAGTTTGGCTTCGAGACGTTTGATTTCTTTTTCGATGGGTTGGTTGTGTTTATCGAGCGATTGTTTCTCCGCAGCGGTCATCACATTCAGAAACCGTTGTCGGGCTTTATCCCATTGGTTGCCAAACACCTGCGGCACCAGCCAATCGTATTCGTCGTAGGCGCCTTTGAAGAGGGCGGCGAAGCGGTAATAGTCGCGTTGCGGGATGGGATCGTATTTGTGGCTGTGGCAACGGGCGCATTTCATGGTCAGGCCCATGACGCCGCGGCTGAGCACATCGATTTCGTCGGCGATCACTTCCACGCGGTCGGGCAGACGATTCACCGGATTGGCCGAAGTGCCATCGGGCGCCATGCGAAGAAAACCGGTGGCCACCAACGGCTCAATGATTTCTTTTGGGACGACGCCCGCTTCGGCGTTCCCTGCAGCGCTCCCTTTAGCCGCATAGTCGACCAACTCATCGCCGGCAATCTGCTCCAGGAGAAAGCGGTCGTACGGTTTGTCGGCGTTGAAGGCGCGAATCACGTAGTCGCGATACCGCCAGGCCCAGGGGCGAATCGTATCGGCGTTGCGTTTCCCTTCGGAGTCGGCGTAGCCGGCCAAGTCGAGCCAATAGCGGCCCCAACGTTCGCCATAGCGGGGCGACGCCAGCAAACGATCAATCAACCGGGCGTAGGCCTGCGGGGAATCGTTGTGGAGAAACCGCGTTACCTCATCGGGCGACGGCGGCAGACCGGTGAGGTCGAACGTCGCGCGGCGCAGCAAGCTGAGTTTGTCGGCGGGCGGCGAAAAATCGAGCCCCGCCGATTCCAGTTTCGCCAATACAAATGCGTCGATCAAACCGGGCGCCGCATCAGATGCTTGTTGCACCGGCGGCGGGCTCTTCCGTGGCGGCTGGAACGACCAAAACCGCCGCTCCTCCGTTTCGATCAGCGGGTCGCTTTCCAATACGACGACATCTTGCGGCTCTTCAACCAGCGGCGCGCCGAGCGCGATCCATTGCTCCAGCGTTTGCAGTTCCTCCGACTTCATCGGTTCGATGCCGGCGCGGCTGAGGTCGGCTTTGGGCGGACATTCCCTGGAGCGGATTCGCAACACCAGCGGGCTGGCGTCTGGCTGGCTAACGACCAACGCGGGTCCGCCGGCGCCGCCCTTGAGCATTGCCGCCTTGGTGCGTAGATCAAGGTCGCCGTCTTGATAGGAACGGCCGTGGCACATGGTGCAGCGCCGCAATAGAATGGGCGTGATATCGTGTTGCGAGATTTTCAATTCCGCCGAGGAATCCAGAAAGCCGCCGGTTGCCAGCGGTGCGCCAGCGCCAATCCAGCGGCCGATCAATTTGATTTCTTCCGCGCTCAGCGGTTCGCCGTCGTCGGGCGGCATCAGTTCCTCGAACACCTGTTCGTAGAGCGGGCTTTCCGCCACTTTGTGCGGCGCGACCACGGCGCCCGATTCTCCACCTTCGCGCAGCCCCGCCAAGCTGGCAAGATTCAGTTCGCCCTTGCGTGTTTTGTCGCCATGGCAGCGCACGCACTTGGCCTTCAAAATGGGCAGGATGTCGCGCTCGTAAACCGGCGGAGCGTTCGAAGCAGGCGCTGCGCTGTTTTTCTTGGCGGTCTTTTTCGCGGTGTTTTTCTCAGCGGCGGTGGCCGTGACAAACGGAACCGATATCCCCAGCAGGCAACACAAAAACATTGCCGGCGAAAAGGGAGGTTTGGTCCAATATATTCGTAAACTGTTCATGCTCTCTACGATAAACATCAATCGTCGTCGATGCAACGCTGAACGCCCGTTGCACGCGCCGTTGGAGTTCACGCTTCAGCGTGCGTTGTCTTGCAAGCAATGCTAAAAAACATGCTAAAGCATGAACTCCAACGGCGCGAACAACAGCGCGAAAGCATGAGCCCCAGCATGCCGGCGTTCTAAAATTCCTGGCGTTCAATGTAAACCGATGCCGCCAGCAGCATGAGCAGCACAAAAACCGAACTGCTCAAAACCGGTTGCCAGGGATCGAACTTGATCTGAGCAGACGCCAAGCCGGGAATGTTGTCGACCGCCAGGGTTTCCTTGCCCGTGAGCAGATATTGCGTGGTTTTGTCGAGTTCCCCCGGTTTGGGAAAGACCGTATACAACGGCACGATTCCATAATAGTAGATGCGGTCGGTGAGCGTGATTTCCGGCGCTCGGCGAGACACCACCGTGTGCTTGCGTAAATCATATTCCGTTACGCGAGAAGTATGATGCGCGATAAGCAGTCGATTCGGTCCTGAGAACGCGGTCCCGCTGATATCGCCCTGCGCGGCAACGGGAGCGAGCAGAAACTTTCCCGCGGCCGCGTCGTACAGCCAAAGCTTGCCGTTGTGAAATAGTATCGACATCCAACCACCGCCCGGCGCCGCGTAGGCAAAACGCGGCGAACCGCGGGTCTCGAACACCTGCACGCTCCGCTGGCGCAGATCGTGGGCGTCGAGAAGGAAAATTTGGCCGTCTTCGCAAGCCACGAGAAGCGTTTTGCCGGCGACCGACAAAACCGCCGCGTCTTCAGAATCGACATCCAGCCGAGCAGCGGCGGCTTGCCGGTATTGCTGATTGTCATCTAGGGTGAAGCGGAACACCCGCCCACGGTCGTAGATAAAGAGCACGTCGTTTTGGGCGTCGAACGCGGCGGCGGCGGAGTCACTCAAGCGAAGCGGCGGCTCCGCATCGGCGGACGAGAAAATGTTATCTTGCAGACCTGGAATAAACTCCATCCAGGCCAGGGCTTTTGCGTCGGCCGCGGGGTCTCCGGTAAGACGCAAAATGTCTTGCCGCGAGACGCCAATGATTTCATCATGAGAATTTTGGAAGAGAGCAAAGAGGCCGTCGTTCGCTTTGGCGCCGCCCTTGCGCCGCCATTGGTCGTCGGCCGAACCGGTCCAGAGTTTTTTGTTGTTTGGTCCTCGAAGCGAACCTTGGGCGGCCAGAATTCGCTTTTTGGGAGCGTCGTAGATCGGCCCGGTCAGCGGAGGAAACGGCACCGGAAAACTCATGCGGCGGCGGAGTTCGGCTTGGCCGTCGCTGAGAAAGACAATTTTCCAGGTTTTCGATTCAGCGTCCCAGGCATACGGCGTATTGACTTCATTGACGGCCAAAAGTTGGTCGTCGGCGACGATCAAATTCTTAATCCGCAGCGGAAAGTAGGCGATGTTCTCCATCACCGATTGCGCCGTCCCCACGCCAAAACACATGGCCCAAAAAAGAATGCTGGCCGCAACGGAAACAATCGTGCTCCGCCAGATCAAACCCGCCAGAGCGGAAACCGAATAATAGATCGCGAACAGAAATAGGAAGATCGGAATATACAAGAGAAGTTGGTGGTTCCAAATTCCCAGCCGCAGACCCAGAATAAGCCACATGCCGGTCAGCAGAAAAACCGCGCTGATCAACGTAAACGCACACCCGCCGAGAAACTTTGTCACGTACAACAACCACCGCGAAATCGGCTTACTCAACAGCAAACTGAGTGAATGAGGATCGAACGTTTGCGGAATGATGGAGGCGGTTACGAGAATCGCGACAAACACGCCTACCGGTCCGGCAAACCAATCTAAAACCAAGGTGACGGCCGGCTGCAATATTTTTTCCAGCCGATCGGCGCGAACCGGCGCCGGCCAAAAAATATCGAGGCCGAAGTACGTGAATTGGACCGATGTGGCAAGGCTCACTTTCACTGTTTTGGGAAAGGCCGCTTCAAACAACAAGCGGTTGAGGCGGGCGCGCTGTTCGTCGCTGAGAATGGAGGGATCCGACTTGGCGCTCTTGCCCGAGGCTTCGTCGGTTACGTCGAGCAGGCGGCGACCTTCATTGGCCAGGTCGACGCGCTGCCAGGAAACATCGTCGTACAACGACGCCTCTTGGAGCAGGTTATCGAACGACGCTTGTAGGCTATCTCGGGCCACCACATATTTAGAACGCCGTTCCGGTCCCGCGCCTGCCGGCAAGCGGCGAAACTTCAATAGCTTCTGGCGAGCTTCGTCGCCCAACAACGACCAAACCCGGGCCGCGGGCGTATCTTCTTCCCGCCGCCCTTCCCGAATGGTTTGCGCCAGTTCGGACCAATCGTAAACATCGTCTTGGTTGAGGCCGGTGGTGAGTTGCTCTCGATAGCCAATCGGCGCGAAAACCAATAACGCCAACGCGATTAACACCAGCAGAATCCATAACACCCAAGAGGCCATGGCTTCTCGAAAGGAATCCTTGATGATGGCCAGATACGCACTCATGGTTTTTCCGTGTGTTGGTCGAGCAAGCCGAGAAACGCATCTTCCAACGACATACGGTGCGGCTCGACGGCGAGAATGCTGATCTTGGCGGTTCTGAGGCGGTCGATGGCGGCGTCGACAGCCGCTTGATCGGCTAGTTTGGCTTTGACGCGAAACCGGTTTTTCTCGTTGCCCAAAACCAACTCAGGGTCGTGGCCGTTGAAGGCGGCTCGAATGGCGGTTTCCTCGCCGCCGAGGTCGAAGGCGACGTCGAGCCCGGCATGGCCGAGTTGTTTCGAGAGTGCGTCGATGCCGCCCACGTACCGCAAATGGCCATGATCCAGGATCGCGACCCGATCACACACGGTTTCAACTTCCAGCAACAAATGGCTGTTGAGAAAAACCGTTTTTCCCTGAGCTTTCAATTCATGAAGAATCGTTCGCACCTGCGAACGGCCGACCGGATCGAGGCCATCGGTCGGTTCATCGAGAATGAGCAAGTCGGGGTCGTGCAGCAGAGCCTGCGCCAGCCCCAAACGTTGCAGCATGCCCTTGGAGTACTTTCGTACGGAATCCTGGGCGCGATGGGCCAGCCCGACCGTTTCCAATAACGCGGGCCGTTTCCGCCGAATTTCCGCCATGGAGAGCCCGCTCAGCCGGCCGTAAAATTCCAAGGCCGTCAGGGCGTTTTGATGGCGAGGAATTCTCAAATTCTCCGGCAGGTAGCCGACCCGCCGCCTGCCGCGACGGTCGCCGGCGGGGCGGTCCAGCAGACGCGCCTTGCCGCCGGTGGGCCGTACAATGCCCAGCAGAATCTTGATGAACGTGGTTTTCCCCGCTCCATTTGGCCCCAATAACCCGAAAATCTCACCCGGTTGCACATCGAACGAGACGCCCCGCAGCGCCGCGACGCCCGCGCCGCGAAACCAGCCGCCGCGATACGTTTTACACAAATCAACCACGTTGATCGTCGGAGGCTGCTGAATCATGGGGGACTATAGGGTGCTCGAAGCGGCCAAAAACTGAGATTTCGTATTATACCCCAAGAGGCTGAAAATAGGATGCTTGCACTAGATACGATGCAATTGCGTCAATCCTGACTGTGCAGACTATATAGTAGGCGATACCCGCGCTGCGGAGCAAACGTTTCAAATTGAACGACGCGGTGGATTTTTTTCGAGAGCATTGGAAAGCCATGACGCGGCGTATTTCACAATAACCGAAGCGCCCATGCGAAACGCCGGTGTTCGTTCGTTTCCGTTGATTATACGCGGTTTTCGGCGGAGCGGTCGATTGGCGGGCGGGAGTGGTTTCGTTTCCGACCCGACCGACCGTGTTTTTCCAGCCACATTGGGTTTTTGAGACATTCGATGCTAGGCGAACGGTTGCAATACAAATAAGGCGGCTGTAACGGTTAGATATGCTAGAGTAATAGAGTACACGAACAACATGAGGATGGCGCCATGGGTCAGTTTCTGCTCGTCTTGTTCGTGTTTTTGGTGTTTGTGATGGTTTTGGGCCACGGTATGTGGCTGGCCTTCGCTTGGTGCTTGCGACAATTGGCCGATTCGGAGGAATTCAGCACCAACGGCTCTCGCCCGCCGGCCGCCGCCGATTCAAAATCTTGCACGTCGTGCGGCGCGCCGAGCGGAATACGGTTCGGCGTTTGTGTTTTTTGCGGCCACCAGCCCATTGCGGTGGATCTTGCACAGCGGAAGGCTGAGCTTGACGTCGTCGACCGCCAATTAAAAGACTGGCTGGCGATCGGCCAACTCACCGAAGACGAGTTCCAGCGGTTGCGGCAACTGACCGCGCACCGGCGACAGGCGCTCTTTCCAAATACTTCCGAGCCGAAAAAAGTAGCGCCGCGTTCGGAGTCGCCATTTATTGCGCAGACCGAGAGTAGCAACGTCGTTGACGCGGTCGAAAACGATATCGTTCTCGGCGAGGTGATTGAAGCGGAGTTGGCGCCGGAGGAATCATCGCCGCGGATGGTCGGCGCAAACGCGGTGCATCCATTAGATCGCGCCGACCCGGTGGAAGCATCTCCCGCGGCACCGGCGTTGCCGGTTCAAGCGCGGCGGCAGTTTGCCGACGTCCTGCAATCGTTCATGGCCCAGAGCAACGTTCGTTGGGGTGAAATTGTAGCCGGATTGGCTATTGTCGGCGGCTACGTGGGGGCTGTCGTAAGTTTGTGGAACGACATTCGCGGATATCCTTTTTTACCGGCGTTGATTTTTCTGGTTGGCACGGCGGCGTTTTATGGCGCGGGTATTTACACGCTGCGAAAGTGGAACCTGGTATCCACCAGCCGTGCGTTGCTGATGATCACGCTGCTCCTGACGCCGCTAAATTTCCTGGCCGCCATCGCGCTCTCGGAGCAACGCCCGGTACTCGATTTCTGGTATCTTTCGGCAGTAATTCTGGGATTGGCGGCGTTTGGCGGCATGACCTACTCCGCCGCGAAAGAGCTGGTTCGCGGGCGCTGGGCGCGTGTTGTCGGGCCGATCATGGGAACCGTGGTCTGCCAACTTTTCATCGCCCGGCTGGCGAGCAGCGGCGTGGAGCAGTGGCGGTTGCAACTGCTGGGGCTGGCGCCGTTACTTTGTTTCTGGCCGGCGGTCGTCTGGCCGCGAAAGTATTTCCGACGGCGGATGGGTGAAGCCGCGCTCAAACGACTGGTTTTGATTGTCGGCGTTTCAGGATTCGCCCTCGTCACGACGTGGGGCCTGCTGCTGTCGAAGCAGGGCGATTGGTTCGACGGACTCGTCTCCTTGACGCCCTTGCTTTGTCTGGCGGCGGCCGCCTGTTTGGAACTGGCGGTTCAAACGCAACGGCGTTTGAAAAAGACGCTCGATCCGATTTGGCGAACAAGCGTTCTGGCCGCCGCGCTGGGCGCCGGGTTCATCATGGCCGGTTCGCTGCTGCTGGCGTGGCCCCGGCCTGCGGTGCTGTTGATTGGCATTCTCAACGCGGCGGCGCTGTGGGGCATTGCTTACCGGTCGCGGATCGATTTTCTGTATTATCCTGCGATGGCTTGCGCCGCCCTTTCCCTGGCCCTAGGTTGCGAACTTGCTTCTCAAAGCCCCGCCGGCCCAGCGAGTGTTTTGAATATCGGCGAATCGCTTTTATCGCAATGGTCGTCGATCGCGCTCACGGGACTCGCCGCCGCGCTCGCCGGCGCGGCGTTTGGATTGCGGAACATCGGCCGTTCGCGCGACGCCCTGGCCCACTTGTTCGGCGCCGTCGGCGTGGCGTCGGTCAGTCTCGCGGGCGCCTTTGCAGCGGTCGGGTTGCGGGGCGCCGATCCCGCGGTCGCGGCCGGCATCGCGGGTGGTTTTGGTCTGGCCGCGATGCTCGCCAATACGTTTGTTCGAAGGGCCGAACTTGGTTGGCTGAGCGCGGCCTTGCAACTCGCCGCGATGCTCGCGGCGGTCTGTCTTCCAGGCCAACTCGAAACCCGATTTCACTTCGGCGCCGCTTTCGGAGTGCAACCCTGGACAGCCGCCCTGACCTGCTTTGGCTTGTTCGCAATGGCTCAGGCGGTGGGGCTCAAGGTGATATTGAAACGATGGCCAACCGAACGCAATGTAGCAACCGCGGCCGACGTCTGGACGCCACTCAACCAAGCGGCGTTGGCGGCAACGGCCATTGCGGCGTGTTTTTTGTTGGCCGACTCAGCGGCGGGCAGTCGCGCCGCGGCGGTCCAGGCGGGCCTTTGGTGTTCGTTCAGTTTGGTGTGGTTGGCCGGCGCGATTCTTCAAAACGACCCGCATGTTTTCCGTGCGTTTCAATGTTTCGCCTACTTGGCTTGGGTCTTCGCAGTGCGGGCCGCCGTTCCGCGGCAAGATTGGCTTTCTACTTCGCATCTGCAACTCCAGGTTGTAGCCGCCTCGATTTGGAGCATGCTCTGGACGTTGCTGCGCCGCTGGCCGCCCAAATTATTTTCACTTCGCCCCTGGCTGCGAGCCGATGGAGTTTCGCCCGACCATATCGTTCTCGCCGCCGCGATGGGAGGTTTGTTCTACGTTGGCTACGACGCAGTCGGACCGGCCTTGCTCGCCGCGCTGCATGGTAACCCAACGCTTGGCAATCCAACGCTGGCGGAAGGGGCGGCGGCAACGCTGCCGCTCGGTTCTCTTTGGGCGGCGTGGCTGGTTCTTTTGATCGCCGTGATGGGAATCGGCTGGGAACGACGCTGGCGGGAAACGATTGCGTTGGCAGCCCTGGTCGTGGCCGCCGCGCCGCTCTTGCTGGCGGCGTCGTTCGCAGCGTGGGCGCCGGTCGACCTTGTTTTTCGCGGCGCTCACGGCGCGGTCTGTTTGGCGTTCGCCATTTCGGCGGCAACCTGGTTGCCGGGCGTCGTCCGACGGTTGCAAAAGTCGGTCGGCAGCCTCATCAGTCAAGAGCAAGCCAGCGAAGAGCGTTCTAAGCAAGGGCAAGCCAGCCATGGGCGCATCGGTGAACTGGCGGCGTTCGGTGTGTTGATCAATGCGGCGCCCGTGGTCGGCGCGACCGTGCTGGCGGTGGTATGGCGGCTTGACGCGCCCGTTGATCGCTTATTGGAGTGGCGCGAGGCGATGTGGCAACTCGGCGGACCGATGTTCCTTGTCGTGGCGGCCTTGATAATTTGCGAGCGGCGAGAACGCAACGGCCTCAATGCACTGGCGGCGGGAGTCTTGTTTCCGCTGACGCTGGTTTGCTGTTTTGTGCTGGTTCACGGTCAGACAGCGCTCACCGCCGGCGCGTATGCCGGAATGCTGCCGATAGCAATGTTAGGATTCGGCGCCGGTGCGCTGGTTTGGCTTTTGTTGGATCGCCAATCACCGGAACACCCGTTACCGGAACGCCTTTCGAGTGTTGCCCCGTTAGAGCCGACGCAGCCGCCGGCGACGGCCCGGAAGCAACGGGCCCGGCGGTTGCAGACGTTTGTCTTTGTCGCGGCGGCCATGGCGTTGCTTCACGCGCTAGGGAGCGGCGGCGTGGCGCTCTTCACATGGGGACGGCTTCCCCTGGAAGCGGCGTTCTTGGGAAGCAACATCGCCGTGGTTGGCTTTCTACTGTGCGGCGTCAGCCTGCTTTGGCTAGGACGCTCCCGCCGCCACGATTGGAGCGGGCACGCGCTACTCGCAGCGCTCACGGCGTTTTCAAGCATCTTGGCGCTTTCGCTTGCCGGATTGCTCGTGCAAGCGTATGCAAGTCCGTTGGACGGCGGCGGCTTCGCCCGGCGCGTGCTGATCGTATCGCTGGCCACAATTTCGATGAGCGCCGCTCTGTTTTCCGTGGGACTGTTTTTCATCAGGCTGCGCAGAGGCGGCGGGCTGGCCATGAAAACGGCGGGACGCAAAACGCTGCGTCGCATAGCCGCCGCGGCGCCGGCATGGTCGCTCGTTATCAACGCTTGCCTGGCGCTACTGGCCACGATGCTCGTTTTTCAAGATCCTGCTCCAGGATGGCCGATTGGCGTTCTGGTTGCATCGGCTGTCAGTACGGCTTTGTGGGCGGCGCGATTCGACCATCGGGCGCTGGCCTACAACGCCGCTTTCTACGCACTGTTGGCCGCCACGCTCTTGATGTGCGGCCCTTGGGTCGGACTCTGGAGCCGGCCCACCGGGCTGGCCGTGTGGGAGGTGTTCATCGCCGATAGTTGTCTGCTGTTGGTGATCGGCGGCGTCAGTTTGGTTTGGAGCATGTGGCGAACCAAGCTCACGCCCATGCGCGCCGCACGACTGCCTTCGTTGCACGCATTCGCGGCAGTCCTGACAACCTTCCTGTTTTGCGCATGGATCACGCTTTGCTTTTTCATCATCGGCGTGTTCGGCAAAACAGGCTTCGAAGTGACCGACCTCTGGGGCGCCGCGGCGGCGTATTTGCTGACCGCGCTGCTGCTGGCGTCGCTCTGGAGCCGAAAGGCGTTTTATGCGTTGCCGTGTCTTTATGGATGGTCGATCGGGCTGACGATTCTCGCACTGGCGCACACGCCCTGGCGGGGCGAACAACTCGCCGCAGCCACGCTCACCGCCGCGGCGTGGCATATTCTGCTGACCGGTATGCTGTGGCGCGTCGGCGCCGACCTCGCCATTTTGGGAATGCGTTGCAAAATCCCCGACCCGGTCGACGGGTTGCGGCGGCTCTCGCAATGGCTGCCTTATGCGTGTCTGCTGGAAGCGGCGCCGCTCACGCTTGCGGCAATCGGCTTTGCGCTCAGCGGCGAAGACCGAAGCGTGCAGGTGTGGGCCGGTTTTGTGCCGGCGCTGGCCGGCATTGGCCTAGGATGTTTCGCCCAGAAGGAGCGGCGGTTTGTTTGGCAAAGAGCAGCCTTGGCGTTGGGCGGACTCGCCGCGATTTTGCTCTGTTGGATCGACCTGCCGCCCACCTGGGACGACATCACCTGGCTGCGCCGCGCGATTCGGGCCTTGGTCGCGATGATCGCTTTATCGGCGCTGAGCACCTTCGCGGCGGCGCGCATTTTTTCGGCGGGCCATACCTGGCGGGAGGCGGTGCGGAGGAGTATTGTCTGGTGGGGAGCGACGGCCGCCTTCTCGCTGGCGGCGGTGCTGTTTATTGAAGCCTTCCATTTCCGCGACGCAAACGGACTGCCGATTTCGATCGCAGAAATTACCGCCGTCGCCGTGGTGCTGCTGGGCGCTTTTGCACTCTTGATTCTGTTTGCGGTTTCTCCCAAGATCGATCCGCTGCACTGGTCCGAAGAAAAACGGCAGCGTTACGTCTATGCCGCCCAAGCCGCCTTGGGGCTATTGCTGGCCCACGTGTTTCTCGCCCGCCCGGCGCTCTTCCGCTACTTTTTCCACGGCTATTGGCCGTATGTCGTGATGGGAATTTCCTATGCTGGAGTGGCTCTGGGCGAAATATTCCGCCGCTTGCGGCTGAACGTGCTGTCGGAGCCGCTGCAAAATACCGGCGCACTGCTGCCCTTAATTCCTTGCCTGGCGTTCTGGATGGCCGACTCCAACAGCGATTACACGCTGGTGCTGTTCGGCGTCGGGCTGCTGTACGGCGCGATGAGCCTTCACCGCCATTCGTTGTTGCTCGGAGCGGGAGCGGCCATCGCGTTGAACGGCGCGCTGTGGTCGCTACTCAGCGAGCAAAGCTGGAAACTTTGGGAGCATCCTCAAATGTGGTTGATCCCTCCGGCGGTTTCGGTTCTGGCCGCCACGCACATCATGCGCCGCCGGCTCGCCGCCGCCCAACTGGCCAGCCTGCGGTATTCGGCCCTGGCGGTGATTTATGTGAGTTCGACGGGCGAAATTTTCCTGCCGCAGAACCAAACGCTGCTGCCGCCGATGATTCTCGCCGGGCTGGCGTTGCTGGGCATGTTCTTGGGTATAACGCTCCGTGTGCGGGCGTTTTTGTACCTGGGGTTCAGTTTCTTTCTCGTGGCGATTCTCAGCATGGTGTGGCGAGCCGCCATCGCGGTCGATTCCAAATGGCCTTGGTGGGTGTTCCTACTCACGATGGGCGTGATCATCTTGACGATCTTCGGCCTGTTTGAAAAGAAACGAGCCGCCATTCTGGAATACGCCGAACGGTTGCGAGCGTGGGAGCCGTAGTCTGGAATTCAGTTGGGGCCGGTCCCTGATCGGAAAAGCGTCATCGCTACACGGAACGGTTGGCCGCAGCTTTCAATCGATTACCGCGGCGGCTTGGCGTTTTCGGTATATAATTATTTTCTTGATCGTCGATACGTTCAGTAACAGAATGAGAAACAAAGATGAAAGTTCGCTACTTGGTTCTGACGTGCATGGTGATTGTTTGTCAGGCAATCTTGCTGGCGACGGTTGTCGAGGCGCGTCACCGCTGGACTCCGCAACAGGCCAACGCATGGTATGCGCGAAAGCCGTGGTTGGTCGGCTGTAATTTTAATCCCAGTTCCGCCATCAACCAGCTTGAAATGTGGCAGGCCGATACTTTCGACCCGGAAACAATCGACCGCGAACTAGGCTGGGCTGAAGAGCTTGGCTTCAACAGCGTTCGAGTTTATCTTCACAACCTGCTATGGGACCAAGACCGCGAAGGCTTCTTGGAGCGCGTGGAACAGTTTCTGGCCCTGGCCGATCAGCACGGCATCGGGGCGGTGATGGTTCCTCTCGACGCAGTCTGGGATCCGCTGCCAAAACTCGGCAAGCAGCGCGCACCACGACCGCACGTCCACAATTCCGGTTGGGTGCAGGCGCCCGGCGCCGAAATTCTCGGCGATCCGAAAAGGCACGACGAACTTCGGCCGTACATTACGGGCCTGATCGGCCACTTTCGCAACGACAATCGCATTCACATGTGGGATGTCTTCAACGAACCCGACAACGCCAACACCAACGCCTACGGTAAGGAAGGCGCCAACACGGAACTTGAAAACAAAGCCGAAATGGCCACGCTTCTGCTGGGTAAAGTCTTTGCGTGGGCCCGCCAGGCCGATCCGTCGCAACCGCTCACCGCGGGCGTGTGGCTGGGCCCGTGGCCAAGCCATGAGCGGCTCTCGCCGATCGAGAAAATCATGATCGAGGAGTCCGACGTGATCAGTTTCCACAGCTACGAGGGCCTGGCTCGCGTCCGCCTGCGCGTGGAACAATTGCGCCGGTACGGGCGTCCGATCTTCTGCACTGAATACATGGCGCGGCCCAACGGCAGTCGGTTCGACCCCCTGCTGGGCTACTTCAAGCAGGAAAAGATCGCGGCTTACAATTGGGGCTTTGTCGCCGGCAAAACACAAACGAACTACCCCTGGGATTCATGGCGCAAACAGTACACCGCCGAACCCGATGTTTGGTTCCATGAAATCCTGCGTCGCGACGGCTCTCCCTACGACCGGCGAGAAGTTGATTTCATCAAAAGCGTAACCGGGAAAAAGCATCCCAAATAAACCCACCCCGCGTTCAAGAATCGTTCGCTCGCCTCACAATCGATCCGCTTCCAAGTCGACTGGGAGTGACGGAGTTTTGCTTTTTCGTACAAACAAACGAACCCAAACGCAAGGAGCCTGTCTTGTAATTTCAGTATCCGAATATTGAATCGAGACGATTGTGAAAACCAAGGCAAAATCAAATTTAGAAACGCGAGTCGCGGCGACGGTCGCTGGCGAAGACCTCGCCTGTGGCGACTATGTCGCGGTGTTGACCGAAATAGTCGAGGCGCCCTCATTCCTGTGGGACTGCTGCGGAGCTTCGTTATCGCCACACGAACTGGTGCGACTCAAAATGATTCCGGCCGATGCCGGTCGGCCGCTCAAGGTGCTTGCTGTCTGCCTGCCGTTCGTGTACGCCAAAACGCACAAGGGAAAAACGACCACCATCGATCTCCGGCAGATGCACCTTGTGCGGCTTGATCGGAAATGCGCGAAGGTGGTCTGGAAAACGTTGCAGACGCGCCAGCGCGGGTCGCGGCGCTAGTGTGCGCGGCTGACAATCCGGAAACTGACCAGCAATGTGACGAAGCCATGGCTCAATCGGCGCCCAGGTTGGCGAAGAGTTTGGCCCAGCGGCGTCCGTGTTCGTCGTAGGCGGCTTCAAACAGTTCGGCCGCGCGTTCCTGCCCGACCAAGGCGGCGGCGGTGAGCGTGTGGGGCGGGTGGCCGGCATCGGTCAGACGCTGCGCGATTTCCGCCTTCAAACAGTTCACCACCATACAGCCGCCCACCGTGGACCCTGGCGCGACCGGCGTATCAAGCCCTTCGATCGACACCATGGCGTCGCCCACCGGGGCGCCGGTGTCGAGCACGATGTGTGCGATGTCTGAAAGTTTTTCCCCGGAGGCGTCGCGGCTTTGGCTGGCGTCGGCATGTTGGCGGCTGACCAAGGCCACCACCGTCAGGCCGCGTTGGCGGAAGCCTCTCGCGATTTCAATCGGCACGACATTGCAACCGCTGGAACTGACCACCAAGGCGGTGTCGATCGGTTGGAAGTCGTAGTTGCGGAGAATGCGTTCGGCGAGTCCTGGCGTGTTTTCCAAAAACATGGCCTGCCGCTGGCCGTTCGAGCCGACCACGCCGTTATGGAATGTCAGCGACAGCTCCACCATGGGGTGAAAACCGGGAAAGGATCCGTACCGGGGCCACATTTCCTCGACCATGATGCGGCTGTGGCCCGATCCAAAAAGATGCACCATGCGGCCGGCGAGAATCGTTTTGGTAAAGCAGTCGGCCGCTTCGCCAATCGCCTTCGCCTGCGAGGAAATCGCGGCGAGCAAGCCACGGCAGGCTTCAATATATTTTTCAGCGGGCGTCATGGAAGTTCGGCCAGGTTTTTTGGACAGCGCCGCGTTTAGGATTGGCGGAGCAAAAGACGACCATAAAAAATCGCTCGGCCCTTATCATACCTCTTGTTCGTGTTTTCCTCGACCCAATGGTTCGACGTGCAGGCGCGAGCGGTCTCTCGGTCGAGACCAAGCGGAGGTTTTTCGGAACGGCTCTGCGTAACGACGCCCCCATTTTCACGCGCAGATTCTCCCGAGGAGCCGTAAGTTTATCGCCGCGGCTGATCCTGCAAACCGGTAACTTATTTTCCCCGAGATCCTTATTCGCTGGGATACCGCCCGAATTCGAGCTACAATTCCTACAGCCGTCGTGTTTTCGATGGTTTCGCCTACGCGGCGACGGCCGTTTTCAGCGTCACACCATGCGTCAGATCCAAGGCCCGTTCGATGAAGTTTTATCCTGCCGTTGTGCTTCTCGCGTTTGCCGTTTCGAGCAACGCCCTCGCCTCGCCGGAAACGCCGGGCGCCGATCAGAAAAATCCGATCGCGCTCATCGGCGGGACATTGCATCCGGTGAGCAGCGCGCCGATTGAAGGCGGCGTGCTATTGTTCGACAAAGGTAAAATCACGGCTATCGGCGCCGCGGCCGATATTCCCGCCGACGCCGAGCGCATTTCCATCGCCGGAAAACACGTGTACCCCGGCATGTTCGACGCCTTCACCAACATGGGCTTAGTGGAAGTCAATGCCTTGCGGCCTAGTCGCGATGAATCGGAGAGCGGCCGGTTCAATCCTAATGTTCGGGCGGAAGTGGCGGTGAACCCCGATAGCGAACTGATTCCCGTGGCGCGGGCCAATGGCGTTTTGTTGGTGATGACGGCGCCATCGGGCGGCCTGATTTCAGGCAAGGCGGCGGTGATCCAACTCGACGGTTGGACCTGGGAAGACATGACGCTCCGCAGCCAAGTGGGGCTGATCGTGAATTGGCCCCGCATGGCGGCGGTGCTCGATGGCGCGGGAAAGAAATCGGCCGGGAAGCAAAGTGGGGCGAGCCAACAGTCGTTGAAATATCTCCGCGAACAGTTCACCAATGCCCGCGCCTACCTCCAGGCGCGGGAGAACGCGCCCGACCTCCATCCTCTCGATCTGAAATGGGAGGCCATGGCTTCGGTGCTAGACGGCCAAACGCCCATGATCGTGGTCGCCGACCGCGTGCGACAAATACAATCGGCCGTGGCCTTCGCTGAAGAAGAAAACGTCAAACTCGTGATCTACGGCGGATACGACGCACCGCTGTGCGCCAAGTTACTCAACGCCCACAAGATTCCCGTGATCGTGGGCGGCGTGCAGCGATTGCCGCGTAGTCGGTCTGACGATTACGACGCGCCCTTCACGCTGGCCAAACGTCTGTTCGATGCGAAAATCGAGTTTTGCATTTCGGGCGCCGGACGCTTCGGCGCCTCGCAAGTGCGGAACCTGCCCTACCACGCCGCCATGGCGGCGGCCTTTGGTTTGCCTCGCGGCGAAGCCCTCAAGGCGATCACGCTATCGCCGGCCAGGATTCTTGGCGTGGCTGATCGTGTGGGCTCCTTGGAAGTCGGCAAGGACGCCACCATGATTATCACCGATGGCGACCCGCTCGAAACCGTCACGCATGTGGACCTCGCCTATATTCAAGGCCGCGTGGTCGATCTCTCCAGCCGGCACACGCGTTTGTGGCGAAAATACCAGGAAAAGTATCGCCGCCTGGACGAAAAAAAGTGATTCCGCAGCCGCGAGATTCGCGTCGGCGGCAGTGAGTTCGTTCCGCTCGCCTTATTGTCGCCTTTCGCTTCGAGGGTGTGAAGAATCTGCGGCGAAGATCGCGGAATTTGAAGGGCGGCTAAAAGAGGTTGAGGAGAACCTTGCCAAGGCCGGAAGGGTTTTATCCGCCTTTCCCCTCTTACCTGCTTTGTGATCGTTTCAGGGCCGTATTGCGGCGACCACCGAAGGCTCCTATACTTCCGCCCCGTTTTGGTCTGTCCTGGCATATTTTTGCAAGCCAGGGAGTTCGCTCTGTCGTGGAAAGGTGTTTCGCCTGAAGCCTCGGTCGCCAACGTGATGCAATTGCTCCCTTTCGCCGCGCCGCCGATACGCGCTGCTCCCAGCAGCGCGCCCGCTCGGGGTGCGCGATTGAGAAGACTGCGGCTTCGGAGCTTGATCTTCGTTTTCGCCATGCTCATTACTTGGCTGCTGGGCGGACGCTCCAGCCATGCTGAAATCGAATTCCCGCTGGGCGATGTGAACGAAGCGATCATCGTGCGCGCCGCACACGCCACACGTTGGCGGCAAGGCTCGTACGAAGTTTGGCGGTTGCAAGGCGACGTGCGAATTCGGCAGGGCGTGGTCGAGGGAACGGCGCGCGAGGCGGTGCTCTGGGTCGATTTGACGCCCACTTCCAGCGGTGGTCCACTCTCATCCAACAGCGGCCCAATCAGCGGGGACGCATCCAACGGGGCGCGCCCCGGCAAGATCATCGCCTACCTCGAAGGCGGCGCCAGCGTGGATTACGCCCGGCCGGGAGAGTCGCATG
This sequence comes from Planctomycetaceae bacterium, assembly GCA_003233175.1. Classification (GTDB taxonomy): domain Bacteria; phylum Planctomycetota; class Planctomycetia; order Pirellulales; family Pirellulaceae; genus SZUA-33. The sequence continues at coordinate 11,543 of QIKY01000089.1, read as the reverse complement.
CGGTTTCTCGGAAGCCGGCGCAGTCGGTTCGGGGGGAAAAGTGGCTGGCTCGCTTTCAAACCCTTCGCGACATCCAATTCAAAACACCGCCGCCGGCAGCGCTGCAAGGCGAACCGCCGCCGATTTGGAGGCGGGCGTTGGCGGCGCGTGAATCGGAACATCGGGCGGTGGTGCGGCAAGTGCAATTCACCGCTGAAGAATTGGAGCGGCCGCCGGGACGTCCTGCGTTCGGGGCGCGGCGGGTGCGAGTTTTCCCGCGAAGCAATGTGGGCCTGCAGTTCCAGACGGATCCCACCGGCGTCCCCGGTGAGCAAATCGGCGTGATTAGCACCGGCGTGCAGGTGAGTGTGGAAGGGATCACGATTGAAGGGCAGCCCGATATCGACTCCGTTTCGATTGCGGCCGATCGTACCGTTTTTTGGATGACGGGCGTCGACATTCCCGGGCAGCCGAAACTAGGCCTCGAACCATCGTACGAGTTTTATTTGGAGGGCAATATCGTGTTCCGGCAAGGCGACCGCGTCATCTATGCCGACCGCATGTACTACAACGTCGGGCGGGAGCAGGGCGTCGTTCTGAACGCGGAGCTGATCGGGCCGGTCGGTGAATATCAGGGAATGGTGCGTCTGAAGGCCGATGTTCTCCAGCAACTCGACAAGCAACATTTCCTGGCCCACGGCGCCGCGCTCACTTCCAGCATGATGGGCGTGCCCACGTACTGGCTGCAATCGGAAACGGTGGTCTTTGAAGACCAACAACAGCCGGGCGGTTTTCCGGCTGGAGGGCCCGGCGGCATCGATCCATTCACCGGCGCTCCGGCCATCAAACACAAACGCACCGCCACGGCGCGTAATAATTTCATTTACGCCATGGGCGTGCCGGTGTTTTATTGGCCCGTCATGGCGACCGACCTCACCCGGCCCACCTACTATGTTGACCAGTTCAAGGTGAAGTCGGATAGCGTGTTCGGCTCGCAGTTGTTGGTCGATCTAGATATGTACCAACTGCTCGGCTGGAGCGATCCTCCGGAAAACACCAAATGGACCGTCTCGACCGACTACCTGAGCGACCGCGGCTTCGGCCTGGGAACAACGTTCAACTATAATCACCAAGGCCAGGCGCCGTTCGGAGCGATCGGCTCTCCGGTGGGATATTTTGGCTATTTCGACGCCTGGGGCCTCCGAGATTCCGGGCTCGACAACCTCGGCGCCGACCGTCGGGCGCTGACGCCGGAACAAAATTTTCGCGGCCGCCTGCGAGGACAACACCGGCAGTACTTTTCCAATGGCCTAACCCTCTCGGCCGAGTTGGGAGTGATCTCCGACCGAAACTTCCTCGAACAGTATTACCAGCAAGAATGGGATACGCTCAAGGACCAAACCACCGGTGTGGAATTGAAGCAGATTGTCGGCAATAGCTCCTGGAGCGTTTCGGCCGATTTGAACGTCAACAAATTTCTCACGCAAACGCAAGGCGCGCGGTTCGACCATTTTCTCATGGGCCAATCGGTGCTCGACACCGCCACCTGGTTCGCGCACTCGTCGGTTGGCTATGCCGATATTGAGGTGGCGTCTGCGCCGCTCGATCCGGTCGACGCGGCGAAGTTTGTCAGACGGCCATGGGAAACCGACAGCGAAGGTTTGCGCGCCTCGACGCGGCATGAAGTCGACCTCCCGTTCGAACTGGGCGCCGTAAAAGTGGTGCCCTACGCCTTGGGAGAACTGGCCTATTGGGGCCAAGATATCGCCGGCAGCGAAGTCACGCGGACGTTTGGGCAAGCGGGCGTGCGGGCCAGTATGCCGATGTCGAAATCGAACCCCTTGATTCAAAGCGAGCTGTTCAACGTCAACGGAATCGCCCACAAAGTTGTGTTTGAAGGCGAGTTTTTCTACGCCGACGCGAATCGTGATCTTTCACGTTTCCCCTTGTACGACCAGCTCGACGACGACGCCCAGGAGCAGGTCCGACGCCGCTTCACGGTCGATACGTTCGGCGGCGCCATTCCCGCCGCGTTCGATGAACGACTCTACGCCCTGCGCAGCGGAATGCAGCGTTGGGTCGCCTCGCCGAGCACCGAAATCGCCGACGACCTCACGCTAGGGCGGCTGAGCGTACAACAACGTTGGCAAACCAAACGCGGCTTGCCCGGCCAGGAGCGCATCGTGGATTGGATCACGCTCGACGTGCAAGGCAGCGTGTTTCCCGAAGCCAACCGCGATAACTTTGGACAGGAAATCGGTCTGCTCGATTACGACTTCCGTTGGCATGTGGGCGACCGCGTGACTGTGCTCTCCGACGGCTTTCTCGATTTTTTCGGCAGCGGTTTGCGCAGCTTCAGCGTGGGGGCGGTTGCCAGTCGTCCGGGGGTGGCGAATGTTTACCTCGGCTTTCGCTCGTTGGAAGGACCGATCACGAGCAATATCGTGACAACTTCAGTGAGCTACCGAATGTCGGAAAAATGGATCGGCAGCGCGTCGGCTTCGGTCGATTTGGGGCCGACCGGAAATATCGGCCAGAATGTGGCGGTCACCCGGGTGGGCGAGTCGTTCCTCTTTCGCCTGGGTGTGAACGTCGACGCCAGCCGGCGCAATGTCGGCTTGGTGTTCATGATCGAGCCCCGTTTTCTCAAAGGCAAGTTATCGCAAGTGGGCGGCGTTCGCTTGCCTCCGCCAGGACCGCTCGGCTTTGAGTAGTGGACGACGTTGGTCCGCGCCGTTGGAGTTCATGCTTTAGCATGTTTTGAGGATGTTATAAAAAAGACGAACAGAAAACATGCTGAAGCATGAACTCCAACGGTGCGCGACCTGATTCCAGCCCATTCTTTGTTGCCGGTTATTCGGCGTCCTCCTCCGAGTTTGCCTCGATCACGATCGTGCCGACGAAAAGAATCCGTCTAGGCGAGGGAATGCTGTAGGAACGCGAGGAAAATCGTTTACTGATCGAGACCACTAGGTAGTATTCGCCCGGCCGGAATGGCGCCGTAAACAGTTTGATGCGCTGCCCGCCGCCGCGCACGCGCTCCTTCAAATACGCCCCATACTCATGCCCAATCGCCACGCCCGAACCCAACGAGGAGCGGCAAAAAAAATCAATTTTCACTATGGGAAGCGGCTTTTTCGCCAACTCCTCTGCGTACTGCTCCGCACGCGCGGGGCTGGTTTGCAGGAGCCGCTTGTATTTTTCTTGGTCGGCCCACTGCCATTCTTCTTGCTCCAGGTCGACCCGGCAGGTGAATTCCGAGTTCTCCGACACTCGCAGGACTGATCTGTCTTGCAGCAGATCGGTCTTGCCGGCTTGCAACACGCGAAGCGTTGCTTTCACGGAAGCAATTTCAGGATCGTCGGTCGGCAACATTTCGGGAAACCTCCGCTTGTCTTCGTAACGGGTCAGCCAAACGGCGCCAATCTGGGGCTTGGCGGTGGGCAACACCGCGGGACCACGCGCGTACCAATCGGTCGTGGCCCAGTAGTAATAGCCGCCGCCCACGAAGGCGATCAGGCCGAATGCCAAAATCAATCGGCGGAGCACCAGCATTCCATTCGCCTTTCTGTACTTTCCTCTCCGTTTCCGCGCCGTTGGAGTTCATGCTTTAGCATGTTTTCGTCGGGTACATTGCCCGGCTACCGTTCGTTCAACGAAAAAAATCGCCATGCTCGGCTGGAAGCGGTGTAACATCTTCAAAACATGCTAAAGCATGAACTCCAACGGTGCGGAGCAGCGGCGCTCAATCGCCGCCGTTGCGCGAACCCAGGGCCCACCAGGGGCGAATGTCGATCGTTTCGGCGGTGAAGTTGACGGAGCCATCGGCCAGCAACACATGCACGCCGCCGGGATGGAAACTCGTCGCGGGGTATGTGCCATGCTCGTACCCCATTATACTATTGCCGTTATTGAACGCCCACTCGTTGGGAGGGACCAGATGGTCGTAAGCCAACGTGGCGTTGTAGCCTAGCCGGTCGTCAGCATAACGTCCCGCTAGCTCGGCAACTGCACGGTTTGCCGGGTCGAGCGTGAATTTCAAGAACGCCATTTCCTCTCCGGCGGGGAACGTTTGCGTGGTCAAAAAGTTGAAACGGAACGGCTGCCGCCGATACACCGCGCTCGGCAAGTTGCCCGGCGTATCAAGATCGCGCACCAACCGCTCCGCAAACATGGCGGTGTTCGAGAGGCCGTCGGTGATTTCGGCCAGGGAAAAATCCTGGTAACCTTTTTTTAGACCGTTTCGGGGCTCGATTTGCGAGCCGTCGTTGATCAGGTACGATATCCGCCGACGTTCCACGCTGGCCATCGGATCGCTCGGGCAGACGAACAACGTCGGACCATACGCCGGGCTCCTCACGTTCTTTGCCAACTCAGTCTTCAAATCCTGCATTTCCATAAAGGGCATGATGTCCCACATTGGCCTTTGGTTGGGCAGGTAGCCGTGGATATCATAAAAATTATGCACGGCGAGGCCGATCTGGTGCAGATTGTTTTTGCAAGTCATCGAGCGGGCCGCGGCGCGCGATTGCAAAACAGCCGGCAGGAGCATGGCGGTGAGGATTGAAACAATACCGATCACGGCCAGCAGTTCGATCAACGTCATTCCCGCCTTGCGCCGTGCGCCGCGCGTTGCCGGTGTTCTCATGATTTCTCTCCTTATCCGCGCCGTTGGAGTTCATGCTTTAGCATGTTTTTGGACCTGTACCTTATGTGGCTACAGGTAGCTCGTTTAACGGCAAGCCGAAGGCGGCTGCGTTTTTTTGCCTTGCCCGTACGCGTGGGCGCCAAACGCAGCCGCCTTCGGCTTGCCGTTAAACGAAAAAAATCGTCATGCTCGACCGCCAGCAGTATAACATCTTCAAAACATGCTAAAGCATGAACTCCAACGGTGCGACAAAACATGCTAAAGCATGAACTCCAACGGCGTAAAAAACATGCTAAAGCGTGAACTCCAACGGCGTAAAAAACATGTTGAAGGGCGCCCTCCAACCTGTTCCCGGGCGCCGTTGTCGAATAGACTCTCACCATGAAAAAACAATCGGTTGAATTTCGTTTGCGCGTGGCCCGCACGGTTTTGATGACGTTGGCGGGCGTGTTTTTCATCGCGTTGCCGTTCACACCGCTGACCAGCGGCGGTTCGGCGGCCCGCTTCGCCACGCCGTTGATCGGCGCGTTGATTATTGGCGCGGAAATATGGTTTTGGCGGCAATGGGGCCAACGCAACCGGCGCGTGTGATACGGCGTGCTTTCATATCCTGAAAGGATAAAAGCCATTAGCCGGTGGTCGAGCGCAGCGAACACCACCGGAGGATGGAGGTCTCGACATTCCGCATCCCAGCGGGATGCCAGCGGCGCCGTCCTTCGCGCGCAGGCGGGAATCCAGCCGGTCACGTACATCACTGGCTTCCCGCCTGCGCGGGAAAGACGGCGGCGGCAATGACGACGTTGTTTCGAGGCATTTCCCGCGCCCGCTCCATCTGGCATCCCGCTGAGATGCATTGTTCGTTGTGTTAGCCTACCGGTGGTGTTCGCTACGATCGACCACCGGCTATATAGCTGACAAGCCTCCGGCTTGATGTGAATTCCATAACACCATTGCACGGAATAGATCTTGGAAAAGTACTCAGGCCCGCGAATCGAAAGAGCGGCGTTCTCCGATCAGGCCTCGTCATTGCCGACGGCCTGGCGAATTTCGTCCAGGTAGGGGTCGACCTGCGCGGCGAGCCAACGAGAGTTTTCGATCTGGTCGCGTAGGGGCACAAGTTTGATGGCCAGCCGTCGGACTTCGTCCTGGTTGCCGCGACGACTCTGCACGAGCAGTTGGCCGGCCAATCCTATGGCGCGAAATTTCTTCTCTTCCTCTTCGAGATCGGCCAGTTCGCGAAAAAGGGGCAGCGCGCTATCGAGTTCGTCACTTTTCAAATACATTAGAGCGAGTTGCTGTTTCGCCAGTCGCGCCCACATAAGGTTCATGCTGTCTTGGGGATCGAACCGTTTCCAAACGGCTTCCCAGTGGGCGGGGCGGAGTTCATCCTCACTCAGGAAGAGGGTGTTGATGTATTGCTCGCGCGCCGTTTCGTAATGGGCCACTTGTGAAGAATCTTGGGCGTCGACATACAACAGATCCGGCGGGCGCCTCCACCACGCGCCGGCCGCGCCAAACAGAAACGCGGCCAGCAGCACAACCGCCGTAACATACAAGGCCGACTTGCGGCCGCCTGGAGCAGCACTCGATTTCATAATGGCGTCGAGTTGTTGGGTGGCTTCCAGGCGGGCGTCGGAAAGGGCGAGCAACTCGGCGGTGCTCCACTCGCCCCAATCTTCGTGGGGGTCGTGGCTCTGGCCCTCGATGTGCAGCGTGCGGAGTTCGCGGAGTAAATCGGCGGCGCGTTGGAAACGGTCTTTCGGCGCCTTGGCCAGCATTTTATGCACGATGCGGCACAACGCCTCCGGCAAATCGGGACGCAGCATTTCGAGCCGGGGCGGCGCCTTCTGAAGATGTTGCACCGCAACCGCCAGTGCGTTGTCGCCCTCGAACGGCGGCCGACCGGCGAACATGTGGTAGCACGTCACGCCGAGAGAATAAATGTCGCTGCGAGGATCGATGCCGCCGCCCTCAACCTGTTCGGGGCTCATATAAAGCGGCGTGCCCATCGTGACCCCGACTTGCGTCAGGTTGACTTCATCGTCTTGGGCTACCCTGGCCAGACCGAAGTCGGCCACCTTCACTTCGCCCGTCGAGGAGAGCATGATGTTTTCGGGTTTGATATCGCGGTGAATGATGTTTTGTTCACCCGATTTATGCAGCGCCGTGGCGACTTGTCGCAAAATGTTGACGCCCGTTTTGACGTCCACCGGCCCTTTACGCAACAGGTATTGGGCGAGGTTCAGGCCCTGAACATATTCCTGGGCGATGTAATTCACGCCCTCGACACAACCCACCTCATGGATCTGAACAATATTGGCATGCACCAACGAAGCCGCCGCCTGCGCTTCATTCTTGAAGCGAAGCAGATAGGAATCGTCGTGGGCGAGATTGTTCCGCAGAACTTTCCAAGCCACGCGCCGGCGCAACGACGTTTGCTCAGCCAGATAAACCACCGCCATGCCGCCTTGCCCCAGACGCCGCAGAATCCGGTAGTCGCCGAGTTGCTTGCCCGTGAGGTTTACTTCGGGCGTTTCGTTTGTCACTCTTGCCGAATCATTCATGGAGCGTGTTTGACCAATAAGACGCACGTAGAAAGTGTGGGAGCGTATAAGTATAACCGAATGCGGCCGCTTCCCGCTGGGGTGGCTGCTCCATTCGACTTTCCCAAGAATAGCGAGAAGCCCGGCTTTTTCAAAAAGCCGGGCTTCTGATTATTTCGCGATGCGTCGGAATTGCTGCGTTTTATTTCACGACGCCATCGGTGGTTTTTTGTTTGTAGTCGATTACCTTCCAGGCCAAGCCCAAGCGGGTCATGAGGCGAATGGTGCGGTAGGTCATGTCGTATTCCCACCAACGATGGCCGTGGTTGGCCATTCGGGGATAGGCATGATGATTGTTGTGCCAGCCTTCGCCGTAGCCGAGAATCGCGACCCACCAATTGTTGCGGCTATCGTCGGTGGTTTCGTAGTTGCGATATCCCCACAGGTGGCTGGCGGAGTTGACAAACCACGTGGTGTGCAGCACGAACAGCAGCCGCATGAACAGCCCCCAAGTGAGGAACGAAGCCGCCATATAGGTTCCGCCATAAGCGTAACCCACGCCAAGCAAAAGGCACCCCATGACAAAATGTGAGGGCAGGAAAAGTTGACCGATCAGTCGGAGGCCTTTATCGCGGTGCAGGTCGGGCGCCCAACGCTTGACGAACGCCTCCTGCTCTTCGCCGGTGCGAACCCAGGCCAACCAAAGCATGTGCGACCACCAGGCGCCGTCGCGCGGCGAATGGGGATCGTCGGGTTGGTCGCTGTGCGCGTGGTGCTTCCGATGGTTGGCGACCCAGTCGAGCGAAGAGCCCTCACCCGCCAAGCCGCCCATTAGGGCCAAAAACCAGCGAATCGGCCGGTAGGTTTGAAAACTGGAGTGGGTCAACAAGCGATGGTATCCTAAACAGATGCCGATGCCGCCGGTGAGCCAATGCAGGAAGACGGTCAAGGCGACCGCTTCCCAGGAAATAAAGAACGGCGCCGCCAACGCGCCGATGTGCAACAGACCCAGCCAACTGACAATCGGGATGTTCAAACCGGACGACATGCGGCGATCTCGCTCACGGGTTTGAACGTCTTCGGGGGCAAAATCTTCTGGCTGGCAATCCAGCAGTTTGCCTTCGGGGATGACTTGGTCTTCGAGCAGTTGGGGGGTTTCGGTGGCTGTTGCCATGGTGTTTTTCTCGCTTGTAAAAACAGGTTGGAGTACCGAGGATACTTGGGGGATGCTTCTTCGAGTGAGGCGGTTCGCGCCGGATTTTCGGCTGGCGCGGGACTGTTGCGTTTTGGCGCCGTTTGTTCCGGCGCCGCCATCTTCAGTGTTCGAGCACGGAATTGTAGTGGAATTCACGGTCTACTGTGTCATTCCCAAGCGATAGCTATGTAATAGTTGGGTAATAATGAGTTTTCGGCGGAAGTAAGAGGCGTAACACGTTGATGCGAAACAACTTAATTGTTTTTCCTGGAGCGGTTCCGCTCTCTTTTTGCTTCCCGCCACTAGCGAAAACCCGCCTTGACGTCCGATAATCGGCAAAGCCGGTCTAGAGTAGGGTGTGGCTGCGGGTCGTTCTTGGAAAGCGTGGAGAAACGACGCCTCGATCAAGAAGCCCGGCTTTTTCAAAAAGCCGGGCTTCTTGATCGCTATTTCGGAAACGAATGGTTCCACGCTTTCCAGGAAACAATCGAACGTTAGATCGAGGTTTGCAGAACGGTATGTCGGAAACCGAAATTTCACGAGACCAACTGGCCGAAACGTATTTCGAGCAATTGCCCTTCGAGCCCTATCCAGTTCAGGAAGAAGCCTTGTTGGCGTGGTTCACTTCATCGCAGGGGGTGTTGGTTTGCGCGCCGACCGGCACCGGGAAAACCTTGATCGCCGAGGGGGCGCTTTACGAAGCCTTGCGCACCGGCGCCAAGGCCTACTACACCACGCCCCTGATCGCGCTCACCGAACAAAAGTTTCAAGAGATTCAAGCCGCCGCCCGGCGCTGGGGGTTCGACGAAAACGAAATCGGTCTGGTCACTGGCAACCGCCGCGTCAACCCTCAGGCGCGTGTGTTGGTGGTGGTGGCGGAAATTTTGCTCAACCGCTTGCTGCATCCTGAAGCGTTCGATTTTCAAGAAGTGGCGGCCGTCGTGATGGATGAATTCCATTGCTTCAACGATCCTGAACGGGGCATTGTTTGGGAGTTATCGCTAGGCCTGCTGCCGAAGCATGTGCGGCTGTTATTGCTTTCGGCGACGGTCGGCAACGCGATGGAGTTTTCGACCTGGCTCAACCGCGAACACCAACGGCGTTTGGAGTTGGTGCAGGGAGAGCACCGCACCGTGCCGCTCAGTTACCAGTGGGTGGGCGACCGCACGCTCAACGAACATATTGAAGACATGGCGCGCGGCGATGAAGAAGCACGCCGCACGCCGGCGCTGGTCTTTTGTTTCAATCGGGAGGAGTGCTGGAATATCGCGGAGCAACTCAAGGGCAAGGCGCTGCAAGCCAAGCAGCGGCAAGCCCAAATTCTGGAGGCCATTGCACCGTACAGTTGGTCGGGCGGCGCGGCGCCGAAACTCAAGCAGTTACTGCTGCGGGGCGTGGGCGTGCATCATGCCGGCTTGTTGCCCAAGTACCGTCGCATCGTGGAAGAGCTGTTCCAGAAGAAATTGCTTTCGGTGGCCATCTGCACCGAAACCTTGGCGGCGGGCATTAACCTGCCGGCGCGGTCGGTGGTGTTGCCCAGCATTATCAAGGGTCCGCCGGGAAAAAAGAAAATCATGGACCCCAGCAGCGCCCAACAGATTTTCGGCCGTGCGGGGCGTCCTCAATTCGATACCCAGGGTTACGTGTTTGTGTTGGCGCATGAAGACGATGTGAAAATGCTGCGGTGGCGGGAGAAGTACGACCAAATTCCCGAAGACACCAAAGACCCCGGTCTGCGCAAGGCCAAAAAGGCGTTGAAGAAAAAGATGCCCAAACGCCGCGCCAACCAACAATATTGGACCGAACAACAATTCGAGAAACTTCACGCCGCCCCGCCGGGAAAACTCGCCAGCCGCGGCTTGCCGCCTTGGCGTTTGGTGGCCCACATGCTGACCGTCTCACCAGAGGTTGACCGCCTCCGCCGGTTGATCGACCAGCGGCTGATGATCGGCAAGCCGTTAGAGGAAAACAAGCAGGCGCTCGAGAAAATGTTGCTCGTTCTGTGGCGCGCCGGGTATGTGACGCTCGAACCAGAGCCGCCCAAATCGGCGCCGGAGCCGGCCGAAACACAATCCGAACCCGACGCCCCTCCGTCGGCCGTGCAACTGTTTTTCGCCGAACAGCAAGCGGCGAAGGAAAAGCAGGCGGCGAAGGAAACGTCAACGAAGAAAACATCGGCCAAGGAAACATCGGCCAAGGAAACATCGTCATCGCCAGCGAAAGCGGCGGCGGAAAAAGCGACGCCGGCAGACGCACAATCGTCGTATCGGCCCAAGTTCGCCCACCCCACGCCGGAACTTGCCAAGCTGGCCTTGTTGCGCAGCGTGAACCCGTTGTACGGCCTGTTTCTCGTCAACCAGATGGGCGGCGCCGACCACAAGGAACGCATCCAGGCGTTTGAAAGCGTGCTCGAATTGCCGCCTTCGGTCGGTTGGCAATTGCGCGTGCCGTCGCAAGAGGAGTTGCCGCCCGGTCCGCTGGCGACCGAACGCATCGACCACCAACTGCTAACGCTGGGGTTGGTGTCGGCTGAAGAATTGACGGCCGCGCCGAAGGAGGAGCAAGACCGTAATTGGGGCGCCTTCGACGAGCCGCCACCGCGCGTGCTGACCATCGCGGAAAAGCTGCGCATTCTTTTCGATTACGAATTCCCCGGCGTGCATGGCGTGCGCACGCAATCGGTTTGGGCGGCTGGCGAGTTGCTGGAATTCGGCGGCGACTTCAGTAATTTCATCGCCAGCAAACGGCTGCACAAACAGGAGGGGATTGTTTTTCGGCACCTGCTGCGGATGATTCTGCTGCTGGCGGAGTTCGAACAACTCTGCCCGCCCGATATGGCCCCCGCCGATTGGAAAACGTATTTGCGAGGCCTGTCGGACCAGCTCAGTGAATCGTGCCGAACGGTCGATCCTTCCAGCACCGACAAAGCCCTGGAGCAAGCACAAACACTCGCCGATAGCGCGAACAGCGAGGAAGAAATATCGCCGAAGCAGTGATTGAATAGCCTCGTCAACTTGGCCGGGACGAATGGCGCTCTGACAAGCTAATTGCGTATGATCACGCAATTCGGCAAGGCCTGTTGCAGTTGTTGAAGACTCTCCTCGCTGGCTGGCGTTCCGTCGAGCTTTAACCGCCGCAGACTTGTCAGCCCCGATAACGGCGCCAAGTCGCTGACTTG
>QIKY01000243.1 GCA_003233175.1 Planctomycetaceae bacterium | reverse complement strand
CGAAAACGATTCGCCGAACTGGGCATTGACCCCGAGAAAATAAAATCCATCCCGCCAAAAAACCCGATATGATAAACTCAAACCACCAAACATGGCGCTGTCCAGCTAAGCAGGCGCCAAGGCGCGCACTTTGGAGGCATGCCCCACTTGGCCGAAGGAGGTCATTCGGGCGATGCAAACTTGTTTCATGGCTTCCCGGGCCGGTTTGAGGTAATCGCGAGGATCAAACTTCTCGGGATGCAGCGTGAGCACCTTGCGAATGGCGCCGGTGATGGCCAGGCGGTTGTCGGTGTCGACGTTGATTTTTCGTACGCCGTATTTGATGCCGAGTTGAATCTCTTTCACCGGCACGCCCCACGTTTGCCGGATCGCGCCGCCGTACTGGTTGATAATATCTTGCAATTCCTGCGGCACCGAGGAACTGCCGTGCATGACCAAGTGGCAATTTGGCAGCCGGGCGTGAATATCCTTGATGCGGTCCATGGCGAGCACTTCGCCGTCGGGCTCACGAGTGAATTTGTAGGCGCCGTGGCTGGTGCCAATCGCGACCGCCAGCGCATCGACGTTCGTCGCGGCGACAAACCGCTCGGCTTCTTCGGGGTCGGTCAGGAGTTGTTCGCGGGAAAGTTTGCCCTGCGCGCCGTGGCCGTCTTCCTGTTCGCCTTCGCCCGTTTCGAGTGAGCCCAGGCAACCCAGTTCGCCCTCCACCGAAACGCCCTTGGCATGAGCCAAGTCGACGACTTTCTTCGTCACGTCGACATTGTATTCGTACGAGGCGGGCGTTTTGCCATCGGCTTCCAGGGAGCCGTCCATCATGACGGAGGTGAAATTATTCTCGATCGCACTGGCGCACGTTTCCACGCTGTTGCCGTGGTCTTGGTGCATGACGATCGGAATATGAGGATACAATTCGGCGGCCGCCAAAATGAGGTGCCGCAAATAGGCGTCTTGTGAATACTTTCGGGCGCCGCGCGAAGCTTGAATAATGACGGGAGAATCGGTTTCCTCCGCCGCCTCCATAATCGACTGGATCTGCTCCATGTTATTAACATTGAACGCCGCGACGCCGTAATCGTTTTCGGCGGCGTGATCGAGAAGCAGACGTAACGGAATTAGGGCCATTTCAGTAACCTTTATGTGTTGGCGTTCTTGGTTCGCCGGCGCCACACAGGCGCTGGCGGTGTATGTGTAGTTATTTTGTGCCGCTTGCCGGGCAGCAACGTCATTAAACCGCTTGTTCGTCAAATCGTCAAACGCGGCCCGGTCGTGATTTTTTTTGGTGCCCTGGCCATTGAGTAAGCATGGAAAAACCATATCCCGGTTCAGAAGCCCGGATTATTCAAAAAGCCGGGCTTCTTATTGCGACACTGAATTCCACACAACACCTAAAATCACTCCATTGACGTCGCGATTGGGGACGTGATTCTCTCTTTGGCGAAAAGATCGTCGTATTGCGTTTGCACCAGCCGAATGATGCAAAAACGTTTTCGCGGCCCCGACGATGTTTCACGCGTGAACATGTTCTGGCCCAGCCCCTTCGGCTGCGGCGTTGTGGAAAACAACAGCATTTGCCCCGGCGCGAGTGTCGCGATGCAGGTTAGGTCGTCGTAGATTTGCCGACGACGGCCGATTTGAAATTCGATTCTGCCATTACGGCCGACGTACTGATTTTGCGGTTTTCCGTATTCGATTTCCGGAGTGACCTCCACGCGCACGCGTCCGTTGCCTTGCGGAAACGACCGCACCGAAAAAACACAGTGAGCTTCCTTGAAGGTGCGTCCGCCGATGCGCCCTTGCTCGTTCACCAGCACCGACAGATCTCCGCTACGCCCGCCGAGCAAGATAATTCCTCGGCGGCCAGCCCGATTTTGCAAACGCTTGCGGCTGGGTCCGTCGGCCGACGCCGCAGTTGGCGTTTCGGGGTTGGCGGCGGGCGTCGCCCCGACATCGCCCTGTATTTCTCTCGACGCTTCTTGGAACAAACGGTTTATTTCCGTGGGCGTTTGCGGACCAAGCAGCCCGCAGCGAAGGCCGTTCTCGCTCAAACGCCCTCGCACCTCCAACGCCAGATGTTGTTCGTCCACATGCTTCCAGATCAGATATTCGAACTGTTCGATATCGGCCGGCGCTGTAACCGTAGTGACTTCCAGCACGACGGCATCCGCCGGCAGGCGGGCGGCTGGAAGTTCAGGAGCAGAACCTTCGGGTTTGGAAAACGACGAGCAACCGAGCAGCGCAACTCCAGCGCACGCCCAAACCGCGAGAGCGCAAGCCGATCTGCCGTGGGCGAACCTCGCCATGCTACTTTGCCGTAAGAGGTGCGTCGAGATAAGACAACAATCGCGGCGGAGGGTAGCGGAACTCCCTTGGCGGAGTCAATGTGAATTCAGCCTGCTAGCATCGGGAATTTGAATCTGACCGCGTTTCGGTTGTCAGCTTGGGGGAATTCTGCAAAATGAGGGAGTCGCCGAAAAAACGAGAGCCTGGTTCAGAAGCCCGGCGTTTTGAAAAAGCCGGGCTTCTCAGGCGTCCCATCGGAATTTAATTTTTCCACACTTTCTCAGTTTCACGCCCGGCGAGCACCACACTCCCTTCCTGATCGAGAACACGATGAGCCGCATTGTCACTTTTGGCGAGATCATGGCGCGTTTGGCGCCGTCGGGGTTCCTGCGGCTGGCGCAAAGTCTGCCCGGCTCGTTGGACGTCACCTTTGCCGGCGCGGAGGCGAATGTGGCGGTGTCGTTGTCGCTTTTGGGGGCGGAAGCGGCGTTTGTTTCGGCCTTGCCGAAAAATCCCTTGGCCGAAGCGTGTATCGCGACCTTGCGAGGATTCGGCGTCGAGACGCAGCATGTTTTGTCGTCCGATCAAGGCCGCCTCGGATTGTATTTCGTGGAAACCGGCGCCAACCAGCGGCCTAGCCGCGTGGTTTATGACCGCGAATATTCGTCGATCAGCCTGGCGCCCGCCGCCGCCTTCGATTGGAAGAAAATCTTCGCCGACGCCAGTTGGTTTCATGTGACCGGCATCACGCCGGCGCTCTCGGAAATGGCGGCCGAAGCAACCATCGAATCCGTGCGGCAGGCGCAAGCAGCGGGGTTGACCGTTTCGTGCGATCTTAACTTTCGCGGCAAACTTTGGCGTTGGGCGGCGAAAACATCCACCCAAACGAAGATGTCCACTCGCGAATTAGCGCAGCGCACCATGCGCGAGGTGCTGCCGTATGTGGACGTGCTGATCGCCAACGAAGAAGACTGCGGCGATGTTCTCGACATTCGCGCCGCCGGCGCCGATATCCATTCCGGCCAACTCAATACTTCGCGTTACCCCGACGTCGCCCGGCAAGTGGTGCAGCAGTTTCCGAATATCAAGCTGGTGGCCACGACGTTGCGGGAGAGCGTTTCGGCTTCGCACAACAACTGGGGCGCCATGCTGTTTGAAGCAGAGCAAGACGCGGCTCATTTCTCGCCGCGACAAAACGGCGTTTACGAGCCCTACGAAATTCGCAACATTGTCGACCGCGTGGGCGGCGGCGACGCCTTCGCCGCCGGGCTGATTTTCGGCCTGACCTGCGACGACTACCCCACGCCCGCCGACGCACTCGATTTCGCCGTGGCCGCTTCCTGCCTGGCGCATTCGATCTCGGGCGATTTTAATTTTTCCAGCCGAGCGGAAATCGACGCTCTGGCCGCCGGCTCCCGTTCAGGACGCGTCGTCCGCTGAGCCTGAAATAGAGCGAACGCAACCGGCATTCGTGCTTATCCGTGTTATCCGTGGTTAAAAATAGGTGAACCGCCTCCCGGTCAGGCGGGAGAGACCACGGATGTCACTGATAAACACGGATAAGGAAGGCATGAACCTCATTTGTCCATAGTTATTTGTCGCACCCCAGTAAAGCGGCGCCCGTTCCGCCAGCTTCACTTTTTAGTCGTTGGAATCATTCCTTGAATAGACAACCGCACATACCGCCCACGGCGGACGATTTTTCAGCGGCCATTGCCGTGCTCGAACAAGTTGTAGACCACCGCGCCTGGCTGGCGTTGCTTCCTCCGGCGGAAAAAAAACGGCTATTGGCGGCGGTGGGCCGAATCGCGATTCCCGACCGCGACGCCCGCCAACAACTGAAACGCGCCCATCGCAAGCAACGCCGCGCCGCGATCAAAAAGCGGGAAGAGCGTGATAAAACGCTGTTGGCGGAAACCGGCATCCGCTCGCAAACCAGCGTGCGGCAGTTGAAAAAGTCGAACGCCCCGGTTCCGTTCACGCCCGCCTTGCCGCCGGCCAGCGAACAACCCGAAGAGGCCGCCGGGCCGCGTTTGCAGGCGCCGCGAAACTGTTATATCTGCAAACGCGATTTTGATCGGCTGCATTTTTTTTACGATTCGCTCTGCCCCGATTGTGCGGCGTTTAATTGGGAGAAACGGCAACAAACCGCCGATCTTTCCGGTCGCTATGCTTTATTGACCGGCGGGCGCGTCAAGATCGGCTTTCACGCGGCGCTCAAATTGTTGCGCGCCGGCGCGTATGTGGTCGTCACGACGCGTTTCCCCCGCGACGCCGCCACGCGCTTCATGAGCGAACACGACAGCCACGTCTGGAAAGATCGGCTGCAACTCTACGGCCTTGATCTGCGGCATACGCCCAGCGTGGAGGCGCTGGCCGAACACCTCAAACAAACACTGCCGCAGCTCGACTTTATTCTCAACAACGCCTGCCAAACGGTGCGGCGTCCTCCAGGATTTTACGCCCACTTGATGGCGGGAGAGCGGGTTTCGGCCGATGCCACGCCGGCTGAAGTTCGTCCTCTGCTGGCGGCGTATGAGTCGTTGAAGCGTAGTGGAACGGCGGAATCGTTGGCGGCGGCCAACCTGTCTCCGGCCTTACCGTCGCAAGAAAACGGGAGTTTGGCGGGCCTGCACCATTCGGCGCAGCTTTCGCAAATCCCTTTGGCGCCGGGCGATGCCCGCCATGGCGAGCACGTGTTTCCAGACGGCCAATACGACCAAGACTCGCAGCAAGTCGATTTGCGCTCCGTCAACAGTTGGCGGCTGCGTTTGGCCGATGTGTCGACGGCCGAACTGCTGGAGGTGCATTTGGTGAATGCGGTGGCGCCGTTCGTATTGAATTCGCGGCTCAAGCCGCTGATGTTGCGGCAGCCCTCGCGCGACAGGCATATCGTGAATGTATCGGCTATGGAGGGCGTGTTTTATCGGGCGTATAAAACCGACAAACATCCTCACACCAACATGGCCAAGGCGGCGCTCAATATGATGACCCGCACCTCCGCCCGCGATTACGTGTCGGACGGAATTCATATCAATAGCGTCGACACCGGTTGGATCACCGACGAAGACCCGGCGGAAATCACTCGTAGAAAAACCTTGGAGCTTGATTTTCATCCGCCGCTCGACCAAATCGACGCAGCCGCCAGAATTTGTGATCCTATCTTTTCCGGCCTGCTCACGGGCGAACATCTTTGGGGCAAATTCCTCAAAGACTACCAAGTTGCGAATTGGTAGCGGCGCGCCATTGGAGTTAATGCTTGAGCATGTTTTCGTAGACAACAGTTCCGAAATACATTCCCGGCCGGTAATTTGTGAACGGAAGATCGCGAACGCCGTTTCATCACAAACCCGCCGCGCAATATTCGGTCGCCTTTCGTCCCGCGAAAGAAGACGCCCATCGCTCGAACGGTCCTTACAGTGTTTCGGCGTCGATTTCAGGGTTTAGGTGGTGCGCTTTGGCGAGGTCGGTTCGGGCGCGTTTTTCGTGTCCCAGAGCATGGTGGGCCAGCCCACGCTGGAGCAGGGCTTGCGGCCAATGCGGGTGGACGGCCAAGGCTTCGTTGAAATCGGCGATGGCCTTGGCGGGTTCCCCCAAGGCGGCCCGCGCCCTGCCGCGAAAGTAGTAGGCTTTGACATCGCGGTTATCGTGATCGAGCACACGATTCAAATCGTTCAGGGCGGCGGAGAATTCGCCTTGCAGCAAGAGCACCGATCCTCGCGTGCGCAGGGCGTCGTGGTCGCGAGGATCGAGCGTCAGGGCCTGCTCGCAATCTTCTCGGGCTTGATCAATCTCGCCGAGTTCGAGCCAGGCCAAGGCGCGTTGCTGGTGGGCTTCGCCGTCGTTGGGGTTCAACTCCAGGGAGCGGGTGAAATCGTGTACGGCTTGTTCGGCAAGGCCGTCTAGAAAAAACGAAACGGCCCTGGTGAAGTAATCGTCGGCGTTTTGCAACGCAGGCAATTCGGAGAATTCAGGCAACGCGCCGCCCGCCGCCGCACCAGCCGGTTCGCCCCGCTGCCCGGCGGCGTGCTCGTTCGCGCCTTGAGAAACACTCGCTGGCTGCCGCTGCCGGGCGACATGCGCTGGTATCCACCGTGTGAGGTCGATTCGATAAAAGTCCTGCAAGACGGCATGGAGTTCGGGGTGTTCATGGTGCAAGCGGTGCGGTTGTTCAAAGAACGTTTCGCTCGCCACGGAAAAAAACTCGGCCCGATTCGTAGCGCCGTAAGGATCGAGCAGCGTGGGCTGGCCGCGTTGCACAGCGCCCAGGTGCCGCGTGTATTCCATCTCGCTGATCTCCTCCCAACGCTTGCGCAAAGCGTGCTCGAAGATCGGTAGGTCGCCGTCCATGCCGCCGTTGATGTCGTCGAGCTGGTGTGCGAATTCATGCACAACCAAGTTCCGCCCGAGACGCTGCCCGCGAGATTCCGCCTCTATTTCCCGCCACGAGAGCACCACCGGTCCTCGGCTCCACGATTCGCCCAGTATCGCTCGCGGGCCGACCGGGCCGCTTCCGGAACCTCCAAACAGGTTGATCGTGGCTTGCGGTTGGTGAACGTAAGCGGTGGGGTGTACGAGTATGCTTTGTACGGCGCCGAAGTAGAAATCTTCGACGCCCAACAGGAGCAAGCTCGCCTTGCCGGCAATCGTGACCTTCATACCTTCGCTGAGTTTCAAGCCCTTGCAGCCGACCCACGTTTTTTCCCGGACCATAATCATCACGCATTTCCGGATTTTCCTCTGGGCTTCCGGCGGCAGGCATTCGTATTGCCAGATGTTTGCATTGAGGGTGTCGAGCCAGGCGTCGGGGAAAGCTTGGTCCAGCCAGCGCCGCCGGCGGCGGTCTCGCCACCATGTGAAAATGGTCATTGTTTTTAAGGTCCGAATTATTGGCCCTACCTGGCGGCGCGCTCGGCGCTGAGAATATCGGCTAGGCCATGGCGGTAATCTGGAAACTGAAACGATGCGCCAAGTTCTTCTCGCAGCCGAAGGTTGGAAACGCGTTTGTCGGTGGTGGCGCGTTGGGCGGCATGGCTTGAAGGATCGGGCGTGGCGAAGGTTGGCGGCGGCGATTGCAAGAGTCGGGCGAGTTCTCGAAAATAATCGGCTCGCTGCACCGGGGCGCCGTCCGACACATTATAGATTTTCGATAGCTGTTGGCGGTCGGCGCAGGCCACGGTTCGCACAACACGCGCGGCGTCGTCGACATGCACCAAATTCAAAAAGCCCGCGGCGGGAACGGGAATCGCCTCGCCATTTTCGATTTCCCGCCGGCGCGGAATTCTTCTGGGTCCATAGAGTCCGGCGGCCCGCAAAACAATCGCCCGTCGGCCCAGCGGGTGCTGAAACAACAGCCGCTCGGCGGCCAAACAGGCTTTCGCCCCCGGGCGCGTAGGCTGGCAAATAGCATTTTCATCGACCCACTGGCCGTCGTTTTGCCCGTAGACGCCCGTGGAGCTGATGTAAATAATTCGTTGCGTTTTTTTCGGCAGCCGATCGAGCACGTTTCGGAGTCCGGTGACGAAAACAGATTCAATCGTTGCGCCAGCTCGGCGGTCGAACCCAACGGCGAACAGGACCGTATCGGAAAGAGGCAACGCACCCAGCGATTCGGCGTCGGCGACGTCGCCCACGCGGGGTTCGATTCCCTCTTGTTTCCAGACAGCGGCGCGTTCTGCAAAACGTGTGACAGCAACAACTTGCTGTTTGTTCGTCAGCCAAATATCGGCCACGCGCCGGCCCAGGTATCCGCAGCCAAATAGCAACAAAGACGCCACAAGAATAAATGCTCCGCAATGGGTTGCAGGGAATAAATACGGCAAAAAGCAGCCGGTTGGAAAGAGTGTCTTGCCGATCTAAAAAAGTCGAAAAAATTGAAAAAAGTTTGTCAGAAGCAGCTTTTTACGGCATCAAACTTGTACCGCGCAAATAAATCAGACTCAAAATGACCGGAAAGATGTTCCGAAATACATTATTATGAAGGCACACGTCTTGTGACGCTGCGTTCCGGCGGCGCCTTCGCAAAAACTTGGCTCATTTAGTGTGATCAAAATGACTGCAATGCTCTTTGTACGACGATTCGTGTTGTTCGTCCTGCTGCTGTTGCTTGCGGCGGGTCGTGGACAGGCGGCCGAGATCGAGCAGATCTTCGCCGGAGCGGCGCCGGAAAGCGTGGCCGACCTGAAAACGATGCAGAAGCGGGTGCAGCGTATCACAAAGAATGCAATTGAGGCTACGGTTGCTGTTCAAGTTGGCAATGCCCACGGCAGCGGAGTGGTGGTTAGCAAAGATGGGTATGTTCTTACCGCCGGCCATGTGGTGGGGCGGCCGAATCTTGATGTGTTGTTCACTTTTGCCGATGGCAGCACGGCCCGTGGAATCACGCTGGGCCGCATTTCGGGGCAAGATTTGGGCGTCATTCGAGATTCAGGCCTGTTGAAAATCACCGACAAGGGCGACTGGGTTACCGCCGAATTGGGCGACTCCTCCAAACTTCGCCCCGGCCAGTGGTGCTTGGCTACGGGCCACCCTAACGGGTATATGTCGGGCCGGCGGCCGGTGGTTCGCGTGGGGAGGATACTCGTAGCGAATTCGATGTTGATCGCCACCGATTGCACGTTGGTCGGGGGCGATTCCGGCGGCCCCTTATTCGACATGGATGGCAAGATCATCGGCATTCATAGTCGTATCGGGGAGGAGTTGAACCAAAACATGCACGTGCCGGTGAATCGTTTTCGGCGAAATTGGGAGCAACTGGCGCACCCCAACCGAAAACGGCCGTTTCTTGGCGTGCGCGGCGGTCTGAGCAAGATCGGCGCCGATCTTGCCGAAGTTCACGAAGGTTCGCCCGCGGAACGGGCGGGACTTCAAGTCGGCGATATCATCATAGAATTTAATGGCGTAACCATTCCCAGTTTTGGTAAACTGGCTGAGTTGGTTCGCGGCGCCAAACCGAACGACGTCGTAACACTTCACGTTCTTCGCGGCGGTGAAACCGATCCTGCCAAAGCGATTGAGCTGCAACTCAAAATTGGCGGCAAGTAGTTTTACCGGATGTGAAATTTCGGAGAAGCCCGGCTTTTTCAAACAGCCGGGCTTCTGAAAACCGGGTGGCATACACATTAGGAGCAGAGGCGAATGATCCGTAAACGACCTCACCTTCTCTGGCTTTTGGCGAGCATGGTTCTTCTCTTGGGGGCCGTGGCGTTACCGGCCCACGCCCAAAAGAACGCTCATGAGCGAAATCATGCGTCGGTCAAGGCGGCGTTTCGCGACGTCGTCGCCCAGACGCACAAAAGCGTGGTGATTGTCTATTCCGACGGCAACCCGATCGCCATGGGAGCCATTGTTCGCAAAGACGGCCACATTCTCACCAAGGGCAGCGAACTGCACGGCGATTTGGAGTGCCTGCTCTACGATAGCCGCCGCTTGCCGGCAAAACTGGTGGGCTACCAGAAGAAAAATGACTTGGCCCTTTTGAAAATCGACGCGCAAAACCTGTTGCCCGTTACCTGGGCCAAAAAAGACACGCCGGTGGGAAGTTGGCTCACCACCCCAGGGCTCACCAAAGACCCGCTCGCCATTGGCGTGGCGAGCGTGAAGCCGCGCACCATTCGGCCGCAAAGCGGAGTTTTGGGAATCCAATTTGATCCGCTGGAAATTGGCTCCCGCATCGACGCCGTATTTCCCGGCAGCGGCGCCCAAAAAGCGGGGCTGCGGGTGAACGATATCATCCGGGAGGCCAACGGCAAGGCGATCGAGAATATCGTTCGTGAAGTGGAGGGGCGGGAAGTTCACAGCCGTGTTTCGCTCAAGGAAATCATTGGCGGCTACCAACCGGGCGAACGCGTGCATTTGGTGATCGAGCGAGGCCAGCAGGAGCTGCGCGTCACCGCGACGTTGGGCTGGCTCTCTTCGCTGATGCAATCCGACTCGCACGCGAATATGGATATCACGCTTGGCGGCCCGCTCAGCGAGCGTCGCGCCGGCTTTGAAAAGGTGCTCCAACACGACACGATTTTGCGGCCCCGCGATTGCGGCGGGCCGATCGTGAACCTAGATGGCGAAACCGTGGGGATCAACATCGCACGAGCGGGCAGAACCTCAAGCTTTGCCATTCCCGCTTCCGTGGTGCAAGCCGTGTTGCCCGACCTGCTTTCAGGAAAACTGCCTCCGCCCGACGGGTTCCTGGAAGAGTAACAGTAGCGATTCAGCACTCACCAATTCAGCACGGCGGCGCCCCAGGCCAAGCCGGCGCCGAAGCCGCAAAGCACGATTTTATCGCCGCGTTTGATGCGGCCCTGTTGGTGGGCTTCGGCCAGCGCCAAGGGAATGCTGCCAGCCGATGTGTTGCCGTAGCGGTCGAGATTGACGACAACTTTTTCGCGGTCAATGCCTAGATCGGCCACGGCGGCGTCAATAATGCGAATGTTGGCCTGATGCAGCACCAGCAGATCGACATCGCTGGCGGAAAGACCGGCATGCGCGAGAACATCGTTCACGCCATCGCTCAACACGCGAACCGCCCACTTAAAAACCGCGCGGCCGTCCATTTGAATGAACTGCCGATTTTGGCTGAGCACTTCCGCGGTGATGGGCTCTCGGGTTCCGCCCGCCGGTATGCAGAGGAGGTCGGCGCCTTGGCCTTCCGAACCGAGCGTGTAGGCCAGCAAACCTTGTTCGGCTTCTCCAGGACCCAGCAAAACGGCGCCGGCGCCATCGCCAAAGAGCGGGAAGGTTTTTTTGTCGTCAGGATGCACCACGCGCGACATCATATCGGCGCCGACCACCAACACCCGGCGGCTACACCCGCTATGAACGAACTGCATGCCGGTTGCCAGAGCGTACATAAACCCGGCGCAGGCGGCGTTGAGATCCATCGCGGGCGCTTTTGAACCCAAGCGGTGTTGGAGCAAGCAGGCGGTGGAGGGGGCTGGAAAGTCGGGCGTCATGGTGGCGACAAGAATCAGGTCGACCTCCGTGGCGTTGACACCAGCGGCTTGCAGGCAATTCAGGGCGGCTTGATGCGCGATATCGCTGGTGGCGATGGAAGGTTCGGCCTGACGCCGCTCCAAGATTCCGGTCCGTTGGACGATCCATTCTTCGTCGTAACCGAGTTTGGCCAGATCGGCATTGCGCACAATCTGCTCCGGCGCCGCGCCGCCCACGCCCAGAATTTGCACGCCCGTCAGTTGATGCAAGCGGCTGCGATTCGAACACGCCGGCGCCGGCGAACTTCCACCGGAAGGTTCGTCTTGAGGCGCATCGGAGGATTGTTGGGGGATCGTGGAAGCCATGGAACTGTATCTCTACGAACTGGGGGGTCGCAAACAAGCATTAGAATATAACATAACCGGTCGGTCGATGCCGCCGCAAAAATGGGTTGGAGAAAACGCGGCGCACCTTGCAGTTTGCAATTGGCATGGCGTTTGAGGGATGGCGTCAAACGTTTTGTTCTCCGACTCCTAACTCTTTCCTTCGTGCTCTTCGCGTCCTTCGTGGTGAACCTATCTGGCCAAACGATTTTCCGTGCGCCGAACGATCAAGTTCACCACGAAGGACGCGAAGAGCACGAAGTATGGAATTCGACGATCTCTCCCATCGCGTGATCGGTGAACTGAAGAACGGCGGGATAGAGGACTGCGCGGTCATCACCATCCGGGGTTCCGCGTTACCGAGGTTCTTCTGGAATGTCGATCCAGGTCCTTTCTTCGTGCGATTGCAACACCGCATCGGCCACGACTTGTGCTTGCAGGCCATCGTAAAAACTTGGCGCCGCCGCACGGCCTTCGACAATCGCGGAAACGAACTCCCAAACCAAATCGTAACGGAACACCGTGGCCGGTTCGCCTTCGGCAGGATCGCGCCAACTGCCTTCCGGCTTGAGAAATTCGGCCGGAACATTCACCGGAGCGAGGTCTTGTCCGCTCTTGCCCAACAGAATCACATTCGGTTGGTGCAGACGATAAACGGCCGAGCCTTCCGAACCGTTCACTTCGGCCCACTCATGGCCGAAACCGTTGCGATGGTAACCCTTGGCCAAGGTGGTTCCCTCCCAAACGCCCACCGCGCCGGAGGCGAATTCCCCGATCAGCGACGACCAATCATCCACTTCCGAGGGTGCGCATGATTCACCCGTAGCGGTTTGCGTTCGCGCTGCAAAACGCGCCACCGAACCGCAGATCGACTTCAAGGGCCCGAACAGATCGAGCGCGAAATCGATACGGTGGATCGTCATGTCGTACAGGTCGCCGGCGCCGGCCGTTTTTTTGTACTGCCGCCAACCCCAGCTTGTTTCGGGCAGGTCGAGGAAACGCTGGCTGCGAAAATGACGCGACTGGCCCAAGGCGCCGGTGTTGAGCAAATGTTTGAGGTAACGCATGGCGGGTGCGAAACGGTACGTGAAGGCGGTCATATGCACGACCTTCGCGTCGCGCAGCGCATGGTACATTTGGCGAACTTCCGCAGCACTCAGACCGAGCGGCTTTTCACACATCACGTGCTTGCCGTTTTTCGCCGCTTCGAGAGCGATTTCAGCATGCGTGAAGTTCGGCGTGGCGATGATCACGGCGTCAACGGCGGGATCGGCGCACACTTTCTTGTAGTCGGTCGTGGTTCGGGCGACGGGCCAATCCGACAAACGCTGTTCCAGCAAATCCGCGCTGGCGTCGCACACGATTTCAAGATGCGCACGCGGGTCGATCCCGATTCCCGGCACATGGTGGTAGTCGCTCACGGCGCCGGCGCCAATGATGCCGATTTTAACCGGGTTGGTTTCTGAAAAAGTGCTTGTCTCTGAAAACTCGGAGTCCATGAAAGTCGCCTTCTTGGCAAACAGTTTTTTATCGGTTGCACGCCACGAAACCGAAATCGGTCATCGCACGACTGGGGCGACGCCCCTGTTGTTTATACACAAATTCACACGGTTTTTCGGCGAGCATCGTTTTGAAACACGCTGACGGGCAATACCTCTCGCTTGAACAAATCAGGCAATAAATTTGCCACAGAGGACACAGAGCACTCAGAGTGTGATGCATCGGGTGTCGCCTATCGTTCTTGACTCTTTCCTCAGTGTCCTCTGTGTCCTCTGTGGCAAAAACTATTGAGGGGGCGCGTTGTGTATTTGTGTATAAGCAACAGGACGACGCCCCAGGCTACGGTGGGGCCAACAAATGGAACGGAAAACATTGCGGCTATACTACTTCAGCGATTGCAGGTAGGCGATTAAGTCGGCGGCGTCTTGCGGTTTGACTTGTTTCTCCAAACCCTCGGGCATCAGCGAAACGCCGCTGCTGCGCATCTCTTCAATATCGATTCGCAGCACGACATCTTGGGCGTTCTCCGCCCGCCGCAACGTGATGCTGTTGGCCGTTTCCGCCGAAATCATGCCGGTCAGCACGCGGCCGTCGGTCGTGACCACATTATACGAAAGATACTGAGGATTCGCCTCCCGGTTCGGATCGAGCATGTTGCTGAGCACCGCCTCAGCGCCACGATTACGCATGGCGGCCAAGTTGGGGCCAATTTCATGCCCCACGCCTTCAATCCGATGGCATGCGGCACACACTTTGCCAAAGGTGATTTTCCCGCGCGCGGCGTCGCCTTGCATTTTGAGCACGCCGGCGTAGGCGCGGAGAACATCGCCGCGCCGGCCAATGCCCAGCATCGCGATAACGCCCTTGGCTTGTTGCCGGATGTCCGCCGCTCGATGTTCGGCCAACGCTCGCAGACGGCCGGGGTCGATATCGGAAATGGGAACCTGTTTGGCCTGCAAGGCCGTGAGTAGGTCGCCCAGCCAGATATCTCGCGAGAACAACACTTCGCCAGATTGCCGCCGCAAGCTGGGTGTCAGGCCAGGCCAGGCCGCCAAAATCAGCTTGCCAACGCGAGGGTCTTTCAGTTTGCCCAACAACGCCACGGCCGCCGCCTGAATTTCTTGCGGTTCCGCAGGCGCGAGCAGTTCCTCAGCCAAGGCCAACGCCCGTTTGGGCGAGCCGGTTTGCAAGAGATGCACGGCGGCAACGCGGTCTGACAACGGCAGTTTGCCGTTGGCGGCGGTCTTTTCCGCTTGGGCGAGCAATGTTCGCAGGAGTTCGTCCGCCTTCCCGCCGGTAGCGGCATTCACGCGCGAGGCCAATCCGCTGCCCGGCTTGGCGGCCAAGTTGCTGGCGACCAGTTGCAGTGTTTGCCGCGATTGGCGGTCTTGCTTGCGAGCGGTCAACTCACGCAGTAACGCGAGCACCGCCGCGATGTCGTCGCTGCGCTGCTGCTTGCCGATGCGGGCCGATAAAACCTTGATCCAGGCTTTGCTTCCCTCTTGTTTCATAAAATTCGCGTCGCCGGCCAGGAGTTGTAGCATGTCGCCGGCGCCGTGTCCCAGGGAACTGCGAATGGCCAGACGCATCCACGTATTGTGCGGAAACCGCTTGGCTAGATTCGCCAAGGCCCGCGTGCGGCGCGGGCCAGAAAATTCGCCCAAGGCGAATCCCAGTTCGTAACACACGACCACATCAGGATCGTTCCCCAAGGCCAGCAGTTGATCGAGCAACACTGAGGCATCGCCGGCAGCGCGTGGGCTGAGCCGAACGGCATGCCGGCGGACTTGGGCATTTTTATCTTTTAGGGCGGCGGCGATGTTCGCGGCGGTAAGGGCTTGCAGCCCATCGAGCGCGTACAACGCGCGAATGCGGCCTTCCGGAAAAGCGGCGTTGGTTGCCAGCGTTTCCAAATCGTCGAGCACTTGCCGATCTTGCCGTTCGAAAAGCAGGCGGGCGGCGGTCTCTCGCAACCAGCCGTTGGGTTGGTCGAGCAAAGCAACCAACTCGCGCGAAGACGTCTGGCTCAGTTTGCGATACGGCGGTTGCTGGAACCCTTCCGGCGCGATGCGATAGATTCTGCCCCGGTCGCGCCCGCTGGTGAGGTCGATATGCTTCTTAAGCACCGGCGCCAAGCTCTTGGGGTGCTCGATCACTTCACGGTACATGTCGGCGACGAACAACGTGCCATCGGGCGCGTTGGCGAACTGCACCGGCCGAAACCAAATATCCTTGGAAGCCGCGAATTCACTTTTTTCATCCACTCGCACGCCGCGCATGATCAGTCCGTGGCGATCAATGCGTTTGCGGTGAATTAAATTCGAGCCCACGTCGCCGACGATCGCCCAGTCTTGATATTTCAATGGCCAGGCGTCGCCACGGTAGATCGTGACACCCGTGGCGCCCGTGAAATAGCCCGCCGCCCGACCGCCGCCCTCCACCGGACCCGGCACGATCTTTTTGATCCGCAAGCGAGTTCGCACAATCCGCCAGGGCTCCACCGGACTAACGCGAAACACATCGGCTTGCGGACCATCGGCGGCAATGCTCATGCGGGGCGAAGGCGGCGCCAAATACGGATTGCGGGCGACGTATCGATCTTCAAACATCACGGTTTGCAAATGATCGCTGTTGGAGCAAACGAATTTATCGCCCCAACGATTGAACGACAGGCCGTGCTGCCCGCCTCCGCTTTCGGCCCTTACGTCGCCGCTACGCGGATCCCAGGAGAAGTCGCGTCCTCGCAAACTCAGCACGGCCGATTCGGGCCGTTGTTTATTCACAAGCTGCGCGCCGCTGCTGCTAGTCGCGCCATGAATGCGGTTATCGAGCCCCCACTTGAACGTATTGACCAGCCCCTGCACGTTTCCGCTGCCAAAGCCAGTGAAGACGAGTTTTTTTATGTCAGCGCGGCCATCGGCGTTGGTGTCTTTGAAGTAATACATGTCGGGGGCGGCGGCCACGAACACGCCGCCATCGTAACAGGCAATTGCGGTCGGCCAGGAAAGCCCTTCGGCAAACACGGTGGAGTGATCGTAACGGCCGTCGCGGTCGCGGTCTTCGAGCAACCGCACGCGGCCAAGATTGTCGGCTTCATTCTCGGAGTAGCCTCGCATTTCGATCACGTACAAACGCTGGTCGGCGTCGAAGGCCATGGCAATCGGGTCGACCACCAAGGGCTCCGCCGCGACTTGCTCAATGCGAAAGCCCGGCGCCGTCACGAACGATTGCAACGCCTCCGCCGGCGAGAGCGGCGCGATGCGCGGCAATTCCGCTTTGTAGTTCCGCTCGACAGAATCCTCGGCTTCGGGTTGCTTCCGCCCTCGAAGGCGTTGCAGAGGCAGGAGCAGCGAGAACAATAAAACGCCGAGAAGAGCGCCCGCGATGGCCAAGCTGAAAACATTTCGCCGGCGGAAGCAAACGCCGAGGCGGAAGGTGGTTTTTTTCGGAGGGCTCTGCTGTGGATGCGACATTCTTGGTGCTCGTTTGGAGGACGGTAGCCAACGCCCAAACCGCTTCGAGCGTCGGTCAACGAAGATTTCGTATTATATCTGACGCGGCGCCGTTTGACACGATATACGGCGGTTTGGCGTAGAAAAGAAACATGCTAAAGCATGAACTCCAACGGCACGCGCCAAAGAGAAAGAACGCGCTACGGCGTACACGCCGCCCCACCGCGTTCGCCTTGGGCGGCGTATTTGTCGACCAACGCCAGTAGGCGTTGCTGATCGATTGGCTTGGTGGTGTAATCGTCGCAGCCGCTGTCGAGGCATTTTTTTCGATCACTCGACATCGCGTGAGCCGTGAGAGCGATGATCGGTCGCGTGTAACCGGCGGCGCGCAGTCGCGTGGTCGCGCCATAGCCATCGAGCACCGGCATCTGCATGTCCATCAGAATTACGTCGAATGGCTTTCCTTCGTGTTCCGCCGCCAAGGCAAGCTCCAGCGCAATCTGGCCATTGTCGGCCACGGCAACTTCGGCGCCGGCCTTCCGCAGAATGTAAGAGATGAGCCGCTGGTTGTCGGGACCGTCTTCGGCCAGCAGCACGTTGCAGTCGAGCTCGGAGACGGTTTTTTCCGCGAGCGAGGCCGGGTTTTCAGGGGCGTTCTCTTCGGCGGGGTTGCACATGCGCACGCCGTCGAGCGCGCCGGTGCTTACATTGACAGTGAACTTGCTGCCTTCGCCAAACGTGCTCTCGACCTCAATACGCCCACCCAGCATTTCGGCCAGTTTGAGACTGATCGTGAGCCCCAGCCCCGAGCCGCCGAACTTTCGAGTGGTCGACGTATCTGCTTGCATGAAGGGTTGAAACAGCTTCGCGATTTGCGACTCCGTGAGGCCGATGCCGGTATCGATCACCTCGATTTGCAACTGCGGATTGTCAGATTCAGCGTCGCACAGGCGCACCGCCAAACGCACCTCGCCCGACTGGGTGAACTTGATCGCGTTTCCAGTCAGGTTGATGAGAATCTGGCGTAGCCGCGTTGGGTCGGACTGAATGCTTTCCGGCAACGGGCCGTCGTACTCGACCTCCAGTCGTAGATCTTTTCCCGCAGTTCGCACGGCCATTAAGCGGGCGACGTCGGAAATAATCTCCCAGGGAGAACATTCAATTTGTTCGACGGCAAGACTCCCCGATTCGATTTTGGAGAGATCGAGAATATCGTTCACGATCTCTAACAGAAAACGGCCGTTTTGTTGGATCGTATGCAGTGCGTCGATGTTTTCAGGGTCTTTGATTCTGGCGGTGAGAACCTCGGAGAAGCCGATAATAGCGGTCATGGGCGTGCGAATTTCGTGGCTCATATTGGCCAAAAACTGGCTCTTGGCGAGGTTCGCCGCTTCCGCCGAAGCGGCCATGCTGTTGGCGAAGGCCGTTTGCTCCACCAGACTTTCGCTCAAGGTTCGCAGCGACTGCCGAGAATTCTCCAATCTCTGAAACAATGTGCGCACTTCCAACAGCAATCCGGTGAGCACCAAGGCGTAACTCACGATTTTCAATAAATGGGCCACATCGAACGGCAAATCGAATAGCGAAAACGAGCGCGACATCACCACCGCCTGACAAACTAAACCGACCAGCAGCGAAGCAATCAGCCACGTGTCGAACGACAGCCGGTCGAAGGAGTGCTCGGGCCGCGCGGTTTTCAGGGAAAACCCGCAAAGTGCAACGCCAAAAAACACCGCCGCGACAAACTCTTCAGGCCGCCCCCAAAAAAATTCGGGATAATAGGCGCGGGGCAAGGGATAGTAGGCAAAGAAAACAAAGCTGGCCAGCGTCAGCACTCCCACCATTGCGTAGACGGAGCCTTCGCGAACGCGATATTTCCTCAGGTTTGCAGGGGTTTCCCACCGCGATGCACACCACATGAGCGTCATCAAAATCGCCAGGAAGGTGCGTGAAGCGTTCCAACTCCAGGGAATGAGTGAATCGGGCGGCGAAGGCATCAAATAACTAAGTAGGCTGCTCGTGACCACGGCGTGATAACCGTCTAATAACGCCGTGCCCATGAAGCCGGTGGCCAAGAATAAATAGGCGGTCTTTTTCTGAGAATAGTACCGGACAAGCGCCAAGGCGCCAACAAACGACGCCAGCGTTGTCGAGACGACCTCCATCGCGGTGTGCAATTCCCGATTTCCCTGCCACGAAAGAAGCCGCCAGGCGATTTCACCCAGCGCGATCGCTCCGAATATCAGCAGCGAGCCCGTGAGCAACACCGCCGTGTTGCGCGCCTTGCCCCGTTGGAAAGGAGTTGCCTGAAAAGGTGTTTGGAATTCCACGCTCCGACTCCACTATGTCAATCAGCGGCTAGCTGGCCTCCGCCCAAAACCTGAAGCGCACACCGCAGCCCATTGCCCGACCGCACTGACTTTGCCCTCTCGATTCACACATTACTTCACTGCGTCGTTATCACTGTGTCTTCCGAAATATAGGCCACACCTTGCGCTTAGTGCGCATTCCTTCCATTGGACAAAATTGTGGCGCCCCACTCTCCGGGCGGCCCGCAAATTCGTTGCAACGGTCCGCCCCAGCCGTGAAAAACACGTTTCGCCGCCGCTATTGACCAATTTACCGCTTATTCGTACGCTTATACGTCGTGCGGTTGGAGAGGGGATTTTTCGTCTTCCAGAAAAATGAAAGCTCCAACATCAAACGCAAGTGCCGTTTGCAAGCCAAATCGAGCAGAAGAATTGGCGACAACGTTCGTACCCGGTGGTGTAATTGGCAACACGAGAGGTTCTGGTCCTCTTATTCAAGGTTCGAGTCCTTGCCGGGTAACTGGGAAGTGGCCGGAAACGCCGGGAAAATCGGTGTTTTCGGCCGAATTTCCCGAGGAAAACAAGCCTGAGAATAACAAGAAGGTTCCGAGGGTTCGCTTCCGCTACGGCCTAAAAACCGGCTGAAAGAAAGTAGGATTCAGGGATGAATCGTAACAACACGTCTTGACCCTGCTTGCTGGAATCCTCTATCTTAAACGAACTTAAGAACCCCAGACGCGACTAATGGAACAAAGTCGTTAGAGCGATCCGCTAGAAGTGTGTCGTTGCGTGAAACTGTGCTGGGTGAAACCATAAAAATAAGTTTGTTTGGAGGGTGATAAGGTGGCATCGGTTGCTGAAAGAGTCATTGATATCGTCGCCGATCAGCTCGGCGTCGAAAAAGAAAAAGTTTCCATTGATAGCCATTTTGTCAATGATTTAGGGGCTGACTCGCTTGACCAGGTGGAGCTGGTCATGGAGTTGGAAGAGGAGTTCGATATCAATATTCCTGACGATGCGGCGGAGAAAATCGAAACGGTTGGGAAGGCCATTGATTACATCGATCACATCGAAAAGGCGCAGTCTTAGGCGGTCATAAGAATATGAAACGACGCGTTGTCGTAACGGGTTGCGGCGTCGTGTCGTCGCTCAGTTGCCAAGTGGACGAATTCTGGCGGAAGCTGTTGGCCGGCGAGAGCGGCATCCACCAATTGCGTCGGTTCGACACCACCGGGTTTAAGGTCTCGTTCGGGGGCGATGTCTACGATTGGGATCCCAGCCAATTCGTTAGCAAGAAGGCGATTAAGAAAGTCGACCTGTTCACTCAGTTTGCGCTGGTGGCTAGTGGGCAGGCGGTGGAGGATTCAGGGCTCGATTTTTCGCAAGAAGACCCTTTCCGCTGCGGGGTAATTTTGGGCTCGGGAATCGGCGGCCTCCAGGAAATTGAAACGCAAACCGCTCGTTTGTTGTCCAAGGGACCTGATCGCGTTTCCGCGATGACCATTCCCAAACTGATGCTAAACGCCGCCGGCGGGCACATTTCCATTGAGTATGGCCTCAAAGGGCCCAACTACACGATAGCCACCGCCTGTGCCAGTGCGACCAACGCCCTGGGCAACGCTTTCAAAACCATTCAATATGACGATGCTGATATTGTCGTCACGGGCGGTTCGGAGGCGGCGGTCACGAAAATGGGTATGAGTGGCTTCGCGAACATGCGGGCGCTCTCCACCAACAGCCAAGACCCCGCAAAAGCAAGCCGCCCCTTCGACTTGAACCGCGACGGTTTCGTACTCAGCGAAGGAGCGGGCATGCTTGTTTTCGAGGAGTTGGAGCACGCCAAGGCGCGCGGCGCGGAAATTTACTGCGAAGTGCTGGGCTGTGGCGCAAGCGGCGACGCCGGCCATATCACCTCGCCCGACGAAGAAGGCGCCGGCGCGGCCCGCGCCATGGCAAATGCACTCCGAGACGCCAAGCTCAATCCGTCGGACGTCTGCTACGTCAACGCACATGGCACGAGCACGCCATTGGGCGATAAAGCTGAAACGCGCGCCATGAAAGCCGTTTTTGGCGATCACGCGTACAAAGTGAGCATCTCGAGCACGAAGAGCCAAATCGGCCATGCCCTGGGCGCTAGCGGCGGCATTGAGTTAGTGGTCTCGGTTAAGGCGCTGGTCTCGGGAGTGGCGCCGCCGACGATCAATCTTGAAACGCCCGACCCTGAATGCGACCTCGACTACACGCCCAACGAACCTCGGGAACGACCGTTGCCGGTTTGCATGAGCAACAGTTTCGGATTCGGCGGGC
Source organism: Planctomycetaceae bacterium (assembly GCA_003233175.1). Classification (GTDB taxonomy): domain Bacteria; phylum Planctomycetota; class Planctomycetia; order Pirellulales; family Pirellulaceae; genus SZUA-33. Next base: position 27,784 of record QIKY01000243.1, on the reverse strand, counting down.
ATAATGCGTCGATCATTATCGGCAAACTTCGCAACGGTGTTTTGTAAGCAATCGCCGCCAGCGGCGATTTGGGCGTTTTGTAAACAATCGCCGCCAGCGGCGATTTGGGTGTTTTGTAAACAATCGCCGCCAGCGGCGCTTTGGGTGTTTTGTAAGCAATCGCCGCCAGCGGCGATTTGAGTTGGAACGGCGCCGCGCCGGGACTGCACGTTGAACGCCTGCTTTCTTTTTCTAAAATCAATTCGGAGAGCGACGAACATGATAAAAAAAATACTCGTCCCCACCGACCTCAGCGATATCACGAAGAAATCTTTCCAATGGGCGAAAGAGTTGGCCGGGCAGCTCAAAGCGTCGGTGGTGGTGCTTTGTGTCAGCGACGACGTCACGTTGAACATGCAAACCACCTCCCAAGAGTTTCGCGATGTAGCAGAAAAAAAACTGCGTGCGAAACTGGAACAGTTCCTGGGGCCGGAGAGCGAAACGGGCGCTGAATACGTGATTCGCGGCGGAGTGGCTGCGCAAGAAATCGTCAAACTAGCCGACGAAATGCCGATCGACCTGATCGTTATCGGTAAAACCGGCCGCAGCGCTATCGCTGACGCGCTGCTTGGCAGCGTCGCCGAACGCGTCATTCACACCGCCCACGCGCCGGTCGTCATGATACACCCTTCTTAACCGCCCTGAGGGCGACATCTATGTGAGAGGCCGACCAAGCAGGTAAATATGGCTGATCTTGTCGTTTCGCATATCACGAAGGAATATCCCACGCGCGGCGAGCCATTGCGTGTTCTTAAAGAAGCCTCGCTGGAAATGAACGCCGGCGAGAATCTAGCGATTCTTGGTCCTAGCGGGTCGGGAAAGAGCACGCTGCTGCATTGCATTGGCGGATTAGACCCTCCCACCAGCGGCGCCGTCACGTTGGAGGGAGAAAATCCTTACGTTTTGAGCGAGCCGCAATTGGCGAGGTTTCGCAACCGCAACGTGGGCTTTATTTTTCAAGACCATCATCTCTTGCCGCAACTCTCGGTGATGGAAAACGTCTTGATTCCCAGCTTGGCCACGGGCGCGCCTGACGCCGCAATCCAAAAACGCGCCGCCGAGTTGCTCCAACGCGTGGGGCTGTCTGACCGCTTGACGCATCGGCCGGCTGAGCTTTCCGGCGGCGAGCGGGAACGCGTGGCCGTGGCTCGCGCGCTGATCATGCGGCCCCGCCTGCTTGTGGCCGATGAACCGACTGGAAACCTTGATCGCGCCAACGCCGCCGCCGTATCGAAACTGCTGCTCAAGTTGCAGGCCGAGGAAAACGCCATGCTGTTGGTGGTCACGCACAGCTTGGAATTGGCCGACATGCTCAGCCGCCGCCTCTGGCTCGACGACGGCGTATTGGGCGAACGCGAAACCGGCGCCGGAGTATCATGAGGCGTCGCGGAAGCATAAAATACACCGGTTGTTACACGGAAAAGCCCGGCATTTTCAAAATGCCGGGCTTTTAATTCGCCATTAAGTTTCGAGCTGATTCCTAATGGACATCGAAAAGCATGAGGCCGGTCAAATGGACGGAAAGCGTTTTGTCGTTTGCAGCCTGTGGCATTACGGTCGGATTCACGCCGCCGTCGGCTTGAGCGTGGCCGTGGCGACCGCCGTGCTCACCGGCGCTCTGTTGGTGGGCGATTCCGTTCGCGGCAGTTTGCGGCGACTGACGCTCGAAGGACTCGGCGAGATTGCCGAAGTGTTGGTCACGGACCGCTTCTTTCGCAGCGAACTGGCCGACGAACTGATGACGTCGCGCGACGTCCAGGCCGCTTACCAGCGCGCCGCGCCGGTGGTGTTGTTTCCGCAGGCGACGGTCGAATCGCCGCAAAAAGGTCGCAGCCGGGGCGTTACGGTTATTGGCTGCCGCGAAGATTTTTGGTCGCTCTCCTCCGCCGCGCCGCCGCGCCGTTTGCCGGGCGAGCGCGAAGTGATCATCAACGAACCGTTGGCCAAGGCGTTGAACGCCCAAGCCGGCGATACGCTTGTTGTGCGGCTGCCGGCGGCGAATCAGGTGCCCGCCGATAGTCCTCTGGGCAGAAAAACCGACCGCACGCGCAGCTTGGCGGAGTTGAAAATCGTGGAAGTGATTCCCGCGGAGGGCCTGGGCCGTTTCAGCCTGATGCGAAACCAGGTGCAGCCAAAAAACGCGTATTTGGCTTTGGAAACCTTGCAACAAGCCCTCGACCAAGCCGGCAAGGTGAACGCCATTTTCGTGGCGGGAAAAACGGCGGAGCAAGCGCCCAACGCCGCCGCCCACGCGGCTCTCGCCAGCGCCTTGCAACCCACGCTCGAAGATCTCGGACTTTCGGTCCAGAGAGTTCGGCGCGTATTCCCGGCCGACGATAACAGCAACGATAAAAATAGCGATGATAAAAACATCGACTCAAAAAATAGCGTGATTTACGACTATTTTCATATCACGACCGATCGTTTGCTGTTTGCCGACGTCGTCGCCGATGTGATTGAAACCTCGCTGCAAAAGTGGCGGCCGCAGCCGGTGTTCACCTATCTGGCGATTCGCATCGAAAAAACGAAGGCCGGCCAGCAACCGTCCGCCGCCTCGATTCCCTATTCGATGATCACGGCGCTCGATTCCCGACCCGACCTGAACCCGCTGCTGGCCGCCGATGGCAAACCGCTGCCCAAATTGGCCGACGACGAAATCGTGCTCACCAGTTGGGCGGCCGATGATTTGAACGCCCAGGTGGGCGATGAAATTTCGGTCGCATATTTCGCGCCCGAAACCACGCACGGCCAGGCGGAGGAAGTCAGCACGACGTTCCGCCTGAAGGCCATCGTTCCGCTGACTAAACCCTCGGCGCCGTACGGTCGCCGGCGCGCCGCCCAATTCGACCAACGGCCGACCCCCGCCAATAACCCCGATCTTACGCCGGTCGTGAAAGGCTTCACCGATCAGCAGTCGATCGACAATTGGGATCCTCCCTTTCCGTACAACCCCGGCGCGATCCGGTCTCAAGATGAAGACTACTGGGACGATTATCGCACCACGCCCAAGGCGTATATCACGCTGGCCGCGGGGCGGCGTTTGTGGGGCAGCCGGTTCGGAAACACGACCTCCTACCGCATCGCCTATCGCGAAGGGCTGACAGCGGAAGCGATTGCGGCCGCCTTGCGAAAGGGCCTGGCGCCGGAACTGGGTCGGTTGGGGTTTGAATGCAACCGCGTGAAATACAAAGGCTTGCAGGCTTCCCAGGGAACCACGCCGTTCGACGTTCTGTTTTTGGGGTTCAGCTTCTTTATCATTTTCGCCGCCTTGATTTTGGTGGCCTTGCTGTTTCGCTTGGGGGTGGAGCAACGGGCCGGGCAGGTGGGCTTGCTGCTGGCGGTGGGACTGCCCCGCCGGCGCGTGCAGCGTCTGATTCTCGGCGAAGCGTTGGTCGTGGCTTCGCTGGGCGCGGTTGTTGGCGTGCTATTGGGCGTGGGCTACGCTTGGCTGATGCTCGCCGGACTCCGCACCTGGTGGTTGGCGGCCGTGACCTCGCCCTTTTTGGAATTGCACATCACGGGCCGGAGCTTGTTTTTGGGTTACGTGTGCGGCGTGTTCGCTTCGTGGCTGGCCGGTTATTACACGCTCCGCCAGATGCGGCATCTTTCGGCTCGCGATTTACTCGCCGGCCGCACCGTCTTGCATTTGCCGACATCGCTCCGCCAACGCCGCAAAATCGGCTGGGCTCTGGCTGGGCAGTTACTCTTGGCGGCGCTGTTAACCGGCGTCGCAACACAACTCGGCGGCGAAGCACAAGCCGGCGCCTTTTTCGGCAGCGGCGTGTTTTTACTCTCGGCCGCCCTGACCTTCATCTGGCGCGTGTTGCGCGGCGGGAGCGGTTCCGGCGCAACCTTCGGCCGTTGGGGCTTGGCCCGCTTGGCGGCGCGCAACGCGGGGCGCAATCCGTCCCGAAGCACCATGACCATCGGGCTGGTGGCGTCGGCCAGCTTTTTGATCATCGCGATCAGCGCTTTTCGTCTGGCGCCGACCGAAGAGGGCGTCGGTGGGTTCGATTTCATTGCCGAAAGCGATCTGCCCATATTTTCCGATCTCAACACACCCGCCGGCGCCGACGACGTACTCGGCCAGCGCGCCAATCTCTTGGCCAACGCCACCGTTTTCTCGTTGCGTGTGCAGTCGGGCGACGACGCCAGTTGCCGGAATCTTTACAAACCGGCGCAGCCCCGCGTGTTGGGCGTTCCGCATGCCATGGCCGATTACTTTTCCCAGCCCGACGCTCCCGGCTTCGGCTGGGCCGGCTCTCTGGCGAAAACGCCAGAGGAAAAAGCCAACCCCTGGCTGCTGCTGGCGAAACCGTCCGACGATGGCAGCGTGCCCGTCGTGCTCGACAAAAACACCGCCATGTACAGTTTGGGCATGTACCTCGGCGCCGGCGAGGAATTTTCCGTGACCTACGACACCGGCGAAACCATCAACTTCCGCGTCGTGGGTTTGCTTTCCAACAGCGTTTTGCAGGGCAGTTTGCTGATCGACGAACAGCAGTTCATCCAACGTTACCCCACAGTGAGCGGCTACCGCTACTTTCTGATTCGCTCGAATTCGAGCACGCCGCAACTACTCACAGCCGCCCTGGAAGAACAGTTGAGCGATCAGGGTTTCGCCGCGGAATCTTCGGAAGCAATTCTGATCAACCTGCTGGCGGTGCAGAATACGTATTTGAGCACCTTTCAAAGTTTAGGCGCACTGGGGTTGCTGCTGGGAGTGGTCGGCTTGGCGACCGTGCAATTGCGCAACGTTTTTGAGCGCCGCCAAGAATTAGCATTGCTGCGCGCGGCCGGTTTTCGTCGGCGAAGATTGGCCGAAATGGTATTGCTGGAAAACCTTTTTCTACTCCTGGCCGGACTGGGCGCCGGGGCTTTTGCTGCGGTCTGCGCGGTGGCGCCGCATTTATGGCTGCAAGGATCGACGCCTCCGCTGCAAAACCTGGCCATGTTGCTCGGTGTGATTCTGGCCACCGGCCTCCTCTCCGGCTTGGCGGCGGTTCGCTCGACCTTGCAGGCGCCGCTCATTTCCGCCTTGCGCGGGGAATAACTCTGCCCCCGCGCCGTTGGAGTGTACGCTTCAGCGTGCTGTCGGGCTCTTCACCGCCGCCAAAACAGCCTCAAGGCTGAACTCCAACGGATGGCGCCCATTACAGCCCTCGTTGCGGATCGCCATGTTCATAATCGCTGATCAACCACTGCTCGCCTTCGCGCAAGAATATCACCTTGACGCGCCGTGGAATAACACGATCTTTTAGAAAGCCGGTTTTGTCGCTCACGACGACCGTCGCGTTGAAGTTCGCCTCGCCGCGCGGCGGTTGCGACGCCTCGTCGATTTCAATGGTCAAATTTCGTTTGATTTTGACATTGCCAAACTCGAAACGCGGAAACTCCGCTTCAATGCGGCGGCGAATGGCGTCGGACTCCGGCGACACATGCCGCAATACGCCGGGCAGGTCGTTTCGCGCAACGGCGCCAGCCACGGCGAAAATGGTCTCGCGAATTTTTTCGCGTTCGGTAACGATCACCTGCCCGATAATCAGCAACAACAAACCGATCGCGCCCACGGCGCCCGCGCCCAGGAGCAAACCCCGCTTGCCGGTTTGTAGATACCCGCTGATCATCAGGATGATTCCAAAAACAGTCATCAGAACGATGGGCATCGTTTGTTCGAACAACCAATTCATGGCTCGCCCTCTCCTTTACAGTGTGAGACGGAGCGTCGCTGCTCGGGCAACGTTCGCGCCAAGCGGCGCCGCCAAAGCATAACGCCGCTGCCGATAAACACGAACAGCAGGAAAATGGTCAACGGCTGGAGGGTAATAAGCGTGTGCCGGTCCGTGGAGAGCGTCACTTTCGCCTGATCGGCCGGATTCTGCAGCAGAGCGCGTTGCCGCCCTTGGCCGTTGCGCTCAATTTGAACTTGCCGTTGGTGGACGTGCGAACCCCGCAACAGCACCGCCGCCAAAGCCGCCGCCGCGAAGACGTGCGCCCAGAACCAGGGGGAATCGGTAAGTGGGCGAAGATGAGAAGGTTTCATGCAAGACGCCTTGGGCGGTAGATAGGCAATAGTCGAAAATTTAGTGTCGTCCCGGGGATTGCGCAAGGTTATTTGTCAATAGTTAATGGTCATTTGTCATTGGCCATCTGCTCGCCTCGCATTTTTGTATCTTTTCCTCCCATGACAAATGACAAATAACTATTGATAAATTCCTTCCCGGCCCATGAAAATCAGACCATTATTTCTCGGACGGTCCTCTACGATTTTTTTAAGCGTGATTTGTGCCAACGGGCGACGGCTAAAATTCCACCAACGGTTGGGGCACGCCACAGCCCAACGGCGTATATTATACCGGTCCGCGCCCATTGGGGCGCGCCGGCAACCAACTTTAACGGCCGCTTGCTCCAACAAGCGAGCGGCCCAAAGACGTCCCCCCCAAACGAATTCCGCCTCCACGGCAGCGCGGTGTTCGAGAGAATGCCATGTCGCGAACCACCCTCAATTTTTGGCTCGACTGCACGCTGTTGGCGGTGTTCGTGGTGCTGCTTTTTCTTTCCGTCGTGCTCAATTATATATTTCCGCCCGCCACGATTTCCCAGGGCTGGCTACTTTGGGGCGCCGACTACAACCAATGGAGCCAGTGGCAATTCGCCGTTTTGTGCCTGCTGACGCTCCTTCTTCTACTACACGTGATGCTGCATTGGACATGGGTTTGCGGCGTGGTCGCGAGCATGCGGGCGAAACTCCTTGGGAAGGACAAAAAGATGTGGGATAATGGCGTCAGGACGATCGTCGGCGTGGGCTTCATGATCGTGTTGCTGAATATTCTGGGGCTGCTGCTGGCCGCCGCCGCACTCTCCATTCAAGGCCCCGAACTTTAGTCCTATCCCAATGCCTGAGTTCACCCCACATCCCGCCGCGTTGGCAGAGAACGCACTGCTGGCCCAATGCGACCAACGCCGGCAGCGTCGCTCGGGTCCTGGCGGACAACACCGAAACAAAGTCGAAACAGCCATCGTACTCACACACCGCGCCAGCGGCCTTCAGGGGCAAGCCGCCGAGCGTCGTAGTCAGGCCGATAATCGCAAAATGGCAATTTTTCGGTTGCGCGCCAACTTGGCCCTCTCCCTGCGAACGGAACGCGGCGAGCCAAGCCTTTTGTGGCAGTCGCGGTGCGTCAAACGCCGCATTCACATTCGCGCCAGCCACGACGATTTCCCCACACTGCTGGCCGAAGCCCTCGATGTTCTCACGCTCTGCGATTGGAACGCCGCCGAAGCCGCCCAGCGGCTCCATTGCAGCCTTTCGCAGTTGCTCAAGTTTTTGAAATTGGAGCCCCGCGCCTTTTTGCAGTTGAACCAACAACGCCAACAGCGTGGACTCTCGGCCTTACGATAAAAGAAGGTTTTTATGTCGTTGCAAGATCTGGAAAAATGGAATGCCAAATATGCCGATCCGGCCGCCGCGCCGAAAAGTCCCTCCGCTTTGATCGAATCCCTGGACAAGCAACTGCCCCGGCGCGGCAGCGCGCTCGATTTGGCGGGCGGCGCCGGACGACACGCACTTTGGCTGGCCCGCCGAGGATTACAAACCACGCTGGTTGATATCTCTCCCGCCGGGCTGGCGCTGGCCCGGCAAAGGGCTGAAGCGGAAAACATGTTGCTCGAAACCGTCGCCCGTGACTTAGTCGAACAAGGGCCGCCGCCGGGCTGTTGGGATGTTGTGCTTTCGGCCTACTTTCTTCATCGTCCGCTGCTGGACGCTATTCCCGACATGCTTCTCCCTGGCGGTTATTTCGTGCTCTTGCAGCCGACCGTGCGAAACCTCGAACGCCACCGGCGTCCTCCCCAACGTTTCCTGCTCGAAGAAGGCGAAGCTCCATCGCTTTTCCCCACGCTCGAAACGGTTTTGTATCGGGAAGGATGGCTGGCGGAAAACCGCCACGAAGCGCTATTGGTGATGCAAAAAAGGGCCGACACAACTGCCAGCGACGCTCGCTGAGTGCGAAGGTCGTCATAAACCGCCTATGGGTTTTGAAGAGATTGCGAGAGCGGGATCTTTAAAGGGTCCGCGCCGTTGGAGTTCACGCTTCAGCGTGTTTTTTGCCTGGCTACAAGACAACGCACGCTGAAGCGCGAACTCCGACGATCGTTACAAACCTCCCAGTCGACCCAATTGCGGCGAAAGGAGGCGTGTCTGCTTAAATATCGGCGTTGGGGCGAACCGATAAAAAGGTAGGTTTGATTCTTCCCGCGCTCTGGCGTTGTCGTTTGTTGGCGCCTCCGCGCTGCGCATGGTCGAGATTGCTACAAGGCGCCCTAGCTGTGTACGTCCAACCGATTTTACTCACGACTCCGCTCACCGTCGCGGCGCCCGCAGCGCGCTCGGTGAAAGTTGTTGGCGCCGGTTCCGGTTCGACAGATGCGCTCGCGCTCGCGCCGGCCAACGGTCAAGAGGCCGCCGCGGAACTTGAAATCTCGCCGGAAGCGGAACAGCAACTCAAGGAAAAAGAAGCACAAGCGGCGGCGTCTTTCACGCTCAGCGAAGAGGAGCAGACGCAAGTCGACGAGTTGAAAACGCGCGATCGTGAAGTCCGCACGCACGAACAGGCCCATTTGGCGGCGGCTGGCCCTTACGCCAAGGGCGGCCCTTCATTCGAGTACCAGCAGGGGCCCGATGGCGCCCGCTACGCCATTGGCGGCGAAGTTCAAATCGATACGGCGCCGGTTTCCGGCGACCCCGAAGCCACCTTGCAAAAGGCGCGTGTGATTCGCGCCGCGGCTTCGGCGCCCGCCGAACCTTCAGGGCAAGACCGCGCGGTCGCGGCGCAGGCCTCCCAAATGGAAGCCACGGCCCGCGCCGAACTGGCGCAGCAAAACGAGGCGGCGAACAAGGCCGGCGCTGGGCGGGCGGGCAACGCTGGTCGTCCTGCGGTGATTACATCAGTCGGCGGCGCTGACGAATCGGAAGACGACGCCAACACCGACGACGAACTGGCCGAAGGCCGCCCCACGATTGATCTCTTGGCGTAAGGAACAGTTCGAAATAATTTCCCGGTTGCAGCTCAGAGAAGCCGGGCTTTTTGAAAATGCCGGGCTTCTCAATCGCCGTTTCAGGAACGAACCGTCCTAGGCCGGATTATTCATCAGCCGCCACGCGCTTGCGTCCGGTTGTTGCAATTCCCCACGGAACCGGACGCTAGCGCGTGGCGGCTGATTTGCGCGGCGTTTTGGGTAAGATAGCCGCAAAGTTGTTTCATATCACCACTTGCAGTTATCAGAGTCGATCTCGTGAATAATCCGGGCTAGGTTTTCTCGGTCGCCCGATAATTTGGTTGCCCGGCGTCAAACAGTTCGGGCTTCCAGGCGGCGCCCAAGCCGGGTTGTTCGGGCGGCGAAATGTAGCCGTCTGAAAGGTGGATCGGCGCGTCGATCAGCTTGGGATAAATCACCCGCACATGCGACCGCAAACTTTCCTGCCAGGCCACGTTGCAGGAACTCACGGCCACGTGAACGCCGGTGAGCAAAGTGAGCGGTCCTGTGCAATCGTGCATCACGACCGGAACGTTATAAAACTGCGCCAGCCGCGTGAGGTTCGCCGTTTGCGAAACACCCCCGACCCAGGTCGGATCGATCATGACGAAATCGGCGGCGCGTTTTTCCAACACCAAACGGAATTCATCAGGACCGATCAACATTTCACTCACCGCCACCGGAACGCCCGCCTGCTGGCGGAAGTCGGCCAGCGTATCGACACAATCGATACGCGGCACGTCTTCGGCCCAGAGGATGTCGAACTCTCGCAATCGTTTGGCGATGCGCAGCGCCGCGGGAAGCTGAAAAAAACCGTGGCCGTCGATAATCAATTCAATCTTATCGCCCAAGGCCTCTCGGATTTTAGCGAACGGCCGCAAGCCCTTGTCGAGATCGGCATGCGAGATATGCAGCGGGCCGCCCGGTTTGTGCGCGGCGAAATCGAGCGGCCACATTTTCATCGCCTGATAACCTTCGGCGAGCAGCTCTTCAGCCAACGCCACCGGCTCATGCATGGCCGACCAATAATCGTTCAACGGACCTTTGTTGCCGACCACGCCATGCCCCGGCCAAGATCGGAGACCAGGGTCCTGTTCGGAGGCGCCGCCGTAGGAAGGCCCGCCGCAACTGTTGTACGTGCGGATTTTATCTTGCACGCGTCCGCCCAGGAGTTGCCAAACGGGCAGTCCGCTCGACTGGCCGAAAATATCCCAGAGCGCTAAATCAACCGCCGAAATGGCGCGCAGCTCCGCGCCGCGAGAACCGAAATTGGTCGTGCGTTCATAAAGAAACCGCCAGTGGGCTTCGATCGAGAGCGGGTCCTTTCCTAATAAATACCGGGCCATCCAATCGTGGAGCATCGCCGCGACCGCATGCGGCGCGTAGTACGTTTCTCCACAACCGACAAAGCCTTCGTCGGTATGAATGCGCAGCAACAGCAAGCCGGGCATGGCCTTTTCAGCAATGGCGGTTTCGATCTTCGTGATTTTCATGTTGCGATTCCGTAGGGTTGGAGTTCATGCTTGAGCATGTTTTTTTCGTAGCCGTTCACAGTCGCGAGGCAAATTGCGACAAACAACAATTTATTCTATGTCAGATAACCCATTATCGATTACCGGTTGCGAAGAAGGGAAACGCAGAGAGCGCAAAGAGGCAGAGGGCCGCAGAGACGAAAGGAAAGGAAATCTCGACGATACTCATCGGTTGTGCAATTGAACAACATTGCCACCTTAGCCCCAGATGACTGAACATTTTCCTCTGCGGCCCTCTGCCTCCTCGCGTTCTCTGCGTTGAAATATTCACATGAAAACCGCGGCGAGGCGGTTTTTCTGCTGCCAGCCGAAAATGAACTGGACGATTTCTTTCGCATGTTTCTTTCGTCGACGCTCTCGCTAAAGCGTACACTCCAACGGCGCGAACGACGTCATGAAGAACCTTATCTTTCCGACTGCGTTTAACGATCCAACGGATAAACCGGGCGTCGCACTTTCTGAAACGGCAGCGAATTCAAATTGCTCGAACAGGGCCCCGGCGTATCGACCGAAAAAAACGTGCAAGGCATGTTGCGAAACGCCTGCCGATGGGCGACCGCCGCCTTGGCGCCCAATATGGAAAGCGATTCCGGAACGATGCCCTGGCTGCGCAATTGCCCCAGGTCAAAAGGCGGCGTTTTGATACTGGTCAGCAAGATGCGAATGCCACCATGCCGCACCACGGCGCAGGGCCCCATGTTGATGTTCGACGAACCGATCGAAGCTAGGTGGCTGTGCGGGTCTTCGAGTAAAAAATGTCCATCACTGGCCGAGAGGTACTCAACATTAAGCTCCAGCGGCCCGACGTCGAGGGAGGAAATCTTGCCGCCGATGGCCAGAGGTAGGGAATCGCCGACGGCGCTTTTGCCCAATTCGGCAACAGCGGCGGGGTCGTTGATCACGACCGCCGCGTTCTGTAAATCGTGCTCGACAAAACACCGCAGCAGCCCGGTTCCGTCGCCGGCCGAACCGCCGCCGATATTGTCGGAAGGTTCGGCGATCACGGCCAACCCCAGATCATCGCGAGTGAGTTGCGGCAGAATGGAATCGAACGGGGCGTCGGTCGGAATGCCGGCCTCGCGCAGTTCCAACGCTGCGCGGCAAAGCTCGTCCAGGGCGTGTTGGGCTTGGTCTTCTTCGCCGAAAGTGATGACGGTGAAACTCACGCCGGTATCCGGCGTATCGGCGAAGGAAAATCCGGCTAGCACATTCACGGCGGCGAAATCAGGATGCGTTTCTTCAAGCGAGCGAGCCAAGGTTTCTAGATCGCGCATGGGGCTGTCGGCGGTCGCCACGCCAGTGGGCGGCCACATGATTGGAGGGTGGCGCCAGTAGGTTTGCGGCTGCTTGCCCGAAGCCAGAATGCGATCCAACAATTCGGCTCCGGCGGCGGCGGCGGCTTTGGAGTCGGTATGAGGATTTTCTCGATACGCAACCAAACCCTGCGTTTGCGCGGCCATGGCTGCGCTAAAGTTGGCGTGGAGGTCGACCACGCCGCAGATCGGCAATTTCGCAGCCTGGGGTAGCGCGCGAATTCTGGCCAGCAGTTCGCCTTCGACATCCGCCAACGAACGCGATACGCTTGCTCCATGCAAGATCAGATAGATCGCGTCGACGCCCTCTTCCAGCAGCGGCGTTGCCCGCTCCTTAAACTCCCGCCAAAAAAGCTCCACCACTTGGTCTTCGATCATCGGTCCTGGAAGCGTGCGAACGTCGACCAACGGGAGGAGCGCCCAGTCGTGCGATTGGGCTACTTCGAGCAGTCCGTCGATGGGAGAATCGCCGCCGCCGGAGCGGTCGATGAGTTCGCCGCCGCGTTGCACCTTGAAATCGTGGAGGCCCAACGCGCCTTCGAGAAAGGTGTGCGTTTCATGGAAGAACCCGGCCAGTAGAACACGTTTTCTCATCATCCATTTCCAAAAAAGCGAGTTGAGTAGGTTGTCAAACCACCTGCGGTCGTTCCAACGTTGGGCACAATTCCGTTGGTAGCGGTAAGGCGAATAACCGGCATCGGGCGCACACCCATGGCCCAGGGGCGACTAAAATATAATCGTTCGTTGGGTTTCCAGCGACATCCGAGTATGATTTCATCCGACAACGATTCCCGCCGGCAACGATTCCCTCCGGCAACGATTCATTGTCCCGGATGTATGTTCGCCATGTAGGCCCGGAAACTATCGTGTCAGTCGCATGGCCGATGGGAAAATCTCGGCGCGTACAGATCCTGGCAGCGTGATGGCGGGCGGCGAGGCGGTTTCCGCCGCCATGGCGAGTCGCTGCAATTGCTCCCACTGGGCCATGCCCATCGACTGGCGGGGCCACTTTTTCTTTTTCCAAATCGAGACAAACAATTCCCGGACCACATAGTCTGGGGCGTCTTGCAGCGGGCGGAGGTCGATTTCAACGGCGCCGGCGGTGGTGCTTTCGTGTGTTGGATTGTCATCGGCTGAGTTGTCATCGGCCGCACAATAGCGAACGCACTTTGCCTGGAGCGACGCCACGACGTCGTCTAGCACGGCGTTGGCCTCACCGGCCAACTTTGCCAGCCGCAACAGGGCTTGGTCGACCTGCGGATTGTATTGCTGGGCCAACAGAGGCAGCAGTTCATTCCGGATGCGGTTTCGGGAGAAACGCGGGTCTTGGTTCGATGCGTCGTGGCGGAAATCTTGATTCTGGGCGGAGAGGTAATCGAGCACTTGCCGGCGGCGAACGCCGAGAAACGGGCGCACAATCGTGACGGCCTCATTGAGCAGGCGGCGAGCGGGAATACCGGCCAAGCCGGCGAGGCTGGTTCCGCGAATGACGCGTTGCAAAATGGTTTCGATTTGGTCGTCGGCGGTGTGTGCGGTGGCCACATAGCGGGCGCCGAAAGTGCGGGCCGACCGGGCAAAGCAGTCATAGCGGGCATCGCGGGCGGCTGCTTCCAGGCCATCGCCCTGCTGCTCCGCCAGACGTTCGGTATCGACCCGATGCACATCGCAGCGAACGCCCAGCCTTGTGCAGAGCTGTTCGACGAACCGTTGGTCGGCTTCCGACTCCGCGCCCCGCAACTGATGATTCACATGACAAACAACAATCTCGCCGGGGCCGTTTTCACGCACGGCGAGAATTGCTCGGAGCAGCGCCAGGCTGTCGGGCCCCGCGGAAACACCCACCACGCTCACGACATCACTCCAACGACTGGGAGCCCAAGCCGCAATGAGTTCTTGTTCGAGAGCCGGTCGGTTGGCCATCCCTCTTCCTTTCAGGGCGCGTGTGACAATACGACACTTTTTCCTCGAACGGTCCTTATTTCAGGACGAGCCCGAAAACCTTGCTCAGACGCAGTTGCGGTTTAGAACAACTCTGATAACATACATCTGAGTGAGACGGTGGCAACCGCGCAGTCTGCGCGGCTACCGTTCACAGGAACAAATATTTAATGGCGTCTGCTTTCGGCCTCCGTGAGGAGATCGGAAACGTGTACGCGAAAGTTCATGCACTGTTAAGACGAGCGATTCCGCGAGTCAACTGTTTTCCGGCACATTCGCAAGGGAGAGGTGGAATGGCACAATTTTTCATTCTTCTGCTCCACTTTCTACGGGGTGAATGCTTCCGCGATGTGTCGCCGCTGGAGGTTTTTCCCTTCGTTCGAGATGGTTTTTTTCCCCTCTCTCACGATACAGCCCCGAATTCTTCGCGGCTGTCCTTCAAAGGCGGTCTATTCGGCGAATTTTTGTGGTTTCCTCGCACACATGGCGAGCCCCTCCTTCCGGCGGGGCAGCTTGGCACGGGGGTGTTGTCCCCTGAATACATGCCGTTGCACGCCGAAATGCGGGGCGGTGCTGCTGTTTTCATCGAACCACATCAGTTTCCCGCGTCGATGTTTCTTTTCACAGTCGTCTGATCTTTTTGCGTTTTACGTTTCCCGGCTTCCTACCGATGAGCCTGTCGGCGGGAAATGCGTGCGCTCTTGCGGCACATCTTCCTCCGGCTGAGCGGCGCTCCATGTCGCGAGGGAGCGAAACGTGAATCCGGTTCATATTATTATTGCCGCCGTGGTTGCCGCGGCTCTCACCCTGGTGATCATCAAACTGTTTGATCGCCTACGCCGAAAAGACGCCGAGACCGAAGCCAAGGCAATTCTCGCCAAGGCCGATCAAGACGCGGCCACGCGAATGAAGGAAGCCGAACTCGAAGTCAAGGAAAAGGCGATCGAGCAGAAGGCGAAAGCCGAGGAAGGCTTCAGCAAGATCCGCGAAGAATTTCGAGATCATGAGCGCGTGCTCGACAAACGCCAAATCGCGCTGGAGCAACAAGGCGACGACCTCCGCAAGCAGGAGAAAATTGTTGAATCTACGCAGCGCCGTCTGACCGAAAAACTCGAAGACACCCAACGCCGCAATGAAGAGCTGGCCAAACTGCTCGATATGCAGCGACAAGTGCTGCACGAATCGAGCGGGCTGAACCGCGAAGAGGCGGAAAAACAACTTCTGGAAATGCTCGACCGCGAGCTAACCGAAGAAACCGGCTCCCTGATTCTCAAGCACCAGAAGCGCGTCAAGGAAACCTGCGATGAGCAGGCCCGAGAAGTGCTGATCATGACCATGCAGCGTTACGCCGCCACGCTCACCTCTGAATCGACCACCAGTTCCGTCGATATTCCTAACGACGAAATGAAAGGCCGCATTATCGGCCGCGAAGGGCGAAATATTCGGGCGTTTGAAAAAGCGACCGGCGTCGATGTCATCATCGACGATACGCCCGGCGTCGTGATTGTCAGCGGCTTCGACCCGGTGCGCCGCGAAATCGCCCGCCAGGCGCTGAACAAACTGATCGCCGATGGCCGTATCCATCCGTCGCGGATCGAGGAAATCGTCGAAGGCACCAAGAAGGAAATCGAGCAGTTCATCCAACAAAAGGGCGAAGAAGCGGCGCAAGAGGTCGACGTTCGCGGCTTGAACCCGCGTGTGATCCACATGCTGGGCCGCATGCACTTCCGCACCAGTTACAGCCAGAATGTGTTGCGGCATTCGGTGGAAGTGGCGTTTCTTTCCGGTATGATGGCGGAAATGGTGGGGTACGACGTGGCGCTGGCTCGCCGGTGCGGACTTCTGCACGACATCGGCAAAGCGGCCGATCATGAAATGGAAGGCGGGCATCCCAAAGTTGGCGCCGACCTGCTCAAGCGGCATGGCGAAAACGAGACGGTCGTTCATGCGGCGCTGGGTCATCATGATCAAATCGTGTCGGAGCGGCCGTATACCGTTTTGGTGGCGGCGGCCGATGCTTGCAGCGCTTCGCGTCCTGGCGCGCGGCGGGAAACAAACGCATGGAAGAATTGGAAACAATTGCCGTCGGCTTTCCCGGCGTGCAGCGGGCGTTCGCCATTCAAGCCGGCCGTGAATTGCGCGTGATCGCCAACGCCAAGGAAACCAACGACGCCAAAGCGGCGAAAATCTGTCGAGATATCGCCAAGGCGTTCGAGGAGCAACTCACCTATCCTGGAGAAATCAAGGTGACAGTGTTGCGTGAATCTCGTTACACGGAAACCGCCCGTTGAGCGAAGGAGGCGTCGGGTGAGGATCTTGCTCATTGGCGATATTGTTGGGCAGCCAGGCTACCGTTTCGTGGAACGGGCATTGCCGGGTCTGCGTGAGCGGGAAAAGATTGACGTGGTCGTGGCGAATGCGGAAAACTCGGCTTCGGGGTCGGGAATCTCGCCGAAGATTTTTCATCGGTTGCGCAACGCAGGCGTCGACTGCATCACGATGGGCGACCATATTTACCGCCGCAAGGAAGCGCAGCCGCTGTACGAGCAGGAAACGCGTATCGTGAAGCCGGCCAACTTCCCGCCCGAAGCGCCGGGAAAACCATGGACCAGTTTTCAATGCGGCGACGTGGAAATTGCCGTGTTCAGTTTGTTGGGCCGGGTGTTTATGCGGCCCGTCGATTGCCCTTGGCGGGCCGCCGACCGAATTCTGGCGGAGTTGCCGCCACACATTCGCGTGATTCTGCTCGACTTCCACGCCGAAGCCACCAGCGACAAACAACTCATGGGCCGCTATCTCGACGGACGCGTCAGCGCCGTGGTCGGCACGCACACGCATGTGCCCACGGCCGATGAATGCATTTTGCCCGGCGGCACCGCCTTCCAATGCGATTTGGGCATGACCGGGCCCTACGAAAGCATTCTGGGCCGGCAGATCGAACCGGTCTCGAAAACCACCCGCACCTTCGAACCGACCTACTTCCACGTCGCCACCGGCGATGTTCGCCTAGCGGGCGCCATCGTTGACATCGACCCCGCCAGCGGCCGCGCCGCCGGCATTCGCCGCATCTGCCTACGTGCATCAGACCTGAACGATTCTCCCAACGCGGCGCCGTAAGCGTTGCCGAAATAATCGTGTCTGATTATGCGAGCTGTGCGATTTTTTCCGCCGCTCGCCCTAAGGGCCCAAATTCGACTAGGCTCACAACACATCGTGGTTATGTAACCTATGATTGGAACAGCAGTGGAAAACTGAATGTCCCGCCTTGCCGAGGTAGATTGTGATTCGACCGAATCTGTCCGCCCGAAAGGACGGGAGAGGGCAGGGGAAGTCAGGCACGGCATCATGGTTGGCGCGAACGACTCGTTTTCAAAAATACATTCCTTGCTCGACGAGATCAAGGACTCTCTCTCACCGCAAATGAGCAAGGCGTTTGCCGCCATTGACGCACAATCGCGACAAACTCTCGATCGCGGCGAAGCTTCCAGCCAGCCTTCGCCAGACGCACGCGCCGACGAAGCTTTATCACTCAAGCGGCTTGAAATCATTGTTGCTGAAGTACGAAGGGAATTGGAGAAGTCGGAGTCTCGCCTCGCCGAATCCGAGAGAAGGAGCCAAAACCTTGCCCTATCGCAGGCCGACGCCCTGGTCAACTCAGCCGAAATCATCGAAGAACTCGAAGAAACCAAAAACGCGCTTCGCGCAGCGCATCAGATCGAAGAGAAGGCCCGGCGAGCCGCCGAACAGGCTGGCAGTTTGGGCAGAATTCTCGATCATTCCGGCAGCGAAATATACGTTTTCGACAACCGCTCCTTGAAATTCGTCTACGCCAACCAAGGCGCCAGAACGAATATCGGCTACTCAATGCGCGAACTTCGCGAGCTGACGCCGTACGATATCAAACCGGGAGTCTCGGCGGAACAGTTTGAAGAGATGCTGGCGCCTTTGCGAGCAGGAGCAAACTCCACGATCCGCATCACCACGAAGCATTCGCGAAAAGACGGGTCGCTCTACCCGGTGGAAGGCACGGTGCATGAGTCGATCTTTGAAGGCCGGCCGGCCTTCGTTGCCGTGATGCTCAACGTTACCGAGCGGCATCGCATAGAAGAAGAGTTGCGAGAGTCGAAAAACAGGGCGGTCGCCGCCGACATTGCAAAATCTCAATTTCTGGCCAATATGAGTCACGAAATTCGCACGCCGCTCAACGGTGTGATCGGCTTCACCGACCTACTCATCAAGGAAGGCGCCAAACTGACCGACAGCGAACGGCTCGAACATCTGGCGAGCGTTCGCTCCAGCGGCAAACACTTGCTTTCGCTGATCAACAATATATTGGATCTTTCAAAGATCGAATCCGGTAAGCTGGAGCTAGAGTGCATTGCGTATTCGCCACAGGCCATCATGGCGGAAACCATCAGCTTGCTTCGCGTAACGGCCACCGAGAAAGGCCTCTGGCTCAAAAATGAGTGGGTCGGGCTGTTGCCGGAAACCATTCGAACAGACCCCACGCGGCTACGGCAGTTACTGGTCAATTTGATCGGGAACGCCATTAAATTCACCGCAGAGGGGGGCGTTCGCCTGGTCTCGCGAATGGAAAAACAAGGGAAGAAAAACCTTCTGCGAATCGACGTTATCGATACCGGGGTCGGCATTGCCGCCGACAAACTAGACGCCATATTCGACCCGTTCTCGCAAGCCGACAACTCAATCACTCGCCAATTCGGCGGGACGGGGCTGGGGCTCACCATCAGCCGACGACTGGCCAAGGCGCTCGGTGGCGGCCTCACCATTGAAAGCGAACTGGGCGTTGGCAGTACGTTCACGATCAGGATTGATGTCGGTCCGCTCGATGGAATAGCGCTGATCGAGTTATCCAACGCCGACGGGCTCGCGAATTCTGAAACGACTAAAAAAAGCGAAACCGCAGCCGTAGTTCTGCCTCCAGCGCGCATCCTGATCGTGGAAGACGGCGAAGTCAATCAAAGGCTGTTCGTGGCCCTGCTGCAATGTGCCGGGGTTGAACAGGTCGAGATCGCTGAAAACGGTGAAATCGGCGTCCAGATGGCGAACGAAAACACCTACGACCTGATCCTCATGGACATGCAAATGCCGGTGATGGATGGCTACACCGCCGCTTCGGAATTACGGCGGCAAGGGCATCTCATGCCGATCGTCGCGCTCACTGCGCACGCCATGAAAGGCGACCGAAAAAAATGCACCGACGCCGGCTGCACCGACTACCTGCCCAAGCCGATCGTGACCGAAGATTTCCTCCACAAAATTGCCGAGCTACTGGCGGACGCAGCAACTCCATCGCCCAATAGTGAAACGAAAGATACCGCCAGCCGCCCGCAGCGAAGCGACAAAAAACTCATTTCTTCGTTACCCACGCAGATTGCCGTATTCCAGGAAATCGTTCAGGAATTCGGCGTCATGCTTGAGGAACTGATGCACGATCTGCACTCAGCCGCCCGGGCGAGCGACCGTGGGCAGATCGCACAGTTGGCTCATAATCTGGCGGGAACCGCCGGCGGGGCCGGCTTCGACGACTTCACCGAACCGGCGCGACGTCTGGAATCGATCGCGCCAAACAGTCAGTTCAGCGCCCTTTTGGCCACGATCGACGAACTAGACGAACTCGCTCATTGCGTTGCTATTCCGGAATGCGCCGACGCAACGGCGTAAATAAACCAAGCGAGTTCCATAACACACGGATTGGCCATAGGGGGAGCACGCCGCATTGGAGCGTCCCCTGTCCCCCACTCTCTGACTTCGCCCCCAGGTTTCGCCCCTATTCCGTTCCCACGCTATAAAGCCCATTCCGCGGCGCGACGTCAAAATACAGTAGCGTTTGGCCGTTACTCTGTTTTGATTGGGTCGCGATTGCCTTGCCTTCGCGATTCCTGACCATCACGCGGTTGGCCAGCCAGGACTTCGGCAACACGACCTCAATCGTCAATGGCTGATCATAGAGTTCTGGTTTTGTTGTGCATGACAACCGGAGGCTGACGCGTGAAGGACCGTCGCTTTCGATGGCCAGTCGCGCGCTCCGCCGTTCGGTCTGATACTTGTGAATGTCGGCCATGCCGGCGATCCATAGCTGAGCTTCATTCTTCTTGGCGATGTTCAACACCGCTCGGAAATTCGCTTCGCTGCTACTGAGGTTCTTGCCGATATAATGATAGTGGATTTTATACCAAAGGCCACGATCGATATGGGCTTCAAGCAATCGACGAAACGTGGCAACCCGCTTGCCATACACATCGTCCATGCCGGTCGAGTTGGATGATGCATCGAACAAATGATATTTATCGAGATAATACTGCAACGTTCTGGTTGTCACCCATTGCGTTCCGCCGCCAAGGTTCAGCGCCGCCAGCTTGCTTTTTTGGGGAAACAGCCTCCAAATTGCCTTCGCCGCATCACCGACCTCGCGCTCCATCTGTTCATCATTCTTCGCACCACGATGGTGCATGGTGTGGTTGGCAAATTCGTGTCGTCCTCGTTTGGCGACAGCTTCCCATTCCGCCCGCCGCTCCTCGAAAGCAGACCGCTGTCGGTTGTTGGGCGAATGCCCGCCCGGGTTCACCATAAAAGTCCCACGGAATCCATATGTATTTAGAATGGGAATGGCTTTACTCAAATGCGTGGGGTGTGAATCATCGAACCGAATGCTGAGCGCAGCGCGCCGGCCATCGCGCCATCGGCAAATCGTGGCGTTCAGGCCTGTGTTGGAGTCGGTCGCGAGGCGTTCTTTTTCCGGCGGAAGCTGCGGCCGGTCGTCTGTTGCTTGGACGGTTTGGACAATCACCGCGCCGCGTTCCGGCGGTGCGGTAATCAATAGCCTATGCCACGCGATGCCGCCACGCCGCACAGCCAAGGGCCGTCCCTTGGAATCGAACGCCGCGACATTCGCAATCGGCCAAGCATCACGACCGCTTATAGGAAGTTCAACGCGAATATCGAGTGGCTTGTTTTCGGCTTGGGAATCGAGGCTGATCTTGACCTTGTACCGAGCAACAGACGTCACACGAATCGTTGCGGGGCTGTTGTCGTCTTCAAGGCGGACGGTCACACCCGCCAATTCGTCCGCCAGGCCGTGGCGAGTGGTTGCGGGAGCGAAGAGCACGATCGCGAATCCGATCGCTATCGAAATTCTATCAAGGCGGCACATCGGTATTCAAGGCTCCGTTTACCTATCGCGGCAATGGAGAACGATGGAAAGGTGAATCTTGTTCTAGCCGATTCCCACCAAGGCGAATGATTTCCGCATTGCCTTGGCCGTTGCCGCGACGGCGGCTTGGTCGTCCATTTCGTTGAGAGTTCGGTTGAATGGCTCCGCCCGAACCGGCCCATCGTAACCGATTTCGAGCAACACTCCCAGAAATTCCTGGAGGTTGATCACGCCGGTGTCCGACGGGAGTTCGCGGTGGTTGTCGATTTGTTGGTCGACTGGAATGCCGGCCGGCGCATCGTTGAGATCACACGCGACCACATCTCGGTTTTGGAGCGTGCGCAGATCATCCGCCGTTTCGTGAGCCGTGTACCAATGCCAACTGTCGAGCACGAAGCCGACGTTGTCCAGACCGATTTCAGCGATCAACTCCTTGGTCTCGGCCATGCTGTGGACGAAACTATGCCGTTTCGCGGCCCAAAGCGTTTTCGGACCGACGTATTCGAGCCCAAATCGCAGACCATGGTCGGCGAGAATCGCGGCGCAGATTCGCAGACGTTTCGCGTGTTGGCGGAAATTGGCCATGTACGTGAGTTCGGCATGGGCCGGACTCAGCCACGTGCCGACGCGCGTGACGCCAGCGCGTTGCAATCCCGCAGCCAGCCGGGGCAGACGTTTGACGCCATCGGCGAATGTTTTTTCATCGCGGCGAAAATCGACCGGCAACCCCGCCGCGCCCCAGACCAGTTTTCTGTCGTTCAATTCCTGGAGCAGTTGCGGCCTTGATTCATCGGACAGGTCGGCCAAGAAATTCGGGTTCGGCGTGACCGACTCGAATCCGTTTTCGTGGGCCAGACGAATGGCCGCTCGCTGGTCGGCCCGCACGCCGATGGATCCGCACCGTAAATCCATCGTGAATCTGGCCGGCGGGCCGGCGGCGGCGAACACCTGATTTTTCCTTGTCGAGATATGCAACGCGGCGGCCACGGAGAGCGCGCCCTTTTGCAGCGCTGCGCGGCGCGTAAGGTTTGCCATAATTCGTTTTCCACCCTACTTCCCAGAACGTTGAAAAAGCGATGTCTAAAAAGGGGCTGTTTCGTCGGCGGACGCCGCGGCGAATTGTTTGAGGGCATCGAGGCAAAGCAGGAGGTCATCGCATTTGATTTCCCGCCAATCGTCGGCTTTGTGTCGAACAATCGCTAGTTTGAAGGCGTCGACCGCTTCGATGACATCGTCCGGCAGGTCGGGCAAGTCTTCAAAGTGCCGCACGCGTTCGACGTTCGACAGCGGGGCGTCGTTTTCGATGGCGGCGTCGTGTTCGATGGCGGCGTCGTGTTCGAGAGCGGCGCCAGAGGAGGGCTCATCGCCAAAATCAGAACCTTCGTGCGTCGGCCCCGCTTGCGATTCGTCGAAAGCGGTCGCTGCTTGTTGGTGGGCGGGGTCTTGTGTGAGAGCGGGCTCGAAATCTTCATCGATTTCGGTGCTAATGACATCTTCTTCGCGGGGTTTGAGGTCGGCCGGCGCGCCGAGAGTTTCCCAGCGGTTGGTCCTCATTTTTGCCACGGACCAACTGTTTTGCACAGCGCCTTCGAGCCACATTTCGGCGTCTTCCCAATCGAGGGCGGCTTGAAAATGGCTCCAGAAGAGTTGCTTGAATTTTTCGGCGGCATCGCCAAACCGTGCATACACGCGTCGCAGGCGGCCGGCGTGTTGGCCGGTCACACCGCCCACGCACTGGCTCCAGGCTTCGTCGGAATAGTCGGTGGCGGGGGCGCCGGTGGCGAGTAACGTTTCTCGCCACTGGTGAATAATAGCGCCTTTATCCCAGTTGGTCGTCGAGACCAACTTATTCCAACGGCCGACAAAAGGCTCCGCCGCCTTTTCCACGACCGCTTTTTCCGGAACTGCGACGTCTGGAACTGCTGTATCTGGTGAAACGGGCGTTGTATCTTCCATGCCTCTGGCTCCTGGTGATCAGCGAGATTTTTGTCAACGGGAACAACACCCAACAAGGGCCGAATTTTGATGTTTGGCGTCGCTCCAGGACAGCCGATTCTACCTAGTCGCCCAGGGAAAACGCCAGCCGAACGGGCCGATTTCACACACCCGCCGCGCAAGTTCATCATGCACGACGATTTGCGCAGCACGCACCACGGCCGACCGAATTCGTCCGCGGGTGGATAACATGTTGACGGCCGAATTTCCGCAACCAAGGAAGCCCTGAAAACGGCGTTCCCGCCTAGAAGCCCGGCTTTTTCAAAAAGCCGGGCTTCTCAAACGCCAACCCTGGACGCAAACACTCGCTCCACGCTTTTCAGGTGTTGACGCCTTACGTCGCGCGTTCGCAAGATTCGAAGCCGCTTTGGTTGTGCGCGCCGTCGCAAAACGGGCGATTCGCCGACGCGCCGCAACGGCAAATCGCGATCACCGGCTTTTCAGGATTCGTTGTGAAGGCATTACCTTCGGCGTCTTCAATTTTGATCGAACCTTCAACCAACAAAGGGCCGTTGTCGCGAACTTTAATGGTTACGTCTGACATGACGATTATTCTCCTTAACAAAACGAGGGGGTCCATGCGGTTACATAAGCATCGGCAAATGTTGGCTACTTCTCCACAACCCAGATATTGCGATACATCACAGGATTGCCATGGCCTTGCAAATACAGTTCCGAAGGCCCGGGGCCTTCCGGATTGCGGCCGGGCGTTCCGTGCGTGAGTTCGAGGTCGTTGTGAATCACGACGCCGTTGTGTCGGATCGTGACACGCGCGTTTTTCGTTTTTTCTCCGTCGGTGTAACGCGCGGCGGTGAAGTCGACATCGTAGGTTTGCCAGGTCAGCGGCGGGTAGCACATATTCACAATCGGTTCGGCGATGGAATAAATGCCGCCGCATTCGTTGTTCAGTCCTTCCAGGCCGAAGGAATCGAGCACTTGGGTTTCGTAACGTCCTTGCAGGTAGACGCCGCTATTGCCGCGGGCCTGACCGCGCGCATTGGGCTTGAAAGGAGTGCGGAACTCGACGTGAAAGGCGTGGTCTTGGAATTTACGTTTGGTGAAGCAGTTCGCCGCCAGCAATTCGCCGACCAACTTGCCGTTTTGGAAAGCGTCGGCGCTCTTGCCATCGAACAGCACGATTGCGTTTTGCGGCGGCTTGGCGCCGAGGGTGGCGCTTTTTCGAGCCACTTTTTCCAGCACCACGTACACCTGATCGTTTTCGTCGGTGATGGTGAATTTTCCCTCGGCGATTTTTCCCGTCTTGCCGTCTCGTTCGAAGACCGCCACGCCGTCTTTCAATGTTCCCTGGGCTTTATGCTTCGTATCGCCACGGCTCCAGCCCTCGCCCGGCAAGCCGCCTATCAGAATGACGGCTTCAAACTCGCCATCGCCCAGGGCGACGACCTGCGCGCCGATTTTTTGGCCATCGTCCGCCGTGCCGACGTACTCGCCTTGGACGGCATAGTCGGGGCCGGCTTTTTGGGGGTCGGTGTAAAGCGGCCCATCTTTGTCGGCCGCTTGCAAACAGGCAAAACCGCCGATGCCGGCAACGACCAACATCGAAAACGTAAATATCGCGGCCGCGTGGAGAGGGCGTCTCATGATTCGTATCTCGTGGGTGATGATGGGAAAACTGCAACTATCAGACTGAAGCGTTTACCGATTATAACAGATGCGCCGCCCGAAATGCAGAACCGGCCGCGACTGAAAAAAGGACTCCCATCTGAAGAACCTCCTGTTAGGCGAGCGGTGGAAAATAACTTACCCGCACGCAGTTGGAGTCGGTGCGTTTTTTTTGGGGTCCCGCCTGCGCCGGAATGACCGTTTGCTGATTCACTCGCTTGCGCTTCGTGCTTGTATTCGAAAAATGTTCATCCGTCGCTCGCCTTAAAGACCTTCGCTCGCATTGGAGGATCGATGAAAATGCACGTGCCGCCAACTTCCCTCGGCCCGCCGCCAAACACGCGTTTCATCGTACACGGCAGTTCGCGCTGCTCCGTCTTCGGCCCAGAATTGCACCAGCCGCACGTAACTTATGATGGCCGCGTCGTCGCCAAGCATGCGCACGTGGGGCGAAGCGATCGTTGTGTTCGCCGCTGTGTTCACCGCCGCTTTCGCCTCGCGTTGGAAGTAGAAGTGATGAAAAGGCAAACCTTCCACAAGATGCCCCCGCGCTTCCGGCTCAAAGGCGCTCAGCGTGGGGTCGCAAAGTTGTGTGTATGTTTCCCAGTCGGACGCCGAAATACTTTCCAACAGTTGGTGCGTCAGGGCGATGAGTTCTTGTTCCGCGGCGGCGTGTGTCATCGAAGCGTGCTCGTTCGTTGGGCGCCGTGCGGTTTTTCATGGTCGTCTTTCGCTCCGTGAAAAAACGAAACCCGACACTAATTTTCCCATACGACGCTAACCAAGATTTCCGTATAACAAACATGTGGGGTGCGAGAGTATTTGTTCTATACTCAACGTATCGCCTGATCAACGGAAAAAATCGAAAGGCCGGCAATGATTCGTCAACTAAATTCGCCCTTGGCGGCGGCTATTGTTTTTGTGGCCGGCTGCGTGTTCGCCAACCACGTGTTCGCCGACGAAGCGGGTCGCATCCGACCCTACGAAAAAAATCCTCGCTACTGGCAATATCACGGCGCGCCACTGCTCTTATTGGGAGGAACAAAAGACGACAGTCTCTTCCAAATTCCCGACCTGAAGCAACATCTAGATGAACTCGTGGGTGTGGGCGGAAACTATATTCGCAACACGATGAGCGATCGAAAAGATCATGGCTTCGAAGTCTATGCGTTTCGGCAACTTAAAAACGGCAAGTACGATCTTGAACAATGGAACGACGAATACTGGCGCCGTTTCTCGAACCTGCTCGACTGGACACAACAACGCGGCGTGATCGTGCAGATCGAAGTCTGGGATCGCTTCGATTACACCGACTTTCGCGGCGCGGGCCATTGGCGAAAGCATCCTTACAATCCGGCGAACAACGTGAACTACACGTCTGAGCAGTCGGGTCTGGCGACGCAGTATTCCAAACAGCACCCTTCGCGCGACCGCCAACCGTTTTTCCACAGCGTTGCCGGTTCGCCGCACTACCAAAAAAAGTACGACGTCATTCGCAAGTATCAAGAACGGTTCGTGGCCAAGCTGCTCTCGTATAGTTTGGCGCACGACAACGTGCTTTATTGCATGAACAATGAAACGTCTTCCTCGCCTTTGTGGGGGAAGTATTGGATCGACTTCATTCGTCGTCGGGCCCGGGAAAAAAACGTGAGCGTCTATCTGACCGACATGTTCGACAACGGATACAAACCCGAACAATCAGCCAAGATTCGCCAAGCGCTGGACGACCCGCAAACGTACTCGTTTATCGATATTTCGCAGGTCAATAGCCGCAACTTTGACCAGACGCATTGGGAAAAGTTGCAATGGTACCGGCGTGAAATTCGCAAGCACCCGCGTCCCTTGAACAACACCAAGATTTACGGCAGCGGCGAAACTTCTTGGGGTTCGGGAACTCCGGCGGACGGCGTCGAGCGGTTTTGGAGAAATATTCTCGCCGGCTGCGCATCGGCCCGCTTTCATCGCGACGGCGCCGGCAACGGACTGCAACCGATCGCCCAGGCGTCGCTCCAGGCGGCAAGGAAAGTGGGTTCGCTGGTCAACTGGTGGGACATCCAACCCCGGCAAGACCTGCTCCACGACCGCGCTCCCGATGAGGCGTATCTGGCTTGCCGCCCAGGCGACGCGTATGTTTTGTATTTCACCTCGGGCGGATCGGTGGGGCTCGACTTAACGGCCCATCGGCAAGAATTCGCATTGCGTTGGATCAACATCGGCAACGGCCAGTGGGGGCCGAAACGCAAGGCGTCTGGCGGCCGGGTGCTGCGTCTCGCGGCGCCCAGCAAGAGCCCCTGGGCGGCGGTGTTGGTTGCCGAGAAGTGAGACCCGTGCAAGCTAAGTCCCTGTCCACGATCTATTCCGTGTTTTTCGGATGCGGGCCAGGCCGAAGAGGTTTGGCGTCCTTGGTTTCATATCCTGGAAGGATAAAAGCCATTAGCCGGTGGTCGAGCGCAGCGAACACCGCCGGATAACGAGCCGCCGACATTCCGCATCCCGACGGGATGCTAGGTGCGCTGGCGACAATGGGCGGCGTAATCGATGACCGCCGTTCAGGGCGCTGCATCTAGCATCCCGGGGATGCATCATTCGTTGCGCCGGCCAACCGGTGGTGTTCGCTGCGCTCGACCACCGGCTAATGGCTGCCAAGCCTCCGGCTTGATGAGAATTCCCTATCACCATTGCACGGAAGAGATCGTGGACAGGTCCTTAGCATCGCTCGTTCGTGTTTGTGTTCGTCTTCGCGTGCGCCCTTTTTCTCCCGCGAAGAATGGGCAGTCCAAAATCGGTAGCGAATTGCTCCGCACAGGCGCCGGAAATGCAACCGTACGTTTCCGGCCGACGCCACGAACCGTTCGGGAATTTAGTGTCGCCCGAGAATTGGGCAAGTCATTTGTCAATAGTTATTTTTCATTTGTCATTGGCCATCGGTTTGTTTCGCATCCTTGTTTCTCCTTCTTCAATGAAAAATGACAAATGAAAAATAACTATTGACAAATTCGGCTCTTCCTTGCCCATGAAAACCAGACAATTATTCCTCGAACGGTCCTAACTGGACAGCGCCATGTTGACTGTGGCTGGCATCGTTAAATCGTGATCTGGATTGACTTTATCGACCTTGACTTGCGGATGAAAAA
>QIKY01000238.1 GCA_003233175.1 Planctomycetaceae bacterium | reverse complement strand
ACGCGAGTCGAACGAATGATCGTCGTGGCATCAGGCGGTTCGAATCATCGAAGACACGCTTCACGACCCGCCGCGAACGGGCCACGACGAACTCAAACTTCGTGTAGGTCGAACACTTCGACGTCGACGCCCGGCGAGTAGTGGGCGAAAGCCGGTGGGCGGTCGCGGAGGCTGGATTCAGTTGCTGCACGAGGCTCAGTTGCTGCAAGAGAGTTGGTTGCTGCTGTGAGCCCGGCTGCGGTTAAGAGATCATCGTGGATTTCCAAAACGTCGGCCCGATGCGCAGGATACGGCGCGTGGTGAACTTGCCCGGCGTGCAGTTTGCCGGCGTGCTCCACGAACAAGAAGTATCGTTCGAGGAAGAAAAACTCCAACGACGCCGGGTCGGTCGGAGCAAGCGCCTCGCCGATGCGAAACGTCACGTCGTGTTGCACGCCGCCGTGGCGCCGGCGGGAGTGGTATTGCATGACGTCGCCCTGGCGCGCAACACTCATATCGGCCCGGAAGTAGGGCAAGCTCCAGAAGGTTTTTGCCGTCCAAACCGCCAAGCTGGAGGCGGCTTCCAGAGAAAGAAAATAGACGCCCGGCCGGCCGTCGTGGACAACATAAATACGCACGTTGGTTTCCAAAAACTGAAACGACAAACCGTTTGGCCACCAGCGAGGACGCACTCCCCGCATGGCGAACGGAACAATGCCCGCGTACGCCACGCCGTCGAACAGGTCGAGATCCAAGGAGGCGGGCGTCAGCCGCCGCAGCGTCTCGACCGAAACCGGCCAATGCATGAACAGCAACGAACGCCACTGGTGGTATCCGCGAGCGCGGGCGTTTGGTCGGCGGGTTGGTCCGATGCGATCAATCATTGCGGAACCCATTTTTGAAAATGGAAAGTCTTTTACCATCTTCAAAACCGCCGTGCGTCGCGAGACTTAACGGCGCAATGAAAAAAAAGGAACCGTCTTCGACTGCGCCGTTGGAGTTCACGCTTCAGCGTGCTTTTTGTCGGACGCACGCTAAAGCGTGAACTCCAACGGCGCTCGCGCTACAGCGCCGTAGCGTGTTGCAGGCAACCACCGTCACTGAGAGTCAGCTTCCCACGCGGCGCTGCTATTCGCCAACGGCGAGTTCCCGCAATTGCGCGAGAAAATCCAAGCCATGGTCGGCGTTCGGCGCGGCGTCGGTGCGGGTCATGGAGGGCGTCAATTGGTCTTGGGCGCGGGGCTGTTGGCGCAGTTCGTCGATCGCGCGGCGGCGAATCATCTGCATGCCGCCGAATTCACCCTGCTGGGCGGAAAGCTGCTCAATCGCCGCTCCCCACGCCATGAGTTGCCGCATCAAGGCGGGTCGGATGGGGCGAGGCTGTTGGTCGGCGCGGGCCATGACGAGTTGCTCATCGTGCCGCATCGCCCAGAGGCTGCGCAGGTCGCTTTCCCGAAACGGCGTGCGTTCGTCGTGTACGAATACGATATCGCCCTGTGCTTGTTCCAAACCGAGTTGGGTCGATCGGGCGATGCCTGTGCGCATGCGATGGTGCAGCACGCGCACTTGAGGGAATTGGCGCATCAATTCGCAGGCCACGTCACCGGTATGATCGGTCGAGCCGTCGTCGACGATGAGAATTTCAAATCGGTCCGACATTTCGGGCAACAACTCGAGCAGCTCGGCCACGCGGGAATGAAGCGATTGCTCCGCATTATGGACCGGCAAAATAATACTGAGGGTGCAATTCAAGGCAGATCCCTTTCTCACGTTGGGTCCGAACGGTTGGTTTCCGCCCGACCGTCATCTTGGGCCGAACCAACGCATGATCGATCAGAATCGCAAGGGGCACAACAGCAGCCCTCGCTTACGGTATACTCGCTGCATGAATCATCGGTCGATAGACGCCGCAAGCAGCAAAACTTCGCTGAAGCGGCCTGTTACGCGTTTGGTGCGGTCGGCGCGGATCATTCGGGCGCCGATGTGGGGGCGGCGCGTGCATGATTTTTGTCGGTCGGTCGGGTTTATAATGGTTGCCCGGCCAGCTTTGCCGATTGGGCGAATCACAGCGATTTCCAGGCCGATTGCGGTTTTCTCCCGCGGAGTGTTCGAGGATTGAGGGCAATGTCAAAAAAAATAACTTCGGGGCCCGACTTCGCAGCCGGCGGCGGCCTCTTGCCGGCTATCGCCCAAGACGCGGATTCGGGCGAGGTGCTGATGCTCGCTTATATGAATAGCGAGGCGTATGAGGAAACCCTGCGCACCGGCCGCGCCGTGTATTGGAGCCGCAGCCGAAAACGCCTCTGGCGGAAGGGCGAACAGAGCGGACACGTGCAGCAGGTGGAGGGCGTGTTTCTCGACTGCGACGCCGACACAATTCTGCTTCGCGTTCGGCAGGCGGGCGTGGCTTGCCACGAGGGCTACAAATCGTGTTTTTTTCGCCGCGTCGACAAAAACGGCGTGCAGATTGTCGCCGAGCGTTTGGTCGACCCCGCCCAAGTTTATCCATCAGATGGGCAAACGTAGCAGAACGCGGTATTAGGAACGCGCCAACGGCGTGCGTTTTTTCCAACGCCCGGTTTGGCCGCATCGCGGTGGGCCGTAAAAGTTGGTATTCTGCCCTTCTCACACCGTGTATTCTTTTACCGCACCCGAGCGGGAACCGATCACCTAGGAGTCGCGAACGAATGAGCGCTGAGCAAAAAATCAAGGAACTTGGCTTGGAATTGCCGCCCGCTCCGAAGCCGATGGGCGTCTATAAACCGGTGGTTGTTATCGGCAACTTGGCGTATCTTTCAGGGCATGGACCGCTGCTGGCGGACGGCACTTTGCTGAAAGGCCGCGTTGGCGATGATGTCGATCAGCAATTCGGCTACGACGCCGCCCGTCAAACCGGCTTGGCGCTGTTGGCCACGCTACAGGCTCATTTGGGAAGCCTTGACCGCGTCGTGCGGCTGATCAAGGTGTTGGGCATGGTTAATAGCACGGCCGATTTTGAAAACCATCCAGCCGTAATTAACGGCTGCAGCGAATTGTTTGCCGACGTTTTTGGCGCCGACCATGGCGTGGCGGCGCGCAGCGCCATCGGTATGGGTTCGCTGCCGGGAAAAATACCCGTTGAAATCGAAGCCATTTTCGAGATCAAGCCGTAGTCCTGCGAATGGGAGTTGCGCGCATTGGGCGGGAAGCGCCGGTGGAGAAGTACGCTCAGCGGCGGATGAGGATTTACGAGCCGCTCACGGATTTTGATCTGTCGGACAGTTTGCGATCCCAATTCCACACGCCCTGGGCGGAAGTTCAGATATTGTTCGACGGTTTCCAGGCGGGCATTTCAATGCGGAGAACGCAAAGGCGCAGAGGGCAGGCGCCAATCATCTCGGCTCAAGTTGACGATGCAATGCAATCGCACAGCCGATGAACATCGCCGAGATTTGATTTTCTTGCCTTTCGTCATTTCGTTCTTCTCTGCGGCCCTCTGCCTCTTGGCGACCTGCGTTTCCCGTCTTCGTATCCGTATATCGGTTATTCGCGGTGGGATAGTTGATATCGAAAACCAAGCCCAACCCCACGGGGGTAGCACAGTCGTCAAGGCAGCGAGGAATTGTGAGGTTTCACATTGTGGAACCCCTGCGGAGTTCTGCCTGTTTCGAATCATCGGTGTCCCAGGGTAGCGCGGCAACGCCGCTTACCCTGGGCTATGATATACAACCCCTGCGGGGTATTCGCCTTGCGGCGACCAACGAAATTCGGCCAAACTTGGAACTACTGAGTGTTCGCTCATTTGGGTTTCAGACCTCCGGCGAGTTTTCGCTTCCCGCCGATTTGCATCTTCCGCCGCCCGCGGTGAGAATGCATGTTTGCTGGCGGGGCTGATCGGCGTCGTGTTTCTGAATCTTCCTGAGGCGAGGATGTGTTTGTGTCGGAGTCAGGTTCGCAATCCTCTGATCAGCGTTTGGAAGATTCCCTGCGGCTATCGCTCGTAACAGGCGTGGGGCCGCGCATTCGCCAGGTTTTGCTGGAGCGATTTGGCGATCCTTCCGCCGCGCTCGACGCCTCCCCCAACGCCTTGCAAGGTTTGCCGGGCGTGGGCGCGAAGCTGTGCCGAAATATTGTCGCGGCGCGCGATGAAATCGATGTCGCGCCCATCTTGCAATTGTGCGCCGACAAAGGCGTGGCTCTGCTCACCGACATCGACGACTCCCTGCCGCCGTTGCTCAAGGAAATCCACGATCCGCCCGGAGTGCTCTACTGCCGAGGCGCCTGGACGCCCCGCGACGCGCTCGCCGTGGCGATCGTGGGCACGCGGCATCCCACGGCGTATGGACGGCGGCAGGCGGAGTGTTTGGCGGCGGGGCTGGCGCGCGCGGGCCTCACGATTGTGAGCGGACTGGCGCGCGGCATCGATGGCGTCGCCCATCGCGGCGCGCTGCAAGCCGGCGGGCGAACGATCGCGGTGTTGGGCAGCGGCGTGCTGCAAATCTATCCTCCCGAGCACAAAAAACTGGCCGACGAGGTCATCGCGCACGGCGCGCTGGTGAGTGAGACGCATCCTTTGAGTCCGCCCTTGAGCGGCTCTTTCCCGCAGCGGAACCGCATCATTACGGGTTTGAGTTTGGGCGTGTTGGTGGTGGAAGCGGCGGAGCGTTCGGGCGCCTTGATCTCGGCTCGGCACGCCATGGAGCAGGGGCGGGAAGTGTTTGCCATGCCGGGTCCTATCGATAGCCGGATGTCGCGAGGCTGCCATCAATTGATACGCGACGGCGCCAAGCTGGTGCAAAACATCGATGACATTCTCGAAGAGTTGGGACCTTTGGCGGCGCCCGCCGAGCGCGCCGACGGCGGCGAAGTGAAGCATGTGGGTGAACTCGCTCTGAACGAACAAGAGCGCCAAGTGCTCGACGCCGTAGACAACGAACCGACCTCGACCGTTCACCGCGTGTTGGCCACGATCAGCGCCTTGGAAATGCGAAGCCTGATCCGCCGCCTGAGCGGGAATTTCGTGACTCGCCGCTGAACTTTTGCAATCTCGCCAGCAACTGCAATCTCGCCAGCAACCACCCTACTTCTTTTCCGTTTCCGCGTCGCCGTACGCCAGTTGCCGCTGCACGTACTTGGCCAGAATATCGGTTTCTAGATTGACAGCATCGCCCACGCGCAGCGCGCCCAGCGTGGTGACGTTCAAAGTGTGTGGGATCAGCGCCACGCTGAAGCGGTCGTCTTGCACGTCGACCAAGGTCAGGCTGACGCCGTCGACGGCAATCGAACCTTTTTCGGCCATTTGGCGCATCAATTGCGGCGGCGCTGCAAACCAGAAGGTTGACCAATCTTGATCGTCGATTCTCTCGATAAGTTGGCCGGCGCCGTCGATGTGTCCAGAAACGAAATGGCCGCCCAGGCGGTCGTCCAAACGCAAGGAACGCTCTAGGTTGACGCGGCTCCCCGAGGAAAGTTTTCCCAAGTTGGTGCGACGGAGCGTTTCCTCGCCCGCTTCAAAACTGAAGCCATCGCCCCCGCGGCGGACGACCGTCAGGCAGCAGCCGTTCACCGAAATGCTATCGCCAATGGCCGCTGCTTCGGCAATGGCGCCGGCTGCAATCGTGAGTAGCACGCCGGGAGGTTGGTCTTCGATCGAGACAACCGCGCCCAGGGTTTCGACGAGTCCTGTGAACATGTTCGTCCTTCTACTATTACGCGCGTGGCGTTCGCTGGAAAAACCGCCGGCAATTTGAATAAGGAGCGTTCGAGGAACAAGTGTCTTATAGGCGCCTTTCGCAGAGGAAAGCGACGCTCATTGTTCGAACGACCCGAAGAGCTCCTAACATAACCCCTGTTTGGCGTTTCAAACACGGAGTTTGATGCTGACCTACCAAGTTGTGTTAGAAGGTAAAGTTTCCTGAAGCATCCTATTTTTCGACAAACACGGTTTGTGCGCGGTCGGGTCCGACGGAAACAAATGCAACCGGCTGCTCCACCAATTCGCTGAGCCGAGCGATGTAAGAACGAGCGGCTTTGGGGAAATCTTCCAGCCGCCGCACGCCGGTGACGTCTTCGCGCCAGCCGGGAAGTGTTTCGTAGACCGGCTTCACGCTGCGCAGGTCGTCGACATGGCTGGGAAATTGCTGGGTTCGTTCGCCGTTGATTTCATAGCTGGTGCAAACCTGAATTTCGGGCAGTTTGCTCAATACGTCCATCATCATGAGGGAAAGCGAGTCGACGCCGCTGAGTCGGGCGGTGTATCGCGCCGCGACGGCGTCGAACCAGCCGCAGCGCCGCGGGCGGCCGGTGGTGGTGCCGAATTCATTGCCCTCGACGCGAATGTGCTCACCGGTTTCGTCGTTCAATTCGGTGGGGAACGGCCCGCCGCCAACGCGCGTGCAATACGCCTTAATGACGCCAATCACTTTGTCGACCCAACGCGCCGGCACGCCCGATCCCGAAGAAACGCCCACCCCGGAGCTGTTGCTGCTCGTGACAAACGGAAAAGTGCCGTGGTCAATATCGAGCAAGGCGCCTTGGGCGCCCTCGAACAGCAGCCGTTTGTTGTCTTCGACGGCATCCAGCAGATAGGCGGTGGTGTCGGCAATATAGGGCTTCAGTTTCTCGGCGTAGGCGTGGTAATCTTGAAAGATTGCGGCGGCGTCTAGTTCGGCGTCCTTTCCGCCCAATGCGGCGAGAATACCGCGTTTGAAATCCACGATGCAGGCAATGCGTTGCTGAAAGTCATCGCGGAGCATGTCGCCCAAACGCACGGCGTGCGAACGGCCTACTTTATCTCGGTAACAAGGCCCGATGCCTCGCATCGTGGTGCCGATGTTCTCACCATCGGCGGTGCTTTTATCGAAGGCGGCGTCTTCGGCGGCATGCCAAGGCATGACTACGTGCGCCCGGTCGCTGAGCATCAAACGACCTTCCAGGGGAAGGCCGCGAGAAAGCAGACCATCGATTTCCTCCAGCACGGTTCGTGGGTTCAGCACCACGCCCGGCGCCACGACATTCACGACGCCTTGGTTGAGAATACCGCTGGGAATCTGATGCAGCTTGTAGGTGTTTTCGCCGACCACCACGGTATGACCCGCATTGGCGCCGCCCTGGTAACGCACCACGATATCGAAATTCGGGGTGAGTAAGTCGACCAGCTTCCCTTTAGCTTCATCGCCCCATTGCAGACCTATAACGCACGTTCCAGCCACACGAGGGCTCCTACACCAATCGGGAAAAGATCAACGGCCGCCCTGATTTATGCGGCGACCTGTTGTTTATACATATGTTGTACGACGGCCTTCCAAGGCCGTCGAAACAGGATATTCCGGGAACAGATCGACGGCATTGGAAGGCCATTCGTACATTGTCTCTTTGCATTTGTGTATAAACGACAGACGCGACGAACCACGCTCCGTTCAAGAAAGCGTGTAACGACAGACTCCTGTTCAACCGGAGCACGGAGGCGCCATGGGCCAGGAATTCGACAGCAACTCGCGGAGTGCAAACCACCCAGTTTAAGCCCGTCCAGGCGAGGGAGTCAAGCGGCCCATGTCGGCATGAAACCCGCGTCGCGTTCAAGCGCCGTATTTCCCCAGTCGGCCGGCGTTGGCCAAGGCGAGCGTCATCAAATGTTTGGCTTCAAATTGCCCCAAGCCGCCATGCACCGATTCGCGTTCGCTGAATTGTCGGCATTGGTCGGTGCGGCAGTGGTCCGATACCAAGAGCGTCGGCACGGGGTGCCAGCTATGGTTTTTCAGGTGGGCGGGCGTGCTGTGGTCGCCGGTGACGATCAACACCGTGGGATCCAACGCCGTGATCTGCGGAACGATGGCGTCCAGATCTTCGGTCCTGGCGACCTTGGCGGCAAAGTTGCCGTCTTCGCCGGTGCTATCGGTGTATTTGTAATGGATGAAGAAGAAATCGTAGTCGGCCCACTTCTCGGCCAGAACGTCCATTTGCTGGGAAAGCGTGGTTGCGGCGCCCACGATATCCATCCCCACAAGCCGAGCCAACCCTTTGTACATAGGATAAACGGCAATCGCGGCGGCTCGCAGTCCGTAAACTTCCTCGAAGCTGGGCAGATGAGGCCGGGCTGAAAAACCTCGCATGGTGAGTCCGTTGGCCCGGGGCTGCCCGGCGAGAATTTTGATCGCCTGTTTGAAAAACTCAGCCGCAACCTCCGCCGTTTTTTCGCTGCCGGCGTCGCGAGCTTCCGGAATAAGGGGCGGCACGCCGGTGGTTTGAGGATCGGTATCGGCCACGTCGCCGTCGAGCCCCTCTCCTCGCAGCACCACCACAAAACGGTGCTCCTTCACCGGCTCGACGAAAATCTCGATGTTCGGAATGCTCACGGCGCGCAGTTTCTCGACCAGCGGCGCGCTTTCTTCCGACGGGATCCGACCCGCCCGCCGATCGGAAATATCGCCCGCCGCGTCGAGCGTACAAAAGTTACAGCGGATCGCGACATCGCCGTGCTGCAGTTCAAACCCGATGCCTGTGGCTTCCAACGCGCCGCGACCGATCACGTATTGCAGCGGATCGTAGCCGAAGAGTCCTAAGTGGCCCGGGCCGCTTCCGGGGCTGATTCCGGGCAGTACGGGAATGCTCCCCCCTTGAACGCCTCGCTCCGCCAAGACGTCGAGATGCGGCGTTTTCGCGGTCTCGAGTTCGGTCAGCCCGCCCGGTTCGAGAGGCAGGCCGCCCAGGCCATCGGACACGAGCATCACAATTTTCGAATCGTTTTTGATGTGCAAGGCTCGCGTCAGTTGGTGGATATCCATGGCTTTTCTCCTGGCCGATCGGCCCATTCAGCGGAACAGGCGGCCCGCTCTTCGCATTTTTGGTTTGACAGCGACTCTGTGGTAAACTGAAAACGCTCGTTAGACAAGCCCCGCACGCGGCGCGGGCGGAACAATTGTCAATAGTTATTTGTCAATTGTCATTTATCATTGAAAGGGGCGATGGGAAACTCGCCCAATGCGGACGATTCGACTGAGCGGCTCATTGGTGTTGCAGTTCATGTGATTCAGATTATGGGCAGATTACTGAAAACGCCATCGGGCCGAAAGCAATGTCAAATGACAATTGACAAATAACTATTGACAAATGAGCGGCTCCAATGGACTGAGGGGCGCCGAATCGCCCGGTTACGCCGAATCGCATCGGCTCCATGGAGTCTGGGGCCGAGTATGTTAGAATGGAATCCTCCCGCCTGTGGCCCCCCCTCCTTCCATAGTGAGTTCCCCTCATGAATGCGGCTGCTCTGATGCTCCTCGTCTGCACCTGGGCGGGCGCGCCGTCGACCGGCGCGCTTGAACTTCGGTACACCGGTCGTTTGGAGGCCGAAGAAGGCGACCCGGCCCTCACTCGCAAAACATTCGACCTCGTCTGCTGGCTCTCGCCGCCCGACGATTCGGGCGTCGAAATGTTTTGGAGCGTGGAAGAAAAAGGACGCGGCGCCTTGCCCTGGGCGCAGCGTTTCGGCCGTCAGGCGTATGACGCCCAGTGGAAGGGCGGCGGTGGCGGGCCGGCTCTGCTATACGATCATGGCCAAGGGCTTTCGGCCAAGAACATGGCCGCTTTCTTTTTGCATACCGATACCCCGCTGGCGGTGGGCGCCAAGTTTGCCGCAGACGGACTCACCTATGAGGTCACCCGCGACGGCCGCGCCGCCGGGCGAGACGCCTGGCGCGTGGAAGCCAGCACGACCTATGGCCTGAAACGCACTATGTGGGTCGACAAAAACAGCCCGCTGGTGCTTTCCTACCGCGAGACCGTTTTCTTTGGACGCGGCAAAAAACACACGCTGCGGTGCGAGCTGGTCGAACGCAACTCCCTTTCACCAAACGCCTACGTGGCGGCAGTCGATGCGTTCGCCAAGTGGATCTCCCTGCGCGACGGGCTGAAGATCGATCCTCGAAGCAAGGAAACGCGGTGGAGCGACGACCAACTGGCAAAGCTCAAGGAAAAACTGCCGCCTCTGCTCGAAAATTCGGAGCATTCTCCACTGGCGGCGGTGGCGAAAGCGGCCCGGCAAGATCTGCAACGTTCGGTCAGCCGGGCGGGAGGCATCGCCGCGATGCGAAACCGGTTGGTGGGCCGCGCAGCGCCAACCTTCCGCCTGACGTCGCTAGGCGGGGAGGTGGTCGATAATTCCGCGCTGTTGGGAAAAGTGACCGTGTTGCACTTTTGGAGCTATCGGGAAAAACCGCTGGAGGAGCCGTATGGGCAAGCCGGTTACCTCGATTTCCTTTATCGTCGTTACGGCAAACGCGGTTTGCGGGTTTATGGCGTGCAAGTCGACGCCGGCTCTCCGGAAACAGCCGACCGCCGTACATCGCGTTCCAGCGGTCGGCGTTTTCGCGCGTTTATGAATCTGAGTTATCCGCTGTTGCAAGATTCGGGCGAGGTGCTCAAACGCTTCGGCGACCCGCGCACCGCCGAAGACCATTTGCCGGCATACGTCGTGCTCGACCGCAGCGGAAAAGTGGTGGAATACCACGCCGGCTTTTATCCCGTGGATCGCAACCTGGGCTTGGAGAAGTTAGACGCGTTGGCGTCTAAGTTGCTTTCGCGAGATTAAGTTGCTTTCGGCAGACGGGGAAAGCGGCGAGTGATTTCGAGCACTTCCTGCAAGACGCCGGGCGCCGCCCCGATTCCTTCCCCGGAGGTAACGACAGGCGCTCCTTGCCAGTCGGTAAAGGCTCCGCCCGCTTCCTGGAGAACGGGCAAAATAGCGGCGGCGTCCCAGAGGTTCATCATCGGGTCGACCATAACATCCGCCCGGCCGGTGGCCACCATCAGGTAGCCATAACAATCGCCCCAAGTGCGGGTGAGGGAGGCCGCCTTTTCGAGCGCAAAAAAAGCATCTCTGGCGTTGCGGCGAGCGAACGTATCGACTTGTGAGGTAAGAAAAACGCCTTCGGAAAGCGAAGTTCGCGTCGACACCCTGGCGGGTGTTGGCGCCGCGCCGCCGACAATATGCCACGCCCCCTTACCGAGCGCCGCATAAACACATTCGTCGAGCGCTGGAATGACGATCACGCCAATGACGCTCCGCCCGGCATGTTCCACGCCGACCAGCGTTCCATACAGGGGCGCGCCGCTGATGAACGACTTGGTGCCATCGATAGGATCAAGAATCCAGCGAAAGTCCGACACGCCGTTAACGTCGTCGAACTCCTCGCCGACGATGCTGTCTTCGGCGAACGCTTGCAGTATCGATTTCCGCAAGAATTCTTCCGCATCACGATCAGCAATCGTCACCGGGGAGTTGTCCGACTTTCGCTCAACGGCTAGATCCGGCGAGCGAAAATAACGTAACGTTCTCCGTCCGGCTTGCTGGGCGATGGAGAGCGCGAATTCCAGCCGCGTCTTGATTTCATCGTCATGGATTCCATCGTCCACCGGAGCGGCGCCGCCCATGTGATTCCCTTCAAATAAGATGTCTTATAAGGTTGTTATTTGTTTTCTCGCGCATCGCGTTCCGCCTAAGCGCGCGTAACGACAAAACGCAGCACCGGAAAACCTCCCTAACGCCGGGAAAGCCGTTGAGAAAACGATTCGTTCCAGCGGAAGGCGTTTTACCGGCCCTTGCTCATCAGTTTGGCGATGGTGATCGCCTTTAATTCGGCGCGCAAGTTCTTGCTGACCTGATTCATGGCCGTCGTTACCGCCTTGCGATACGTCCGCGGCAGCAAATCCGCAACGTCGTTGGCGCTGCCGATGGGGCCTTCGATCGCTTCGAGAATTTCCAAAAGCGATATCTGTTGGGGCGTGCGGGCGAGCGAGTACCCGCCTTCAACGCCTCGCGTGGAACGTAACACGCCGTGATTAACAAGATTGCGTAAAATTTGCAACAAAAATCGCTCTGGCATTTCGCCATCATTGGCCAGCCTGCTGCAGGGGATGGGGGTCGAAGACTTTTCTTCCGCAAGCCGAAGGGTCGCGTGAAGTGCATATGCTGCGGTTCGAGAGAGTTTCATGAGAATCTGAAGCCGTTTCTTCCTTCGAGACTGGAGAAAAATTGGGGTGACAGGATGATGTCACAGATACCCAACAATGCCCATAATATAACAAATGACAATTTTATTGTTACCCACCCAACCTAGCTAAAACCACTTTTTTTCTATGTATCTATCTCGTTAGAGATTGCGGACTTCCGCACTTTTCACTGAATGGGGACTTATGCCTTCGGTGAGGCTGGCTTTACACCACCCATAAGAGTGGCTTCTTGCCCCATTTCGGTTCGAGGCAGGCAAACAACCTTGATGCCAAACCCGCAGGGCGCCGTCTGTTTAAGTAAAAGCCGGATTTTCATCCGGCATCCGCCAATGTGGTATTCAAATATGCACGTGCAAACCACTTCAGAGCAATTGTCTTGTAGTCGCCTTTCGCTCCACAAAAGCAGCGTTCTTTCGCGGAGCAGCGAAAGGCGGCGCTCCTTTGCTCAAAATACGCCTGCGGTCGGCGGAATTTTTCGCCAGAATTAAGACTCCAATATTTTCCGCCGTTCGCCGAAATGAGTGCAGTATTTCATTTCCCCACACGGTCGCCACGCGTTAGGATGACCTCATTACGCACTGCGGCTCAGACTCCAAACGGCAAACTCCAGATTTGCGGTCAGCCTTTTACATTCGAGGGCGATGATGGAAACCTCTTGTTGCTGTCGTTCGGCGCGACGCGCCCTATTAGGTATATACACCCTGCAACGAATTGGCAATCGGTGGCGATGCCTACTGTTTACACTATGTCTTTTCTTCAGTGTGTTTAGCGGAAATATTGAAGCGGAGGATATTGCCAAAACTTCTGAAATCGAGTCACCAAACACCGACGTGCAAGATACCGACGCTCGCTCGGCGCTGCGGGCCGAAATGATCGCCCGAATCGACGACGTCTTGGCCGAACACTGGCGGCAGGCAAAAACCCCGCCTTCGCCGCCAGCCGACGATAGCGAGTTTCTGCGACGCGCCTATTTAGATCTGACCGGCGCAATTCCCAAGGTATCTCGGGTGCGAGCCTTTCTGGCCGACAAACATCCTCGGAAACGCCAAGCCTTGCTCGACGCCTTGTTGCGTTCACCCGCATACGCCACCCACATGGCCACGCTATGGCGCAATATCATGTTGCCCGCCGGAATGGAGAACGGCAACATTCAGGGTGTGTTGGGCGTGCAAAACTGGCTGCGTCGTCAGTTCGCCGCGAATCTTCGCTACGACCGGTTGGTTTCTGATTTATTGGTCGCCACCGGAGGCGACGACGCCGGCCCGTCACTCTTTTACACCGCCTTGGAACTAAAACCCGAAGAACTGGCGGCCAACACCGCCAGAATTTTTCTGGGCTTGCAGATCCAATGTGCGCAGTGTCATGACCATCCGTTCGATCATTGGAAACAACACGATTTTTGGGGATACGCCGCTTTTTTCGCACAGCTGGAGCAAACGCAGTCCAGCCCCGGCAACACCCGACTCGTTGATTTGGAGTCGGGCGAAGTCACGATTCCCGAGACCGACACCGTCGTGGCGCCGCAATTTCCCGATGGCCAATCGCCGTTGGAAGACGAAGGTGGGCCGCGCCGCACGCAGCTTTCGCTCTGGATGGCCTCTCGCGAGAACCACTACCTGCCGCCGGCGGCGGTTAATCGTGCTTGGAAACAACTCTTCGGTTGGGGGCTGGTCGAACCGGTCGATGATCTTGGCAAGCATAATCCTGGCAGCCATCCCGAGTTGCTGGAGGAGCTGAGTGTCTATTTTGTGCGTTCCGGTTTCGACTACCAAGAGTTATTGAGAACACTGGCCAATACCAAGGCCTACCAGCTATCGAGCCGTTACGACGGCGAACGGCCGCCGCCGGAGTTGTTCGCCACGATGATGATTAAGTCGCTTTCGGCCGAGCAACTTTACGACAGCGTCGCCCGCGCCACCCTGACACCGCGAAACATTGCCGCCGGCATGGGAAACTCTCCCGCTTTTTCACCCCAGCGGCAGGCGTTTGTCACTCAGATGCAGTTGCGGAACTGGAACCCGGCGGAGTTTCAAGCCGGCATGCCGCAGGTATTGATGTTGCTCAACGGCCAAACGGTCAATGCTGCGTCGTTGCCGGAAACGAGCGGCCTCTTGAAAGCACTGGAGGCGCCTTGGCTTTCGGAGCCACAGCGCGTCGAGACTCTTTTCCTGGCGGCTTATGCTCGCTTTCCCACCGACGAGGAACGCCAGCGGTTTGTCGGGTATATCGCCGAAAGCGATAATGCGAAATCGCGGCGGCGGGCGCGGGGCGATGTTTTTTG
The DNA here is from genome assembly GCA_003233175.1 of Planctomycetaceae bacterium. Taxonomy (GTDB): domain Bacteria; phylum Planctomycetota; class Planctomycetia; order Pirellulales; family Pirellulaceae; genus SZUA-33. The sequence continues at coordinate 46,368 of QIKY01000238.1, read as the reverse complement.
GGCGCTGCTAACCAGCGCGGAATTTGTATTGAATCATTAACGGCCGGGCAATGTTTTTAACGGGGCAATGTTTTTAACGGGGATATCGCGATGAACAACCCATCCAACGTTTTCGGCGGTTTGAGTCGTCGACAATGGCTGCGGCGTATGTCGGTCGGGGTGTTGGGCGCTAGTGCGTGTCCTTGGCTGCCGGCCTTGGCGGCAGCCGCACAACCAAAACCGGGCAAACATTGCGTGCTGCTCTGGATGCCCGGCGGGCCCGCGCAAACCGACACCTTCGACATGAAGCCGAATCACGCCAATGGCGGGGAGTTCAAGGAGGCGGCCACTTCCGTTCCCGGCCTCCGATTCAGCGAACACCTGCCGCAACTCGCCCAACAGGCCGAACATCTTGCCCTGATCCGCTCGCTGAGCACCAAGGAAGGCGACCATGGACGCGGTTCGTATCTCATGCGCACGGGGCGTCAGCCGGGCGGACCGGTGCGATTCCCCACGCTGGGTTCGATTGTTTCCAAGGAATTGGGCGATTCCGAAGCTCGGCTGCCCAACTATATTAGCATCAATCCTGGTCCGGCAGTGAATGCGGCGGCGTTCGGTCCTGGATATTTGGGGCCCCGTTACGCGCCCGCCACGGTCGGCGGCGGGGCCGGCCAGAATGCCGTGCCGGCGGCCGACGGCTTTGCGGAATTGGGGGTCGATAACCTCACGCTGCCCAAAAACGTGTCGGCCGAGCAGCATCAAAAACGCTTGGAAATGTGGCGTTCGTTGCAGTCCCGATTTTTGGCGAGTCGGTCCAGCGGCAACAGCCGGGCGCAAAACACGATGTTTCGCCGCGCGGTGCGCATGATGCACGACGACGCAGTGGCGGCGTTCGATCTTTCACAAGAGCCCGACGCCGTCCGAGAAGCGTATGGACGCGGAACTTTCGGCCAAGGTTGCTTGATGGCGCGGCGGCTGATCGAGCGTGGGGCGCCGTTTGTGGAGGTGTCGCTGGGGACGGGCCTCGGTTGGGATACGCACCTCAATAACTTTCCCGCGGTAAAATCCCTCTCGGCGCAACTTGACGCCGGCTGGGCCACGCTGATGCGCGAGCTGGCGGACCGTGGCCTGCTGGAATCGACCACCATTCTCTGGATGGGCGAATTCGGCCGCACGCCAACAATCAACGGCAACGCCGGCCGAGATCATTTCCCGGCGGCTTGGACGTGCGTTTTGGCGGGCGGCGGTATTGCGGGCGGACAGGCGTTTGGACGCACCAGCGACGACGGCTCCGCCGTGGAAGACGGCAAAGTCGACGAGGGAAGTGTGCTGGCTACGTTTTGCCGGGCGGCGGGCATCGACCCGGCGGTTGAAATCATCTCTAGTATTGGGCGTCCCTTCCCAATCATGGAAGGCGAACCGATTGCCGACCTGCTGGCTTAAACCAGACTCGGCCGAAAATGACACATTCTTCGTTTAACGGCAAGCCGAAGGCGACTGTGTTTCGAGACGCGCCGACGCCTTCAGCTTGCCGTTAAACGAACCATTCGTAACCGGACGAAGAATGAACGAACACAAAGGGTGGCGAACCATGAAATTGCAGCGCCTTTTGGCGGTTTTGCTGGTGTTGGCTTGTGGTTGCTCGCCGAAGGCTGCTGTCGGGCCGACCGGCAAAAAAAATGTTCCGGCATCGAACGCCACCAGCGCGCCGGAGGCTGTCCTGGAAAAAGCAGAGAAAGCGGCGCCCTTGGCGGAAGAGGCGCCCGCTTCCGTGGACGCGGCGCCAGTCGTCAAGAAAGAAGAAACGCCAGCGGAAGATAATTCACCGGCGGAGGGAAAAACATCGGCGATTGTAGAATCTCTCGCGTCGAATGAGGCGGTCGTGGAAAAAGTTGCAAAGGATACGGCGACCGAGCGGCTGGTGTTGTTGTCGTCGGGAGGGCCTTTGGTGGTCGAGATAGCCATGGCAATCGATGGCCAGCCGTTCGATGCGCCCTTGAAGGCGTTGATCGAGGATCTATTACAAGCGGCCGACACCAACCACGATGGCCGCCCGACGTGGGAAGAAGTGGTGAATAGCCCGGCGTTAAAAAGCGGCCAGTATGGAAATCTGCCGGTCGGCGACGAAGAGGAAGCCGGCCGCATGGTGCGGCTTTACGATGTCGACCGTGACGGCGAATTTGACGCCAACGAGGCGCCGCGTTTCCTCACCCGAAATGCCGGGCAGTCGGCGGCGTTCTCCTTGCAAAGCGCCAATGAATATCGAAATTACACCCAGCTTCGCTCGCTGATCGGCTTGCATCTCGATACCGACCACGACGGGATTATCTCGCGGGAGGAGATCGAAACGTCGGCCAAACGCCTGCGCTCGCGCGACGCCGACGACGATGGCGTGCTCTTGGCCGCCGATTTCGACGACACCCCCGACGTCCGCATGACCGGCGCCATGCCCAACCGCCGCCGACGCGGTCCTGACACCGCCATACGACTCGACGCACTCACGCGTTGGGGCACGCTCCAGTATTCCTTGGAGGAAATGTATGGCGTCAACGGCGTGCTCGACGAGGAGAGTTTTCCGCTCACGCCGGAGTTGTTCCGCCAACTCGACGCCGACGCCGATGGTGAAATTTCGGAAGAGGAATTGCAGGCCCTCGTAACCATCGAACCACAGATTCGCCTCGAGGCTCGCTTCGGCGAAGAGCCGCAGTCTGAAAATCAAGCCGAAGCGAACAACCTCGCACCGAACAACGCCATACCGAACAACGCTGTCCCGCGCCCGCCGCAAATAAAACTGCTCGAAATTGCCGAACCGTTGGCGTCGCAAACCGTGGCCGCCACCGACTACGCCCAGCGCATCACGTTGGCGTTGCCGGGAGTTCGCCTGGAATTTTTTGTCAACGACGGCGTCAATAACAACCTCGCCCAACAGGCCGCTGTATTATTCCAACGCTTCGACGCCGATAAAAATGGCTACCTTGAAGAGGAGGAGTTGCCGGAGGTTGCACTGCCCGGCGGCATGTTGACATTTGCCGATCTCGACAACGATCAAGACGATAAAGTGTATCCGGCGGAGTACGCCGCCTATTTGCGGCGGCGGCAGGGGCCGGCCATGAGCCAGATTCGCGCCCGCGCCGCCGACCACGCCGATACCCTCTTCAGCGTACTCGACCAAAACAGCGATGGCCGACTCTCTGAGCGGGAAATCGATTCGGCGCCGGCAACGCTGGCCAAACTCGACGCCAATGCCGATCAACGCATTACCGGCGAGGAACTTCCCAGCGGCTTAATTCTCGGCTTGGTGCGCGGCAATGTGCAACAAAACAACACACTCTTCGCACCGCCCGTGCGGCGGGCGTTGTCGGCAAAAGACGCGCCCCGTTGGTTCACAAGCATGGACCTCGACGCCGACGGCGAAATCAGTCCGCGAGAATTTCTCGGCTCGCCAGAGCAGTTCTCCTCGCTCGACGTAGACCAAGACGGCTACCTCGAAGTGGGTGAAATAGAGGGCGGGAAAAAATAGTTTCGCCGCTGGTCCGACCGCGCGATGTTCTGTTCCGTCTATTGGCCGATCTCCATTCCGTCTATTGGCCGAAGGCCTTTTTCACCGTAGCCTGGGGCATCGCCCCAGGTACGATAGCCGATCTCCGTTCGTTTGGCCGAAGGCCTTATTCACATTCCGTAAGATAGCGGGTGAACTTGGCCCTTGGCCAAGAGAATGAATATCGCATGTATTCCTGGGGCGATGCCCCAGGCTACGGTGAAAAAGGCCTTCGGCCAACAGAAATGAACTTGGCTCTTGGCCAAATGAAATGAACTTGGCCTGCTGGATGAAATGTTGCGAAAACCAATGGGCGCCGCGAAATTGCTGAATCGCGACAAAGGTTTACCGAACGAATTCAGGATTTTTGGTGTTTCTTTCATTCTCGCATTGGTAATAATTTCGTCTGCCAACGCAGGCTTGTTTGGCTGATTGATTATGGCGGCCCTTTTTTTCAGGTATGGATTATAGATGTCTTCACGTATGGTGTATCTTTCGGGCGAGTATCTTGCCGAGCAGGAAGCGAAAATATCGATTTTTGATAGCGCCGTCATGCTGGGGGATACGGTCACGGAATCGACGCGCACGTTTCGGCGGCGGCCGTTCAAGTTGGAGAGCCACATCCGGCGGCTGTACAAATCGCTCAAGGTCACGCGTATCGATCCCGGCATGTCGCCGGAGCAGATGTTGCGAACCACGCTCGAATTGCTGGAGAAAAATTTCCCCCAGCACGACGCGGTGGAAAGTGGCGATCCGTCGGAAGACTGCTGGATCGTACACAATATTTCACGAGGGCTTTCGATTGCGGGGGCTGATCCCACGCGGCAACAGGGCGGCGCCACCGTGATGATTTTCAACCAACCGCTCGACCTCACCAGTTGGGCGTCGTTCTATGAGCACGGCTGCCACGCCGTCACCGCGATGAGCCGCGCCACGCCTTCGCAATCGCTCGACGCACGCATTAAGAACCGCAGCCGCTTGGCGTACACATTGGCGGAAATGGAGGTCAAACTGGTCGACCCTCTGGCCCAAGGCGTGATTCTCGACATCCAGGGCAACATCGCGGAAAACAAAGGCGGCAATATTTTTGCCGTGTCGGAGGGCGTCTTGCAAACACCCACCAGCGCCAATTCGTTGGCCGGTTTGAGCCGTGAAACGGTGTTGGAATTGGCGGCCACGCTGGGCATTCCCACGCGTCAAACGCTGCTGCAACCGTACGATCTTTACACGGCGGACGAACTTTTTTTCACCAGCACGCCGTATTGCATCATGCCCGCGACCCAATTCAACGGTCTACCGGTGGGCGACGGCGCCGTTGGCCCAATCACTCAACGTTTGTTGCAGGCCTGGAGCGAATTGGTGGGAGTCGATATTGTAAAGCAGGCGAGGAGTCAATTGCCCGCGTGAGACGCGGCAGGTGAGAATTTACCAATAGAGATAGGAATGGCGCTCATTGTAAGTAAGAGTTCGTTGCAAGCCGGAGGCTTGGCAGCCATTAGCCGGTGGCTGAGCGGAGCGACGCCACCGGTTTGCCGGCACAACCAACGCGGCATCCCGGCGGGATGCCAGATGCAGCGTCCTGAACGGTGGTCAGTGGTTACGCCACACTTGCCGGTCTGCGGCTGGCATCCTTTCAGGATGCGGGATTTTCACGTTTCGGGTCTCCGGTGGCGTCGCTCCGCTCAGCCACCGGCTAATAGCTTGTGATCCCTCCGGGATCGATTTCCTGCTCACTCCTTCCAAATTCCAGCGGAGCGATTGCGATGCCGACGGTGGTCGATTTCTGTGATTTTCTGGAACAGTTCGCCCCGCCGCGTTTGGCGGAAGAGTGGGACAACACCGGCCTCTTGGTGGGCGATCCTCAACGACGCGTGCAAAAAGTAATGACCTGCCTGACGATCACGCCCGCCAGCGCTGAAGAGGCCGTCGCGGAGAACGTCGACCTCATCGTGGCGCATCATCCGCTGCCGTTTCGCTCGCTCAAGCGGCTCACCACGAGCGATACGCCCAGCCGCCTGTTGTTGCAATTGATCGAGGCGAAAATCGCGGTTTATAGTCCTCACACCTCGTTCGATTCGGCCGCTCGCGGCATCAACCAACTCTTGGCCGAAGGAATGGGCTTGCAAAATATTCGCCCGCTGGCGCCCATTCCAGACGACGCCGATCAACTCGGCGCCGGGCGATTGGGCCAGTGGCCTTCGCCAGTATCGCTCGACGCGGCGGCGGCCCTCCTGAAAAAATTCGTTCGCGTGGCCGGACTCCATGCCGTGGGCCAAGCATCGAGCAATATCACGCGGGTGGCGGTGGCTTGCGGCAGCGCGGGAACTTTTTTACCGGCCGCCGCCAGCGAGCAGTGCGATTTGTTAGTCACCGGTGAAACCACGTTCCACACCTGCCTGGAAGCGGAAGCATTGGGAGTGGCGCTGCTGTTGCCGGGCCACTTCGCCAGCGAGCGTTTCGGCGTGGAAACGCTGGCCACCGCGCTCGACGCGGAATTCCCCCCAGCCGTTGTGTGGGCCAGCCGCCGCGAGCAAGACCCGCTGCGCTGGGTGTGATGCCTTGGAACTGCCGTGTTTCCGCGCCGCGACAAAGGGCGGTTACTTCCGCAGCGCCGTCGACCCTGGTAAGATAGCGGTCTCTGTCTTTCCGATAGAGACGCCGGGTAAAAAACTGCGGCGGCAACTATCTTTTGGAATGGTTTCCCCCACGTCATACAGGGAGGTTCCGGCCTTGGCATCGCGACGGAATGTAGTCTATCAGGCCGACTGTATCGAAGGCTTGAAGAAACTCGACGACGGCGTGATCGATCTCGCTTTTGCAGATCCGCCGTTCAATATCAAATACGAGTACGACGTCTACGACGACAACCTCCCAGCCGACGAATACCTCGCTTGGTGCCAGGCGTGGATGGGTGAAGTGGTCCGCGTGCTCAAGCCCAGCGGAACGTTTTGGCTGGCCATTGGCGATGAATACGCGGCTGAACTCAAAGTGCTCATGCAGCAGGCGTTGGGGCTGCATTGCCGCAGTTGGGTGATTTGGTATTACACCTTCGGCGTGAACTGCAAATTCAAATTCAATCGCTCGCACGCCCACCTGTTCCACATGGTGAAAGACCCCAAACAGTTCACCTTCAACGACGCCGATATTCGCGTGCCTTCAGCGCGGCAGTTGGTTTATGCCGACGCCCGCGCCAACCCCAAGGGCCGCCTGCCGGACGACACCTGGATTTTGCGTCCTCAAGATCTGCCCGAAGGCTTCACGCCGGAGGAAGACACTTGGTACTTCCCTCGCGTGGCGGGCACGTTCAAGGAACGCGCCGGCTGGCACGGCTGCCAAATGCCGGAGCAATTGCTGGGCCGTCTGATTCGCGCCTGCAGCAACAAAGGCGAGATTTTGCTCGACCCGTTCGGCGGCAGCGGCACGACATTGGCCGTGGCGAAGAAACTGGGCCGCGACTACATCGGCTATGAACTGTCGGCCGAATATGCGGAAAATATTCGGCGGCGGTTGAAGCAAATATCGGTCGGCGACCCGCTCGACGGCGCGCCGGAGCCCTTGGTCAGCGCGCCCAATACCGCCAATGGCCGCCGTTTGGGCGAGAATCGCAAGGGACGAAGCCGCCGGAAAAAACTTGCCGCCGAGCAACCGGAGTTGCCGGGGCTTAACGGTTCAAGCTGACGCTCGCTGGAAAATACATCATGAAATTCGCCATCTGTAACGAGACATTCGAAAACACCCCGTTCGACGAAGCTTTCGCCTTGGCGGCGGGCTTGGGTTATACGGGCATTGAAATCGCGCCGTTCACGATCGATAAAAACGTCTTCAATATCACGGCGGAAAAAAGGCGGGAAGTTCGCCGGCAAGCCGAAACGGCCGGTTTGGAAGTAGTTGGCTTGCACTGGCTGCTGGCATTTACCGAAGGGCTTTATCTGACATCGCCCGATGCCGAGGTGCGTCGAAAAACGACTGAATATCTTTCGGAGTTGGCCCGGCTCTGCGCCGACTTGGGCGGCAAGGTGCTCGTGCTCGGCTCGCCGACGCAGCGTAATCTGCTGCCGGGCGTTTCGCTGGACGAAGCCATGCAATACGCCGCCGAGGTGCTGCGCGGCGCGATGCCGGTTTGCGCCGAACGCCAAGTGACGCTGGCCGTCGAACCGCTGAGTCCTCAAGAAGGCGATTTTCTACTCACGGCCGATTTGGGCGCCGAATTGATCGGCCTTGTCGACTCGCCGCAGTGCCGCCTGCATCTGGATGTGAAGGCGATGTCGTCGGAGGAAAAACCGGTTCCGCAGATCATCCATGAGCAGGCGTCGCTATTGGAGCATTTTCACGCCAACGATCCCAATCTGTTGGGCCCCGGTATGGGCGACGTTAAGTTCGAGCCGATTTTTGCGGCGCTGCGCGATGTCGGCTATGAAGGTTGGGTTTCGGTCGAGGTGTTCGACTATTCGCCTGGTGCGGAGAATATCGCTCGCCAGAGCATGGAATACATGCTGGCCTGCCTGGAGCGATTGAAAGCCTGAGCCGCCGCAACGCCCTAAAATTCCGAATTGGCGACTGAGAAGCCCCGCTTTTTGAAAAAGCCGGGCTTCTGTTCCGGGCGGTATATTACATCTACGCTTCCTTTTGCAGCAGCGGCGCCTCTCGCCGGGGTTGCGATTGTTTTGTTTTCACTGCTATGCCTTCCACTTCGAATCACGCCGCCGCTCCGGAAACCGCCGCTTATGGCCGCGTGTTTTGGTGGAGCTATTTGGCCAATACTTCCTTGATGGTGGCGGTGAGCCTGTTGTTTCGCTACGCCGATTTCGTCAAGCTGCTCGGCGGCAGCGAATCTCAGCTGGGGCTGATTGTGGGACTGGGCATGGTTGGCGCGCTGGCCATGCGCGTTTTTCAAGGCGTGGCGATCGACCATTATGGCCCGGGGCGCATTTGGCGTTGGTCGTTAGTGGGGTTCATCGCCAGCGTGCTCTTGCATTTGGTCGTCGAGAGCGCGCAGAGCCCGCTGGTTTACATCGCCCGCACGCTGCTGGCGACCAGCATTGCCGGCGCCTTTGGCGCCTCGATCACCTACGTTTCCCTGCTGGCGCCGCAACAACGCGTTTCAGAAATGATCGGCACGCTGGGAACGTCTGGCTTCATCGGCATGATGATCGGCCCCACCTTGGGCGATTCCCTCTTCGCCAGCGGAGAGGCCACTCGCGCCGAAGTGGATCGCATGTTTCTCTTCGCCGCCGCAATCGGCGCGATTTCGTTGGTGTTCACCTGGCTGGCCACGCCGCGACGCGCGCGCCGGATCGAACGAACAAGGCGGCCTCGTTTACTCGGGCTGTTGCGAAAATATCACCCCGGCATGGTGTTGTTGGTGGCGGTCGCGATGGGGGTGGGCATCGGCCTGCCGCACACGTTTTTACGTTCCTACACCGACGAATTGGGCATCAACCATATCAAAACATTCTTTTTGGTGTACGCCGCCACGGGGTTTGCTGTCCGGCTCGCCACGCGCACCATGGCGCAGCGCTGCGGCACGCGTCCCATGATTCTGATCGGACTGAGCTGTCTGGCCGGTAGTATGTTGCTGTATTTGCTGGTGCGAACGGAAGCTTCCCTGGCGATTCCGGCGGTCGTGGGCGGCATTGCCCACGCCTTTCTCTTCCCAGCGGTGATCGGCGGCGGGATGGTTGTTTTCCCCCGCCGATATCGCGGCACCGCCACCACCGCCATGATGGCCATGTTCGACATCGGCTACTTGTTCGGGCAGCCGGCGATCGGCGGGGTGCTCGACTTTTCTCGCGACATGGGCTGGCCGGCGTATCCGACCATGTTCGTTTCGTTGGCGGTGCTGTTCGTGGTCGTCGCGACGGTGTTCGCACTCGCGCCGGCAAAGCCGTCGCACCGCGCCAGCCGGGTTGTTTTCGCGCCGGCTAAAACAACATCGCGCCGATGATCGCCTGGAAGTTTGGATCTGGAGTTCATGCTTCAGCATGTTTTGCCGCGCGGGCAAACAAAAAACATGCTGAAGCATGAACTCCAACGGCGCGCTACGCGCCGCCAGCGAATTCGCGGCGAAGAAAGGTCGCCGCCGATTCCCAGCCCTCCGCCGCCGCTTCAAAATCGACCCGCATCACCCGCACGCCCTCCGGCAACGCCCGCGATTTTCCCGTGGCGTCTTGATGCTGGGGAATTTGCGCACTGGCGCTGGCCGCTAGTCGATTCTCCACGTCGGGCGTGAGCAGATAATCAACCAATCGCCGCGCCGCCCGGGGATGCGGCCCGCCGCGAATGATGCACAGCGTATTGGGAATGAACAGGGCGCCCAAACCGTCGGCTTGTTGGTCGGGGTAAATAATACGCACCGGCAACCCTTTATCGACTTCAATAATGGCGTCGTCGGTGTCGGTGATTCCAAACGCGGCCCGGCCCTGCGAAACCGCCAACGCCACCTGCTTGTTTCCCGCCAGCACCTGCGCGTTTTTTTGGACGTCGCGATAATAATTCTGAGCCTTCTCGTCTCCCCAATGGGCGAAGAGCACGGCGGCGTGGGTGGCGGAGGTTCCAAACAGCGGACGAGCAATCGCGCCTTTGCCTTTCCATTTTGCGGTTGCCAAATCGAGGATGGAGCGAGGGGAATCTTCCTCGGCGATTAAATCGGTATTGACCAACAGCACCCGCGCTCGGGCGGCGAAACCGAACCAAGTATTGCGAGAAGAACGGCAACGCTCCGGCAAGCCGGCGGCAAGCGGCGGAATATGCACTTCCAACAACCCCATTTTATCGAGACGCAGGGTGTGCAAAATTTCGTTGTTCCAAAAGACATCGCAACGGGGCCGCGCCCGCTCTTGTAAGATGCGCGTGACCAAGCCGACGGTTTTGGTCGATTCCACATCATAGGCGGGTAGCACCCGCACGCCCGTTTCCGTACTGAAGGCGTCTAGAATCGGCTGGGAGAATTCGCGGTCGAGCGCCGAATAAACAACCACTTCGTCTCGCCCCGATTCGCCGCCCAAGCAGCCCGCCAAACCCAGGCAACCGAAAACGAGTAAAGACCAGCCGACTCCCCAGCCGCACGCCGTTTTCGCCGCGCTCGCCAAGCTGCGCGTGAAAAATGTTGGTTCAGGACCGGCCAATATTTCAAATGCCATCGTTGTATTGAATTTGTCAATCGTGGCTGGAGAAAGAGAATCTGTTTTTGAGATGGCGTTCCGCTCACGCGTCCTCGGCGAGTTGCTTGAGCAGCGGCGGCAACGTGGCCGTCGAATGCAGGCAAAACGAATACTCACGGGAGGCGAGCAGTTTGTCGCGGCGAAGGTTTTGGGCGAGTTGCTCTTGGCGTGCGAGAAGATCCGCGCGCTGCGGCGCCACCGCCGCTTGCATTGCGGCATTGGCCCGCATGATTTCCTGGTGGCGTCGCTTTCGATCTTCGTCGTGGCTGAGCCAATACCGTTTGGCGGCGATGCCTTTCCTTGCTGCTTCCCCCGCGGCGTCCTCCTGCGCGGCAGAGTCGCGGTCGAGCAAGCACTCGGGGTGATAAAGAACCTCGCGTAAACGCTGTTCGACCCGCCGCCTCTCCAACTCCACGGCCCGAGGACTTGCCGGGTGCAGTTGGAACGTGCCTGAAATCGTTTGGTACCGGGGCGGTTCGACTCCCCAGAAACGGGCGGCGAGCGCGTCGGTCAGTTGGTCGTACTTCGAGCCGCCGATTCCGTGCAGGAAGAGATCACAAAGAAAGAACCGCGCGAAGAGGGTGGTCATCAGCGCGCGGGGCCGAATTTTGACGCCCTCGGCGCGCAACTCAGCAATTTGCGCAACGGCTTTTTCGCCCGACGTTTGCTCGTTCAGCGCGAGGCGGCCTTGCAGTTTCGCGCGGTCGGTCCATTCGATTTGATCGCCCGCTTGTCGCACAAAGAGCCGCCGCCGGCTGGGGTTTTGCTCGCTCCAAATCCAGAATGGGGCTTCCAGCCATTGGTTGTCTTGTTCAAGATCGGGCGCCGGGTGCGAAGTGCTTCGCAGCCGATGCACCGCCCGATATTCGCCCAACGCCTCGTTATAAATAGTGCGAAAGCGAGGCAGATTGGCCAGCATATGAACCACGAACCAGGCAAACGGCGGTGTATCGCAGACGCTACTCAGCGGAAGCTCCAAGTTGTTGATCCCGAAATCCGATTCCAACCGCCGCCTAGCCCAAGCGATGCGTTGGCCTAGGTTGGAGGTCGCGCCGGCCAAATCGGCGGCTGGCGAAAACAAGGGCTTCACCAAGGGATCAGCCACGATGCCCCGCACCGCCTTTTCCACCCGCGCGGCAAATGAGCCGAATAATGATTCGTCCACCACGCGCCGCTCCTCGAACGGCATTGCCGGCAGCGTGGCGTCCAGCGCAATTGGCTCCAGATGCGGCGTTTCGGTGGTTCCAGACAACGCCGTAATCGAGGCGGCGCCGATAATATCGTTATCGATTTGTAGATTGACCGCCACCGCCGAGTGACGACGCGCCAGGGCGTCGAGCACGAAATTCTTGACCCACACCCCAGGATGGAAGAGTTGCGGCTGATGCCCCGACAAAATAATCGGCGGCGTATTCTCACGCGCGGTATTCTCAAAGGTCGTGGGCGTGTCGCAAAACTCGCGGGTGGCCTGTTGGGCCTCGGTCAGTAGCAGCGAGCGGGCTTCCTGGGCCAAATCGGCCATTGTTCGACCCTGGACATCCACCCGACGATTCGCAGCAAGCCGTTGGTTGGATTCCAGAAGTTCGCCGGTATGGGAAAGCGCCGGCTCGACGAACATTTCCCCATGTTCGCTCGGTGCGTGCAGGCGTCGGTGTTGAATTGCGCTCCGCCGCGGGTTCATGCCGTACAGCCTCCGCCAACCACCGGACCATCGAGGGGTATTGGCGAATCGCGGGTTTCCGATTGCGCTGCGGCCAGACTGCGGTCGAGCACGAAGCGATAATACTCCAGCCGCGTGGCGGCGTTGTCGAGCACGCCGCCGAAGGAGCGTTTTTCGTCTAGATAAATCAAGGGCACCGGCAACTCGACGATTTTTAGCTTGGCCGCCGCCGCTTGCACCCAGAGTTCCAGCGGCATGGCGTAGCCCACTTCGGTTATTTGCATCTTTTTGAGCGCTTCAACCCGATACGCCTTGAAACCGCAGAAGGCGTCGGTGAGTTGCAGGTTGAGGCGGGCGTTAATATCGGCCGTCACGCGTTGATTGATGAGCCGCCGCTGTTCCGGCGGCTCGCTATCGTTGGAATATTTCATCAGATAGCGGCTGCCAGATACGATATCGGCATCCTCGGCCGCGGCCACAAAACGCGGAATGCGCTGCGGCTCGTGCTGGCCGTCGCAATCGATGGTCACGACGATATCGTAGCCATGCTCCACTGCATACTGGAAGGCGGTCAGCAGCGCTGCGCCGTAACCCTGGTTTTCAGGATGCCGAACAACCTGTACGTCCGACCGGCGCTCCAAGAGTTCGCGCGTGCCGTCGGCGGAGCCATCGTCCACCACCAACACATCGGCGCTGTGCTGCAAGACTTCATCCAAGACGGCGTCGACCGATTGCACTTCGTTAAAGACAGGCAATGCCGTAAGAAAACGTAAGGTGGGCGTCATTCGTAGTTGCTAACCTGAAAATAGAATGGCATCGCCTTCGGCGGGGGAAGCGGTCTATTCTATGCAGCGCGACGTCAGAGTCAAATTGCAAGAGGAAATACCCGCGCATGAAAAAACCCCGGAATTGCAGGGCTTTGCATCTGAATGCGATACCCTGCAACCGGGGGAGGTGGGCGACACTGGATTCGAACCAGTGACCTCCACGGTGTGAGCATGGCGCTCTAACCAGCTGAGCTAGCCGCCCCTGTATTTGAAAGTATACCGAAGCAGGCTTTGCCCGGCTACCGCCACTCTTCTGAATGGCGGGAAGAGTCGGAAATTGGAAGCATTGAAAATGGTTAGCATCGAGCGGAAAATTAGTGTCGTAGCCATGCTCGCCAGAGCGTGGGATGGTTCACCGCTCACCTGTTGTTTATACACAAGTTTTTTTGGCGCCGGGTCCGAAGGTCATCCAAGCGGCGGCGTTCGCCTGAAAATCTATCCTGGAGCGATTCAAGCCATTAGCCGGTGGTCGAGCGCAGCGAACACCACCGGAGGATCGAAACGCCGAAATACCGCATCCCGGCGACGATGCCAGCGGCAGCGGCAATGTGGCGCGGCAATAGACGCAACCGATGGCCGCCGTTCCAGTCGCTGCATCCTCGCATCCCGCCGGGATGCGGGAGTGATTGCGCGGCCGATACCGGCGGTGGCGCTGCGCTGACCGCCGGCTAATGGCTGTCAAGCCTCCGGCTTGCAACGAACTCCGGCTTGCAACGAACTCTTGCCTGCAACGAACGCCTTGGCTGCTTCAATCGGCGGCGCGAATCTTGCGTCCCTGGTAAAAAAAATCGGGCGGGTTGTCGAATGACTTATGTATAAACAACAGACCGCTCACCCACTGTCTGGCGACGATGGATACACATATACGACAGTTATTTATCGAGCGGTGCTTAGCCCCTCACCGATTTTAATGGCGCCCGCCAGCGTAGCGTCAATGACTTCGGCCAAGGTGGTACTTCGGCCAAGGTGGCGTCAATCGCCACGAACAGATTCCGAAGTTCGACCTCGACCTCAGCATCGGTCTCGCCGAGAGTCGGCCCGAAGCGCTCTTTCCGATGAACCTTCCGGTACCCATTGCCATTCCATGTTGGCCGTTTGCCATTCCATGTTGGCCGTTACGACTTTCTTCTGCCGCCCACCGTTGCCAACATGTGAGGATGCCGACCGGAAGGGCGTCCACCTATTACTTCTTCTGAGGGAAGCCAATCCACCCTTGCTGCTTACTTTTACCAGTCATCCCACGTGTCCTTTTTTTACTAAACTATGAGTTTTGCCCTAGTTGTTCATACTTCCCATTTGTTACAATTGAAATTCACCCATATACCAACTCTGGAACAGGGGACCCGGCAAGGCTGCTGAAATTGCACAAGGATGCGTGGGTTTAAGTATCGTCGGAGCAGATATCGTGACCTGTCGAGAGGAAAGACAGTCGCCCACCGTCGGCGCACATTCGTCCAGTGTTGCTGGGTGGAAACTTGTCGGCATGCTGCCATTTGTCGCCGCAATAGCTGTGTTGCCCTGGTTATTCGGGGGGGTGCGTACGTCGAGTCAGCTTCTCCTGGTTGGCTGTGTATTGGCAACGATTCTTGTCCGGATTGCGGTGGCGCCCAAACGTTGCGGGGGCCTGCCGTTGACGCTGGTTCCGCTGTTGTTGGCGATCGTGTTGGGTGTTGTGCAGCAGTGGCCGCTGGGAGAATCGCTGGCTGGCGTATCTGGGCGCTCTCATGCATTGTGGACCGACGCTTCGCCTGAGGCGGCTGCGAACAAAGAGGCGTTTGCCGTAGATGTTGGCGAAGCTGCGATATCTAACGAATCGACGATTAGTCTTTATCCTCAGTCCACTCGACGCGATGTCATTATGTTGCTGATCGCAGTTACCATATTCTTCTTAGCGAGCCAGTTGTTCAGCCGGCGTAAATGGCGCCGCATGCTGTTCGGCGTGGTTGCGGCAAATGGCGCGCTGTTCGCCTTCTTCGGCATCGCCCAACAGTTGGTCTGGAACGGGCAGATCTACGGGAGCGTTCCACTCACGCAGGGCGGCAGCCCTTTTGCCGCCTTCGTCAACCGTAACAACGCGGGCGGGTATTTGAATCTGTGTCTGGCCGCGGCCATTGGTTTCGCCTTGTATGCGTTCTCTCAGGCGGACCAAGCGAATTCCCCACCTCGGGCTCGGCAGGGTTCGAGTTGGCTTGCACGAGTTTTTCAGCGTGTCGGAAACGAAATCTCGCAATTGGACGGGCGTAAGCTGCTGTCGCTGGTGATGGTTGTTTTGATCTTCGCCGGTTTGATTTGCACGCTTTCCCGCGGGGCATGGGTGGCCATGCTGTTGTCGACAGCGGTCGTGGCGACGATTTTGTCCGCCAACAAACGTATTGCACAGGTGGCGGGAGCGTTGGTTGTGGTTGCCGTGTTGGGGTTTGGACTTGTCGACTGGCTTGGTCGAACGGAATTGGTGGGCGCACGCTGGGAGTCGCTGCAAGCAGAGTTCACCGACCCTTCCGATAGCAGGCTTACACACTGGCGCGACGGCTTGCATGCGGGTAGTGACTTTTGGATTTTCGGCAGCGGGCTGGGAACCTATCGTCATGTGTATCGGCCTTATTCCGCCACGGACCGCGTGTTGTTTTACCACGCTGAGAATCAGTACGTGGAAGCGTTTTGTGAAGGCGGGGTTCTGGGGCTGACGCTGCTCTTGGCGGCGATTGGAACCGTCGCCGTTGCCTGTCGAACTCTCCTACGCGACAAAAACCAAGAGAGGCGCATCTGTGGCATCGTGGGAGTCTACGCATTGGTAAGTCAGGCAGTTTCCTCCCTGTTCGATTTCGGCCTTTACCTGCCCGCCAATACGGCTCTCTTCGCGTTGCTGTGCGGAGTCGTGACGGGAGCGAGCACACTCTGCGGACCAAGTTCAAGCCGTTGGCGGGAAAGGGTTGCGGAGTTCTTTCGTCGCGCCGACTTGCAAGTGGGTTTCGCCAGCTTTTTGTTCTGCGCGTTGCTGTTGGGAGCGGTCGATCTCAATAACTGTCTGGCCGTGGAAACGGCTCTCGGCGAGAGCCGAAATGTTGATTCGTACGACGGCGTAACGATAGCCTCCGTGACGAGCCGGATCGGCCAGTTGCGTTCGGCGTTGGCTAAAAAACCAGGGCACGCCGAGGGGCAACAGAGACTTGCACAGCTTTGGATTCAACGTTATCGCTTACGCGCCTTGACGGAACTCCAATCGCAAACCCCAGACCGAACGAAGGTCGACGAAATGTGGGCGAGCACAACGCCGCTAGCGGTGCATGGCGCCGTTTACCGTTACGCCAACGAAGGGCGAACGATTGAACTGGAAAACCTGCGCCGAAGCGAAATCGTTCAGACAGACCTCAGAAACGCTTCCAGAGCCCTATTGAACGCCGTTCGCGGTTGCGCTCTTTTGCCAAGAGCGCGCTTACTGTTGGCGGAGGTCGCCCCGATCATATCGCCAAATGCTTCGACAGAGGCTTGGCTGTCTCGGCTGCCGTTTCTGGCTGGCGGAAATACACAAATATTATACGAGTGCGCGATTGTCCAATTGCAGGCCGAGCGGGTGGAAGACGCCATCACTACCATGCGCCGCATGGTTGCGTTAGAGCCTGGGCGATTGCCGGCAGCGCTGCAACTGGCCGCCTTGTTCGATGAGCCGGTATCCATTGTGAAAGCAATCGCCCCCAGTTCCCCCCGTGTGCTCGTGCAAGCGGCGAATAGCGAGTCTTTTCGAGAAAATCAGCCGATGCGGCTGGCGCTGTTGGATCGGGCCAAGAGTCTTTTACCCGGCGCCGCGTTGGAACCGGCTGAACGTCATCAGTTGGAAGGTGCGATTTACGCCCTCTTGGAGCAGGATGACGAGGCCATTGAGTCTCTGCGATTGGCCGTTGCCGAACGCCCGCAGATGACCGCATGGCATTACGAACTAGCGACCCTCTTGCAAAAACAAGGGGATATTGAAGGAGCGTGGAAACACGCCAGGACGTGCGTGAGGATGGATCCAAGAAATGAACAATACGATGTTCTACTGCGACAGCTTAATCGCACCCGCCTGCGTTGACGGGCCGCCAGGCTCATGGCGTAGCGTGTGCGAAATTGAATGGGTGTGTCACCCAGAGGAACGGAGTGCGCGCCGACAACAGTTGCGGCTGATTGGAACAGTGGCTGAAGTCGTCTGAGATTGTGCGATAGCTGAATCCCGGCGACGTTCACCCACCTTCGGCGACACCTAGATACGTGTTGGGCGTTTGAAGAGGCGCCCAACTCAATCGCGAGTAGAGGCAAAGGAAACCATGGAACAGAATCCACAGACTTTTGAATTCAGTCCGGAAACTGCGGAGGGCGTCGGCTCGACGCTAGCATTCGCGTGGCGGCGCAAGGGGCTTGTAGTCTTGTCGCTGATGGTGGGTCTTGGGTTGGGGTATTTGTACTTCCTGCGGCAGGATCCGCTGTATCAATCAACGACGCAGGTCGTGGTCATCGAAGAGCAGCAGAAACTGCCCATTGATGGATTCGAGATGCATTCGTCGTCTGAAGAGATGCATGTCACGCTGATGCGGAGCCAAAGTGTTATCGAGAAAGCGGTCGAGGTGGGAAATCTTGGCCAACTCGCCGCGTTGCGCGGCTCCGTGAACCCTGCGGCAACGATCTTGTCGAGACTAACAGTTACCGGTGGCGGCAATATGAAAGCCACGATTGTTCAACTGTCTTATAACAGCCCCGACCGGGCCGAATGCGCGACGGTGTTGCAAGCCGTCGTTACCGCCTACGACCAGTTCCTCAGCGACATGTACGAGGACGTCAATCAGGAGACGATCAAACTGATCGGAAAGGCAAAAGAAGAGCTCGAGACTCAGATCACTGTCTTGGAACGCGACTATCGCAAAATGCGCGACAGTTCGCCGCTGCTCGTCACCGGCGAGACGGCACACAATATCCATGAGATGCGATTGCAGCGGATTGAAGACGAACGTTCCGCAGTCGTACTGGAAAACTCAGTGCTGCACGCGAAAATCGAGGCGTTTCAGGAAGCGTTGGCTCTCGGCGGCAGTCGTGAGGCTTTGAACCTCATGGTTGGCAGTTTTGAAAATGTCAACGAGCAGCCCGGTGGAAAACCGAAGGGGCGTGATCAGTTGTTTGTGCTGGCGCTGGAACAACAGGCGCTCCTGGAAACGCACGGCGCCGACCACCCAAAAGTGAAGGCGATCGCCAACCGTATCGCTCTTGTGCGAAAGCACTTCAGGTTGGACCAACCAGGGCGCCCCGACGCCGAAGAGCAGCCCGCCGGGGCCGATTTTACCGAGATTTATCTCCAGTCGCTGATCGAGCAGACCAAGATCAACGAGAAGACCATTGCTGAAATGACAGCGTTGTTCGATGCCGAACGCGAATCGGCAAAGGGGCTCTCGACCTATCAAGACCAAGAAGAGATGTTCCGCTCCGAGATCGGTCGAAAGTCGCGACTCTTCGACGTGGTGCTCAAACGTCTGGAGGAAATCAGCTTGGTAAAAGGTCGGGGTGGCGCGGAAATTCAAACCATCCACCCTCCCGCATTAGGCCGACAGATTCAACCCAACCTACAGTCGACGATGCTGACATCCACCGTGCTCAGCATATTGGTTGGTCTCGGACTCGCCTTCCTAGTAGACGCCGCCGACCGTCGATTTAGAAGTCCGGATGAAATTCGCAACGATCTCGGCCTACCGGTGGTTGGCCATATCCCCCAGATTCCCGGAGCCAAAGCGAGAGGGAAGTCGGGCAAGGGATCGAAGACGTCTGACGTCGGCTTGCCAATGGAGCTTCGCACTGTTCATGCCCCGCGTGGTCGGATCGCCGAAGCCTACCGCGCCGTGCGGACCGCGATCTATTTCAGCACGCGAGGAGGCGGCCATCAGGTGATTCAAGTCACGAGCCCAACTCCTGGAGATGGCAAGACAACGCTGGCCGCCAATCTTGCTGTTTCAATCGCCCATTCGGGCAAACGGGTTTTGCTGGTGGACGCCGATTTTCGTCGACCTCGCTGTCATAGGCTGTTGCGGCTCAAAAACGACCTAGGATTAGCGAACGTGATCGAAGATTCCGTCGAGTGGCTCGACGCGGTGCAGGCCACCGAGATCGAGAATCTGAGCGCACTGACGTGCGGCAAACGTCCAAAACAACCGTCAGAACTACTGACCTCACGACGCTTCGAGGAATTGCTGGAGTTGTTTCGCGAGAAATATGAAATAGTCATTGTTGACACGCCGCCGGTTATGGCGGTGACGGACCCGCTCAACGTGGCGCCGCGCGTCGACGGCGTTCTGCTCGTCCTGAGGTTGTCGAAAAACGCGCGAGGCGCCGCCCGCCGCACCCTCGACGCCCTGGAAGAAGTTGGCGGCAACGTTCTGGGGGTTGTTGTCAACGGCGTCGGGAAAGGGCAGCAATACGGTGCTTACGGCAGTAGCAAAAACGGTTACGGATCCTCCTATGGCTATGGCTACGGCTACGGATCCAAATATGGCTACGAATACCGCGATGCCAACGGCTATGGCGACGACCGCAGCGACTACCTCGACGAAACGGAAGAAGCCGACGAAACTGAAACCAAGGCGCCGGTGCATCGTAATAACGGGAAACATTGATTCGTAGACGCCAACGCGTTTCCAGACCCCCATTTCAGACCTTGATCGAGAGTTTCATTCGCTGTGATCCCGCTGGCTGATGTCCATTGCCACTTATTGGCCGGAATGGACGATGGCCCGCAAGACTGGGAACAAGCGGTCGCCATGTGTCGTATCGCATGGGACGACGGCGTCCGGGCGATTGCTGCAACAGCCCATCAGAATCCTCGCTGGCCAGAAGTCACGCCACAACGAATTCTCGAAGCAACCGTCGAACTACGTAGGCGGCTCAAAGCGGAGGAAATTCCGCTGGAAGTGTATCCAGCGGCCGAAGTGATGATCGGTCCCGAGATTGAATCAGATTTTGAAGGTGGGCGGCTGCTTTCGGTCTCGAATCTGAACCGCTACCTGCTTGTCGAATTGCCTTCAGGAATGTTCCTAGATTTGCGTGGCATGGTGACTCGCTTGCTGGGGTTGGGCGTGCGGCCCATTCTGGTGCATCCGGAACGTCACCCTGAGCTTTTGCACGGCTCCGGCGTTGTGGAAGAATTGATACAGCGAGGCTGCCTGATTCAAGTATCGGCCGCCAGCATCACGCAAAACGAAAATTCGCAGGTAACGGAAGGTCTTCGCTCGTGGGCCCGCCGCGACATCATTCACCTCATCGCTTCAGACGGACACTCACCCAAACGCCGGCCTCCCGGCGTTTCGACCGCCTACCAACGGCTTGCCGAGTGGTCCGACTGGGCGCGGGCGGACCGAATTTGCAGCATCAACGGCATGGCGGTTCTTGAGGGCCTGCCGATCGAGACGCCTCGTCCCCGTCTGCGAAAACGTCGCTGGTTTACTCGAACGTAATTGCATTTGCCGTCGAACATCGAGAGAGCGATTCTTAGCCTTTACCTCTTTGATCTGCTGACATGAAACTGCTTTTCGGAACATTTCTTACGGCGTTTGTCGCCTGCCTGATCCTGACGCCTTGGGTGCGGCGCTTGGCCAGACGGTGGAATATCGTCGACCACCCAGACCAACACCGCAAACTCCATCAAGGGGCGACTCCTCTTGGGGGCGGCGTGGCGGTTCTGATAGCATTCGTTATCGCAACCATGGCCGCGGTGCTCTGTTCCGATTCCCAAAGGTCGCTGGCGACAAGCAACGCCATTTTTTTGGCGGGCATGCTTTCATCGGCAACGGTCTTGTGTTTTATCGGCTTGATTGACGACCGCTTCGGCTTGCGCGGCCGCCAGAAATTGGCTGGTCAGGTCGTGGCCGCGATGATCTTGTTAGCGTCGGGCCTGATCATACAGCGTGTGCAAATTTTTGGCGTGATGTTTGAACTTGGCGTTCTGTCGGCGCCGCTCACGTTGTTTTGGATCCTGGGTGCTATCAACGCGGTCAATCTCCTCGACGGGATGGACGGATTGGCAACGAGTATCGGCATTATCCTCAGTTTGGCGATAGCGGTCATGGCGAGTCTCACGGGCCATGCAACAGAGGCGTTTCTGGCCTTGGCTTTAGCTGGCTCACTAACAGGATTTCTGATTTACAATCGCCCGCCGGCGAGCATTTTCCTGGGCGACGCCGGCAGCATGATCATCGGGCTCATCCTGGGGGCGCTCGCCATTCGTAGTTCGCTCAAGGGGCCGGCGTCAGTCGTTCTGGCGGCGCCAACCGCCATTTGGGCCGTCCCCGTGTTCGACGTTGCGATGGCCATACTGCGAAGAAAACTGACCGGTCGCAGCCTCTACGTGACCGACCGCGGGCATCTTCACCATAGTTTGCAGCAACACGGTTTTAGTGATCGGAAAATACTCCTCGTCGTCGGGGCGTTGTGCTGTGTCACGGCGGTGGGGGCGGCGTTAAGCGTGTACATGAAAGACGAGCTGCTGGCCTACGCCGCGATAGTTGCCGTCTGTTCCGTGCTCATCGTAACGCGGCTCTTCGGACACCACGAATGCATGTTGCTGGGGAAACGCGTGCTAGGGCTGGCAAAATCGTTGACGCCTTCCTTTTCCGATAAAAACGCCGGGACGGATCATAACGTCCAAACACGGTTGTGCGGAACCCGACAGTGGGAAGACCTCTGGGAGATGCTCACAACCTACGCCGAACGCCTCGACCTGGACTCCATTCACTTAAATGTCAGCCTGCCCGGAATGGGTGAGGAATATCATGCCTCTTGGCGGCGTGGCAAGGGCGAAACGAACGAGGCCAAAACGTGGAGTTCCGATATTCCACTCCTGGTTCGCGATATGGCGGTCGGCAGGCTCCGCCTGAGCGGCACTTCGGAAAACGTAAACATCTTCGAGGCGATGAGCGATTTAATTGCTGGCCTGCGCCCTGTTGAGGCACACTTGTTCGACTTGCTCGAACTAGGGAGCGAGGCAACGGCGAACGATATACACACCCCAGAAGCAGGGGAAAGGGTGCTGATTCCAGCGCTGGATGTTTCGGCGAAAGAGCAACACCACGATTGAATCGATCTCAACGCCGGCAACTTTTTAATTCCCGCCTAACCATGATGTTTGTTCTTTCAACCGCTCAAAATCGAACTACTGTTGAATGGTGTGTCGGCTGCCGTACGTTCGTGTGGACAGATCCTATTCGGCGAGAATTCGGGATGACCGCGTGTCACCCAAGGGCACGGAGTGTGCGCACACAACGATTCTCCTCACGGTTATAAACACCTAGCTTCGCAACAAGATGCCGATCCTCAAACAAGAAACCAGTCTCTTTCCCAACGACCTTTTGGCGCAAGCGGAGGCGGAACTTTCCAGCGATGGTCCTCTGACAGAGGAGTCGCCGCGTTGGTGGGCGATGTATACGCGGTCGCGCCAGGAGAAACAGTTGATGCGGAAGTTGGAGGCGTTGGAAGTTGCTTTCTGCTGCCCCACGATCGAACGCCGCTATCGCTCGAAGGCTGGCCGAATTCGGCGTGTGTATGATCCGCTGTTTTCCAACTACGTGTTTGTTTACGGCAACGTACTCGACCGATACACGGCACAAACCACCAATTGCATTTCGCAGTTCCGACAAGTCAGCGACGGACTCCAACTCACGCAAGACTTGGCGCATATTCAGCGGCTGATCGAAACGGGCGAACCGCTTTCTCGCGAAGCGAGGCTTGTCGCGGGCGATTTGGTGCGGGTGAAAACCGGAAGATTCGCCAGCTTTGAGGGCGTCGTCACTCGACGCCAAGGCAAAGACCGTTTGATTGTCGCGGTCAATTTCATGCAACAAGGCGCCTCGGTGGAATTAGACGACTGCCAACTCGAGTACCTCGCCCCCGCCTCCGCCCTGGTTGACGCGCCCGAAACAACCAAAGGCTCCATCGATGTTGTCTACAACCCTCGAACGGGTCGTAAGGTATCGCTTTGAAGCTGATAATGCTTCGCGAATTGCAAACAACGAACAACTGAATTGCTCTTGTCTCGATCAGAAACCACCACCGACTCCGCTTCGCCCGCGGCGCCAAAACAGCCGCCCCCGCCCGCATCCGCCTCTCCGCCCTCGAGGACAGACGCTTTGCATACGACAATAATCCAGCCTCGTTCAGGTTGGATGTTTATCGACTTCCGAGAACTGTATCAGTATCGTGATTTATTTCGCTTTCTGGTCTGGCGCAGCATCAAGACACGATACGCGCAGAGTGTCATTGGTATTGGCTGGGCGGTCATTCAACCGGTGTTTTCCATGATTGTGTTCACAATCATATTTGGGAACCTGGCCAAGATCAGTTCCGATGGCGTTCCCTACGCGGTCTTCACCCTGACGGCTCTGGTTCCCTGGACCTACTTTTCCAATTCTCTTTCGGAGAGCGCCGGCAGCTTGGTTAACAACACGAGCATGATCAGCAAAGTGTATTTCCCGCGGCTGGTGCTGCCGCTTTCGGCGGTCATCGCCAAGCTGTTGGATTTTTTTATCGCCATGTTGTTGGTCTTCGGCTTGATGGCCTATTTCAGAATTGCGCCAACCTGGAACGTCGTCTTCCTTCCGCTGTTGGTTGTCTTGATGATGTCCGCCGCGGCCGGATTAGGCGCCTGGCTAACGGCGTTGGCCATTCAATACCGCGACGTCAAGCACGCCATGGGCTTCGTTGTGCAGTTGTTGATGTACGCCGCGCCGGTTGTCTATCCGGCCAGCCTGATCCCCGACCGATATCGACTTGTTTACGCTCTCAACCCAATGGTTGGCGTGATCGAAGGATTTCGCGCCGCGCTGCTAGGGTCGCGCGCCATGCCCTGGGACTTAATCGGCGTCGGTGCGGCATCGGCTGTTGTCCTCCTTTTGTCAGGTTTGATGTATTTCCGCAGTCGGGAGCGGTTGTTCGCCGACGTGGCGTAAAGAAACGATGGGTGCCTAACTCACAATGTCCAACCATGCAATCCAGGTGGAGAATCTCTCGAAGGCTTATCGCATCGGCCTGAAAGAGGAGATTCCCGACACTTTCATGGGCGCCGCCACGGGTTGGCTAAAGGCTCCGCTGCGCAACCTTCGCCGCTTGCGTCGGTTGAATACATTTGCGGAAAACGCTGGGCAAAACGGCGACGCCAAAGATCAACTACCTGAGAAAAACGGAAACAGTTGCGAACCCGCCTCCGATACCATTTGGGCCCTTCGCGATGTTTCATTCGAGGTGCAGCCCGGTGAAGTCGTTGGCATTATCGGTCGCAACGGTGCTGGCAAAAGCACGCTCTTAAAGATCCTTTCGCGAATCACCGACCCCACATCGGGCCGCGCTGTAATAAACGGTCGCGTTTCCAGCTTGCTTGAGGTTGGCACGGGTTTTCACCCTGAGTTGACCGGCCGTGAAAATATCTACATGAACGGCACGATTCTCGGCATGACCAAGCGCGAGATCGATCGCAAGTTCGATGAAATCGTCGACTTCTCAGGCGTCGAAAAGTTTCTCGATACGCCGACCAAACGCTACTCATCGGGAATGACGGTTCGCCTGGCGTTCTCTGTCGCCGCCCATCTCGAACCCGAGATCCTCATCATCGATGAAGTGCTGGCGGTTGGAGATCAAGAGTTTCAAAACAAGTGCCTTGGCAAGATGAACGAAGTGGCCCATAGCGGTCGAACGGTACTCTTTGTCAGCCATAATATGGCGGCGGTGGAAGGTTTGTGCATGAAGGCGATTCACCTCTCAGGTGGACAACTATCGCACATCGGCGAAACGCACGATGTCATCGCTGGCTACCTGCAACACGGCCTGACAATCGCCAGTGAGATCGACCTCAGCGATCATCCTCGGCGAGTCAGAGGCATGCAATCCGTCCTCAAGTCGGTCAGTATTTCACTAGGCGATGGTTCGTCGGTAAATCAAATACCCCTCGGTTCGGATATTCGCTTCGATGTTGTTGTCGATCCTCCCCGGCCGATTCGTTACGCTCGATTGGCGATCCGCCTTTTCAATAGCGTTGGGCTTCGCGTGACGACCTGCCATAACGAATACCAGCACCCCGAGCCGATCGCGATTGCCGGGAAAACAACGCTGCGTTGCATCATGCGCAATTGTCGCTTGGCTCCCGGTGCGTACACGGTCAATCTGCAGTTCGACGACCACCGGGTCGCGCTGGACAAAATTGATTCGTGCGCTGGCCTCGAAATCATACCCACGGATATCTATGGCACGTCTCGCGTATTGCCTACTCATGCGGCGATTGTCTTTCCTGAAGTTGAGTGGTCGGTTCGAGCGGGCGGCATGGGAGAAAGACTCGCCGCGTCGTTCAAGGCATGTTAACTCGTTTGTATCGAGGCGCGATTCGCAGGTGTAGGCCTCAGCTTGATTGGTTGGAAAAAAAATTCAGTACTTGGGCCGCTCGCTCCGGTTGGCTAGCGTCGCTCTACTACACCTGCTGTTCCCCCGCTTTTCGCCGCGAGCAGCGAGCGGTCTTGCAAGGCCGTTTGAGATACCAACAGAACACTAATAGCCCATGCGGAAGCTCAACACTTCTCCGGCGTAATGTTCACCGAATAGAGAAGGGGCTGACTATGCGGCCACAGCGGGCCGTTTTTGCCAAGGAATACATCAGCGAAACTGTCGATTCCTACAAAAACTCCGTTGGACATATAACTAGTTACTCTATGGTGGAAAATGAGTTGCGTTGGGCGCACGACGTTCTTGAACTTTATTTTTCCAAGACGGGAAATGATCCAGTTCTTATTGCCGCTAGAGAGTGTTTCGAGTCCTGCCGGCCGATCTCGAATGAAGGTGAATTGCGTGTGCCATATGCTCGCGACCTCAGCAGCAGCCCAGGCGTCTCGTTCGAAGACTTTCGGCAATTGTCCGAAGTTCGTCGGTCTGTTCGTTGGTTTTTAGACACGACCGTGGAACGCGAGAAAATTGATCGAGCGATACAGGTGGCCGCTCAATCGCCGAGTGCCTGTAACCGACAGCCTTTCGTGTTTCGCGTTTTCGATGACCCAACGTTAGTGAAAAGTGTCGCAAGCGCACCGATGGGAACGGATGGGTATGTGGACAACATTCCTGTCTTTGTCGTGATCGTTGGTCAATTGCGGAATCTCTTTGACGAACGCGACCGGCACCTAATCTATATCGATGGTTCACTGGCCGCAATGAGCTTTATTTTCGCCGCAGAGACGCAGGGGTTGAGTACATGCTGTGTCAATTGGCCAGACATCGAAGAGAAAGAGACGGAAATGGCGGATCTGCTCGGTCTGGCGCCGGACGAGCGCCCCGTCATGTGCTTGGCTGTGGGCTATCCTGACCCAACTGGCATGGTTGCCTATTCGCAGAAGAAGTCACTAGACCAACTTCGGGTATTCAACCGACCATGATTGTCGAAGTTCGTGGCGTCGGAACACATAATAAAGGCGCTGAGTTGATGCTTCAGGTCGTTCTGGAACAGCTAAAGGTTGCAAAACCTGACATTGAGTTTGCTGTTGAACGATGGTTCGGGCCCTATAAAGATCGTGCTCGCTACGGGCTGCATACGGTCCTTCCTGTGGCGAGCGGTAGGCGATCACGAATAGTGACCGGCCTAATGTCAAAGTCCTTTCGAAAAGCCTACGGGCTCGTGAATCAAGCTGATATTGACGCCGTCATTGATGCGTCGGGATTTGCATTCGGCGATCAATGGGGAATTCGAAATGTCCAGGATCTTTCTAAGAGAGCAAGACGCTGGAAACGCTGCGGGATTCCAACCGTGTTCTTGCCGCAAGCATGGGGGCCATTTTCCTCACCAGCCATAAAAAACTACGCGAAGATCGCTGTCGAGAATATCGACCTTGTTTTTGCTCGCGACAAAACCTCGTTCGAGCACCTCCGTGGACTGGGCATAGCAACTGATCATGTGCCTCAGTCGCACGATTTTACGAACCTAATTGATGGTGTGGCGCCTGAAGAATTAAATTTGCCGCTGCGCTTCGCATGCATCGTTCCCAATATCCGGATGCTCGACAAGGCTTCTAATTCGCAAAGCAAATCGTACATTGACTTCTTGGCTCGAAGTATTCACATATTGAAAGAACGCGGCGTGACTCCGGTCTATCTGTTTCATGATCGAAAGAACGATGAGATTGTGGCTCGTTTGGTTCAAGAGATACTGCAGTATGAAGTCGATTCATTTTACTTCGAATGCCCTCGTATATTGAAGGGGATTCTTGGAAAGGCGGAATTGGTCGTTGGTTCGCGATTTCATGCATTGGTTGGTGCATTGAGCCAAGCAGTGCCGGTGGTCGCAACAAGTTGGAGTCACAAATACGAAGAGTTACTATCGGAATATAATGTTCCTGAACTCCTCTTAGAACCTATGGACCACTCACGGTTAGATCTCGTATTAGAACGTCTTGCGGATCAATCTGAGCGCATCGGCATGACAGAGCGGTTGCGAGAGAAAGCCATGGAGTTCAAGCAACAGTCGAAAACAATGTTCGCTAGAGCGTTGTCTACGCTTAACTTGGCCGCACCAAACTAGTGGGTTCGGAAAACCCGGGCGTTAGGTGTTTATTCACAGATGAAAACCCTGCGGTATACGATGGTTATAGCATGGTGATATGGCCTTGGCGCTTCTCTGTATGAAAACGAATAGCGCACTATCAAATGCGGTTTGTAAAGTGGCGACATCGCTCGCCCGCAGCGCATGACATCTTCCCTGGTCAGCATTACGTGCTTTAACGGCGAACAGTACGTCGGCGAGGCGATCGAAAGTGCGTTGGCGCAGACGTATTCTCGCGTTGAGGTGATCGTTATCGACGACGGTTCAACAGACAATAGCCTAGGAGTGATCAAATCATTCGGCGATCGTGTTCGCTGGGAGACCGGTCCGAATCGCGGTGGTTGCGCGGCGCGAAATCGCGGTATTAAAATTGCCCGGGGGGAATTGCTTCAATTTTTGGATGCAGATGACCTTCTCGCGCCAAAGAAAGTTGCAACGCAGGCGCCGCGAGTCAGCGCCAACTTGACTCCTTTTTGTAATGCCAAAGTTGTTGATCCACATGACGGCGCGCTCTTGAAAGAACACTGGTCTAAATGTGATGGGAGCTTCCGGAAAATCTGCTTGAACGGCATTCAAACGGCCTTGCCTTTGCACCTACGAAGTTCGCTCAATGGGCTGTTGTTTGATGAAACACTTCCCTGCGCCCAGGAGTACGACTTCCACATCCGCATCGCAATTTCAGGTGTGAAATTCCACTACAGTCCAGAAACCTTGGTCACTGTCAGACGCGTGCCTCGTAGCGTGTCTCATGACTACGTGAAGGTAATGCTGCAATGGGAGCGTATCATTCTGTCGGCTATCGCAATGCTGGATGATTCGCAGCCAGATGTGGTCGAGAAACGGCAGGTGTTGGCGTCGGTTCTGGCACGCGGTGCATCACATCTAATGGACCGAGGCGAAGAACAAGTTGCCAGACGCTACTGGCGAATAGCGCTGAATATTGACCGCTCCGCCGGGGCCGTGGTGTTCTCCAGGTTACGTGCTATCACCTACCGCGTCTTCGGCCTTCCCCTTGGTTTTCGCCTCCTACAAATTCTTCGTGGGGGTACAAAATGTGCGGCATCGCCGGAATAGTTAGCGCCGAGGCGCCGATTTCGAAACGGCGGCTCAAGGCCGCAATGGATGAACTCGCGCATCGTGGACCAGACGGCGAGGGCATGTTCGTTCGCGATTGTTCGAAGCTTCCATTCATTGCGCTGGGGCACCGGCGTTTGGCCGTCATTGATGTATCACAATCCGCCGCCCAGCCAATGCACAGTGATCCGCCAGGATGTTGCATTAGCTACAATGGTGAAATATACAACTACGTTGAACTACGTCGCGAGTTAGTGGCATTGGGGATGCAATCATGAATGGCATCTTCCGTAAATGCATGAGTGCTGTTCGTAGATTTCTAAGATTCTTCGAGGCGGCCAAATATTACACAGTCAATGCCGTCGTAATGCATGTGCCTCTATATTCCCTTCGGCATTTCTGTATTCGCCATGTTCTTGGAATAACGGTCGGTGGAAAAACCGCGATTCACATGGGGGTATTTGTCACTGGCAATAACATTTCAATCGGCGAAAATTCGATCATCAACCGTCGTTGCTATTTAGATGGTCGTGGAGAACTGTTGATCGGCGACAACGTCAGCGTGTCACCCGACGTATATGTAATCACTGCCACTCACGACTTGGATGACGAGCGATTTAAGGCAGTTCTGCGAAGTGTCAATATCGAAGACTATGTTTGGATTGGAGCAAGAGCGATTATCCTTCCCGGCGTGACTCTGGCGCGAGGAAGCGTCGTAGGCGCAGGGTCTGTCGTGACTAGATCGACGGAACCGTTTACAGTCGTTGCGGGAAACCCTGCGCGGAAGATCAAAGATCGCTCCGAAACTCTCACATATCAACTGCGTTATTTCCCCTGGTTTGACACTGACATCGGAGGACTTTAAATCGGCGCCGAAAACCACGCGAAAACGCCAGCTTTCCAGAAACTTTCGGAGAATCAGTTGAAGCCTGTAGGAAAACGCGAAAACACGTTCTTTCTAGCTTACCGGTACTCTAACCACGCTGGCGCTTCCGGCTACGATCGGTTTGCCGATTACCTTGGCGAGACAATCGAGGTCTCACCTCAATTGAAGATGCTTGGTGAAACCGTCTTACGAGCCCCCGCTAAGTTAATGGGATGGTTTAACGGAAGTTATGAATACGGCCGGCATGATTTCATTCGTGAGATCGCCGTTCGGAATCACATGAAACGCCATCGGAGTGGAGTCTACCATTTCCTCTACGCCGAAAAATCACTGCGTTTCCTGGCCGGATGGAATCGTAAACGCGGACATCGCATTGTTGGTAGTTTTCATCACTGTGAATTCAAGTATCCCCAGTACTTTCGCTCGACAAAGCATTTCGAAAATATCGAACACGCCATCGTTGTGTCCAGTATTCAAGTCGAACACATGGAAGCCATCGTGGGTAAAGGCAATGTTACAGTGGTGCCCTATGCCGTCGACGCCCAGTACTTTGTTCCAAAGACCACAGCTGTTGATCGCCCAATGCGCTGCACCTGCGTAGGGCAGCACCTCAGAGACTACGAAACGCTGCAAAAGATTGTCCCACGTGTGCGCGAAGTGCTTCCGGACACCGAGTTCTACGTGATCGGAGCGAATTCGCAGTTTGATCATATGCGAAACATGCCTGGAGTCCGCTACAAAAAAGGAATCCCGGACTCCGAGTACCTTGAAATCCTACAGAACACCGATATTCTCCTCTTGCCCTTGCTCGACAGCACCAGCGTGACTACTGTGAACGAAGCGTTGGGATGTGGCGTGCCGATCATCACGAATGTTGGTGGCGTGTCAGATTATTTGAACGACGACTGTGCCATCCAACACGCAGTCGGTGACGAAGACGCCATGGTTACATCGACGGTCGACCTATTGCGTGACGACGCGATGCGACGTCGCATGGCATTGGCGGCTCGAGTTCGAGGCGAAGAACTCGACTGGCCCAAGAGCGCCGCCAAGATGGCCCAAGTCTACGACCATCTCACTTAACCATACGCGCTGCGTGATGTAGAGCACTCGACGCAGGATGCTTCTTTATCGGATCAACACAATCACCCATGCTTTGCTCCAACACCTCCTCCAAGACCGCTCTATTAACTGGAATCACTGGCCAAGATGGCTATTACCTGACCCGACTACTTTTGCAACGTGGCTACAATGTACATGGAATCGTACGGCGCAGCAGCGCCATGAATCGGCACCGTATCGACCATCTGCGTGAGCAGATGCAAGCCGCAGCTAATCGGCTTCACCTGCACTACGGCGACCTGACCGATGGCATCGGTTTGATGGAAAAGATTTTGGAAGTCCAACCCGACGAAATCTACAATCTAGGTGCTCAGAGTCACGTGCGCGTCTCGTTTGATACGCCTCATTACACGGAACAGGTCAATTCAGCGGGAGCGTTAAGTGTTTTGGAATCGGCGCGCGTGCTGCAAAAACAAAAACCAGTGCGTGTTTACCAGGCGTCGACCAGCGAAATGTTCGGCGGAATCCCTGGCTCTTCGCCACAAAGTGAGTTGACCCCGTTTCACCCCCAGAGCCCCTATGGATGCGCCAAGGTTGCAGCGTTTCAGCATACCGTCAACTACCGTGAAGCGCATGACCTGTTCGTCTGTAACGGAATTCTCTTCAATCATGAATCACCGTACAGGGGTGAAACATTTGTCACCCGCAAGATCACATTAGCGGCGGCCCGAATCAAAGAAGGATTGCAGGACGAACTCGTGCTGGGAAATGTTGACGCCAAACGCGACTGGGGATTTGCCGGTGACTATGTGGAAGCAATGTGGCTAATGCTGCAGCAAGAACAACCGGATGACTTCGTGATCGCCACAGGCGAAACGCACTCTGTTCAGGAGTTTCTCGAAATCGCATTCAACAGTTTCGGGCTTGATTGGCGGGAGTACACCCAGCAAAACCCCAAGCACTTCCGTCCGGCGGAAGTTGAGATTCTGTGTGGCGATGCGACCAAGGCGCGAGAGAAGCTGGGCTGGGAGCCAAAGACAAGCTTCGAGGAACTTGTCCGCATCATGCTCGAACACGACCACGAACTTGCCAAGCGCGAAAAGTGGGGCGAAGAACTGGCGGAGAGGCCATAGATGCCGCCGGAGTCAATAACTCGAAGCGAACTTCTGCTCCAACGACCGCAACGAGCGCGAGCGCTGAATCGCCAATCTCGGCGAATGCATCCTACCGCCGGCCTACACGACGTTTATTCTCTCAAGGGACGCCTACTGGTGCGGTTGTTCGGGGCGCATATGGTGGAACACTTTTCCTCGAAATTGAAAACGATCCTTGGGGACGACAGGTTCAACACGCGATGAGAGCATTGTTACGTAACGCAGTGAAGGTTTACCTGCGATCGCCATTTAGAGGAAAAACGCGTCTTTTAAACGCCTCTTGGCCAATTCTCAGTCCGCCGCTCGGCGGTATCGAAAATGTGAAAATAGGCGAGTACACACTGCCGTTGGATCACAATATCCGCGCGACACGAATGATGGCTTACGGAGTTTACGAGCATCGTGAATTGAAGGAATTATCCAGTCTCGTTCCGCCGGGGGGAACTGTTTTCGACTTGGGAGCCAATGTTGGCTACTGCTCCGCGCGATTTGCTCAGATAGTCGGTTCGAATGGCCGTGTGTTCTCGTTTGAACCGTCTCACACGTGTCTGGAAAACTTGAGGAAGCTGGAGGCGTCCAGCGAGTCGGGCGTCATCACCATCATACCCAAAGGTGTAGCTGAAAGCTCCCGAACAACGACCTATTACGAAACGGAAAAGACCATCAGCCACGGATTCGGCCGCCTTGATGAACGTCCCAGTGATCGCCATACGGTGACGCGTGAAGACCAAGTAGATGTGACTTCGATTGACGACTTCTGCCTTGAAAACGGGGTTGAACATATCGATTTTATTAAAATTGATGTCGAAGGCGCCGAGGTAGCCGTGCTGAAAGGCATGCATCGCTGGTTTGCTTCCGGTAAACGTCCTTTACTGTTGCTTGAAATGACCGGCTCTTCGATTTGCCGTTCTGAAAATACCGAGATCGCGAAAATCCTGCTGCCTTTGGGATATCAAAGTTTTCGCATGAGAGGCGGCCTGATCTCTGTGGATGTTGAGCAACTCGAAGACGGGTTTCACGGCAATGTGCTATGGAAAATGCCGTAGATCCTATGAGACTCGAAGTTCCCGGCGAATAACCATCGCCCGCGTTCTTGATTAACAGGCTACTGTGCGCCGCTCACAATTTAGACCCGATAAAAGCTATGACTCATTCAAATAAAACCGCTCTTATTATGGGAATCACGGGGCAGGACGGTTATTACCTGTCGCGGTTGCTCTTGCAGAAGGGCTACGAAGTGCATGGCATCGTGCGGCGCAGCAGTGTGATGAATCGGGTTCGCATCGACCAGTTGAAGCAGGAAATTCCCGAACACGCAAACCGCCTGACCATGCATTACGGCGACCTCACCGATAACGCCAGCATATTGAACCGCGTGTTGGAATTGGAGCCGGACGAAATCTACAACTTGGCTGCGCAAAGCCACGTGAGGGTCTCGTTCGATATGCCCATGTACACCCAGCAGGTAAACGCGGACGGCGCTCTGAACGTGCTGGAAGCGGCCCGCATGTTGAACCGGAGAAAAACGGTAAAAGTCTATCAGGCGTCGACCAGCGAGATGTTTGGCGGTCTGCCCGGCACCGTGCCTCAGTCGGAAGCCACGCTATTCCATCCTCGAAGTCCGTATGGTTGCGCGAAGGTGGCGGCGTTTCACCACACGGTTCACTACCGGGAATCGCACGATCTATTCTCCGCCAACGGGATTCTGTTTAACCATGAATCACCGCTGCGAGGTGAGAACTTTGTAACTCGGAAAATCACTCTGGCCGCCACTCGCATTGCCGAAGGCTTGCAGTCCGTGCTGAAACTTGGCAACACCAAAGCGCAGCGCGACTGGGGGTATGCCGGTGATTACGTCGAGGCCATGTGGCTCATCCTACAGCACGACACGCCCGAAGATATCGTAATTGCCACCGGCGTGATGCGGTCGATCGAAGACTTTCTCGACGCCGCGTTTGGCGCGATGGAGCTCAACTGGCAGGACTACGTACAGATCGACCCAGACTATTTTCGCCCCACCGAAGTGCATCAGTTGTGTGGAGATCCCACCAAGGCCAGAGACCTTCTAGGCTGGCGGCCCAAGACAAGTTTCGAGGAACTCGTTCGCATCATGCTCGAACACGACCGCGAACTTGCCCGACGCGAAAAGTGGATCGGGGAAATGGCGACGAAGTCGTAGACGCCCGCCAGATTCAATAACTCGAAACAGCTCGCCTGAAATATGAGAGTCCTACACGTTATCGACAACCTGCAACTGGGCGGCACGCAAAACCTGGCGTGGCGCACATGGGATGGGTTCAGTAAACGCGGGCTCGAGATCGGCGTATGTGTGCTCGGCAATTCACCCCGCGAGCACCAATGGGATTGGTTACCGGAGAATGTGTTTCGATTGGCCTGCCATGGCGACTACCGAATGCCGGGAGCCGTTTCCAAGTGGGGCGTTCAGCTTTCGGAAGTCGTTGGGCGGTTTGAGCCAACCCTGGTGCATTCGTGGCTATGGCTCTCAGACGTGGTGGCGGCGGGGGCTGCCGCGCGTCGTGGTTTACCACATTTGTCGCACGTTGTTGATCGTCGAATTTGGATGGAATCGACTCGGTGGAAACATCAGTACAGGAAGTGGCTAACCAAGCGATTGTTTCGTAAAGCAGACAGCCGCTTTCTGGCGGTCTCCCAAGCTGCTGCGGAGTTCGCGATCCAACATCTCGAAATTCAACCGCGAAACATTGGCGTTGCATATAACAGCGTCGATGTCGAGAAATTTGCCAGTGTTCCTGATAGCCCCGCTTGGTCGCAACCTGAAAAACCTCTACGGTTGGGAATCGCCGCCCGAATAGTCGCTGAAAAGGGGCATCGCTACTTACTCGATGCGTTGAAAATACTGAAGGATCGCGGCCACATGGCGACCTTGCAAATCACGGGAGAGGGTCCCGACCGCCCCCTGCTGGAACAGGCTGTCGCCAAGCATGGGTTGCATGACCAAGTGGCGTTCGTCGGCTGGGTCGAAAGCGTTACCGACTTTTTGTCGGGCATTGACGTCTTCATGGTCCCCTCTATCGATTCAGAAGGATTGCCCACCACGATTCTGGAAGCGATGGCCGCCGGACGCGCCGTCGTTGCGTCGAATGTAGGCGGAGCCGTTGAAGCCATTCGCCACAATCAGGATGGCCTCATTGTGCCGCCGCGCGACGCCTTGGCGCTCGCGAACGCCATTCAAAGGCTCAGTGAGGAACGACCGTTAGCCGCCACGCTGACCACCAACGCTCGGCAGCGCATTGCGGACCAGTTCTCCATGCCAGCTATGTTGCAGACGATTCAAGACGAATATTCAAAAATGGTATCCGCGGAGCACATCCTTGCGTAAAGCCGTCGTAACGGGAGCGTCTGGTTTCATTGGCGCGGCGCTGGTCGGTGCATTGGCGCGCGACGGAGTTTCAGTCATCGCTTGCAGTCGTCGGAAGACAAAAGCCGGTGGCTGTGAATCGGTCGAATTGGATGTCCGCGAGCCGGACGCACTGGATAGCCTGCTAGATGATAAGACAACGCTCTTCCATATGGCGGGCCATACCAGCGTGGCGGGTTCCGTCAAAGAGCCGTTGTTCGATTTCGAAGCGAATGTGTCCGCCACGCTGAACGTACTGGAGTCGGTCCGGAATACGGGCGCCCGCTTGATTTTTCCCTCGTCGCCCGCCGTATTCGCGCCGGGGCAATCGTTGCCGCTCACCGAGACGGCGGTCAAGCGACCATCGTCTCCCTATGGCGCTGCCAAGCTGGCGTGTGAAGGTTATGTGCAAGCGTATCACGCCTGCTACGGCGTCGATGCCCGTATCGCGAGAATTTTTAACGTGTACGGCCCTGGAATGACACGATTCGCCATCTACGATTTTTGGAGAAAAATCTCTCGGAACCGAGAACGTATCGAAATTCTTGGTGATGGAGAACAGATCCGCGACTACCTCTACCTGGACGACGCGGCCCAAGCGATGATAACGATTGCTGAAATTGGCGAGCCAGGTGAAGACTACAACGTCGCTTCCGGCATTCCAGTTCGCACCGCCGACCTAGCGCGGCAGGTGGCCGCCTGCATGGGAACACGCGATATCAACCTCACCACTCTTGGGCGCTCTTTCCCAGGCGATATCGGCAAGTGGTATGCCGACGTACGGAAGCTAACATCCCTGGGGTTTGAGGCGACAATCTCCTTGCAAGATGGTTTAGCGACGACAATTTCTGCGTTCGAATCGGCCCACACAACTGGCGATCACCTCAACGAAGCAAGGGCATAAGAAAATGTCTATATTAGAAATGCCGGACAACACAGTTCTCCGCGAAGCGCTCGTCGATGGTACGGTTACGCATCCCGACGGACACAAACTCAAGGTCGTTGCGAATGTCAACCCAAACTGTTGCAGTGCTCTGCATGATATTGTTCGAGATCGAAAACCGCAACTCGTCGTTGAAATCGGAATGGCATACGGCGTTTCGACCCTTGCAATTCTCTCGGCTTTGGAGGCCAACGGTCAGGGGCGCCTAATCTCTATCGATCCGTATATCGGTTGGCCGACGGGACGACTTGTGGCGCTGAACCAAGTGGAGCGCGCCGGTTTAAGTGAACGTCATGAACACTGGCACGAATGTAGCTATTTGGGGTTGGCCCGACTCATGGAAAAAAGCCTACTCGCTGATTTCGTCTACATTGATGGAAACCACAATTTCGACTACGCCTTCACGGATTTCTTCTTGTCGGACAAACTGATTGCGCCCGGTGGACTGATTGGATTCAACGACGTCGGATGGCGTAGTGTCTTCCGTGTCATCCGATTTCTCCAAAAATATCGACGTTACCGGGAAATCGACGTTGGCCTAGGGAAGTCATATCGTTCGCGAAACGCACTGTTCGCATTGATTCGCCGAATCGAAGGACGCAGCAGCGACGACCGTTACTTCGAAAAGATCGACAACTGGGAGCCAGATGGATCCTGTTTGCAAATCCCGGGACCCTAATCGGATAGCGATTCTTGGACCGCCGGACAAATAGTCGACCCTTCGGAATCAACGCGAATTTGGCTACTGGCGCATGACCGACAACAACCGCACAACCCCCGCCGCATCCGTTGTCATCACGACGCGCAATCGTTGCGAAGAACTGCGAATAGCATTGCGCTCGTGCGAACAGCAAACCGGAGTCTCACTGGAGGTTTTGGTCTACGACGACGCCTCCACCGACGGCACACGGGAAATGGTGGAGTCGGCGTTCCCGAGTGTGCGGTATTTTCATAGTCAGCGGCAAACAGGCTATATCGGCCTGCGCAACCGCGGTTTTGAAGACGCACGCGGTGAATTCGTGTTCTCCATTGATGACGATGCACGCTTCACGGATCCGGAAACCGTGGCTATGGTTGTTGAGCAATTTCGGCAGTGGCCCGCAGTCGGCGCCTTTGCGCTTCAGTTCAGCGAACCAAATCGCACCGCTCGCCAGGGGTTCATGCAGGAGATTGACGAGAACTCGGAAATTCGAAACTACATCGGATGTGCTCACGCCGTCCGACGCGATGTCTTCTTAAAACTGGGAGGCTACTCTGAATACCTGTTCCATCAGGGCGAGGAGCGCGACTTGTGTCTGAGAATCTTGGATGCAGGATATGAAATCCGCTATCTAAAAACGCCGCCAATCATTCACAATCCAAGTCAAAAACGCGACCATTCACGAATTGCCTACCTTGGCATACGCAACACGTTTTTGTTTGATGTCGTTAATGTGCCGTTTCCGACAGTCTTGTGGCGATTACCGGCAGACGTGTTTCTCCTGCTGAAACACCGCATTTCCATTGGTCAATTCCCCAGAAGAACCTGGTACACGATTCGTGCCTTGTTCGCTTGCATTCGATTCGTTCCTCAACGCAACCCCGTCTCTAAAGTTACCTATTCACGATACAGGAACCTCCCCGTCCACGGGGCGGTCGCCTGGGATTCCGCGACATTCACGCCCGAGTGTGCCTTGGTCGACGAGGAGGCGAACGATTCCTGAGTTTTTGATTCTCTTGACCTTCGTGGTCGTGATTATTTGTGCGGCATATATATGGAACCATACGCGCGACTTGCTGCATCCGATGATGCTACTGGCGCCATTGCTGATTTACATGTACGGTCTTCGACCGTTCCTGTTACAGAGCAACGGTCAGTTTCTGTTGCACGTGTCGGCACGGCAACTGAACCTCGGCTTGTTCGTAAACGCCCTCGTCGTGACCGGTTTTTGTTTTGGTCTGATTTCCAAGTGTCATCTTCCGCATGGCGCCCGCATTTCGTTTTCTCTTAACCCCAATCAGCAACAAAAGACGTATCAACTCGGGTGCATTCTGGGATGCATTGCGCTGGCGGCCTATTGGTACGGCATATCCGAAAGCGGTGGTTTCATTCATGTTTATGGCCACGCGAAGGGAATGATATTAGCCAGCAGCGGATACATCAGTGAAGCGCCCATGTTGGCGTTCCCCGCCATCATGCTTGTCTTTCTGTCGCGGCGCGGGAGGCAACTTCGTCCGAGTGATATTTTCCTAGGGCTGGTTTTTGCCTCACCGCATCTGCTGCACGGAATCTTAGGCGCTCGTCGGGGCCCCACCTTTTTGGTCATGGGGACATTGATTTTCTCCTGGTATGTCGCCACTGGCCGTCGGCCGAAGATTATTCCCCTCGCCTTGGGACTCGGCGCCACTGCCATTTTGCTGGCTTTTCTGATCTCTCACCGGGGGCAAATCTACCTGGGTTCCGATGTCACCGTCGACTCCGCGAAAATGGTTGACAGCGTGTTTCCGACCACCGCAAAACTCGGTGACGATGTCGTGTTTGGAATCGCTCAAACGAACGTAGCGGAAAGTACTGGTCGGCATTACTGGGGTTCGCGTCTGGGCGTGATTCTACTGGTGCGGCCGATTCCCCGTCAAATTTGGCCCACCAAATACGAAGATTCCGGATTCGGATGGATGAAGACCGCCGACAATCTGCATGGATACAAATATCGGGAATGGCGGGAGGTCATGGGTTGGCGCCCTTCAGCAGGATCGTCTGGAGGTTTCGCAGCAGATCTCTTTTGTGAATTCTCCTGGTTTGCCGTGCTGGCTGCCTGGGGTTTCGGTCGTGGCCTTGCGTACTTGTGGAGAAAGGCCATTTTGAAAAGCGGAATCTGGACGATTTTCTTTCTTGAGTCGCTCATTCTGTCGATCTACATACCCACGCAATCGATATCGGCGTTCATGCATCGATTTGTGTTCATTAGCGCCATTACACTCGTGTTCTGGAGATTGAAAATCGGTAGCCTCGATTTTGGTTCGCAGAAAATCGCACTCAGGGGATTGCAACCAGAGGCGGGTATTCCCGGCCGACGGAAATTCAGGCGCAATGAATCAACCTAAGATTTGCGTAGCGCAAATCGGCGCGCGCCGGCACTACGCGATTCCGGCAATCCTTGCCGGGCATGGCTGGCTAACAAGGTTTTATACCGATCTTCATGCTGAAAGTCTGCCGGTCAGGGCGTTTTCGTCTCTTCCAATTCTCAACCGATTCAGGGCGATGCGGCGGGCGCGAGCGAGGCGGATCAGGAACGTTCCCAGAGACCTTGTGTACGATTTTCCTTGGTTTGGAATTCAGCGAATGTTGAAAGCAAACCGCGTGCGGACATCCGCCCAACGCTATGCATCGTACGTTGCCGCCAACCGGCGGTTCGGAAGCCTCGCCTGCCAGGCGGGGTTTGCCAATGCAAACACCGTCTATGTATTTAACGGAGCCGGATTAGAAATCATGAGGGCCGCGCGGAAGCAAGGCTTGAAGACCATTATCGAACAAACTGCCGCCGATCAGGCGTTCGATGAAAAACTGCTTTCCGAAGAACGGCTACGCTGGCCGAATTGGGAGCAAAGTGATGTTAAAGAGGCCGACTGGCGCGAGTTGGCTGATCGCGAAATCGAGGAACGAAGCTTGGCGGATCTCGTTATTTGTGGATCGGAATACGTTAGAGATAGTATCAGCACCGTTGGCGATGAGTCTACCTGTTGCGAAGTCGTTCCATACGGTTTTCACAGCGTTCGGCAAAGTCTCAAGCGAAGATCGTCGCCGACACATCTCAATGTACTATTTGCGGGAAGCCTATGTTTGCGAAAGGGCATCCAGTACCTCCTGAAAGCAGTCAGTGAATTACCGTCGGATCACATCACTGTTCGAGTGGTCGGTCCCCCAGCCATTTCAGATCAGGCGTTCGCCGACGTTTGTGCCACTTTCGAATACGCTGGGGTTATTCCTCGTTCGGAGATGCCTGAGCAATATGCCTGGGCCGACGTATTCGTCCTACCGACGATTTCGGAAGGGTCGGCCAATGTTTGCTACGAAGCGCTGGCGGCGGGTCTTCCTGTCATCACGACGCCGCACGCGGGTTCCGTCGTGCGAGACGGCTTGGATGGTTTCATCGTTCCAATTCGTTCGTCGGAGCAACTTAGTGAGAAGATCCGACAACTGCTCCAAGACCCAAGCTTGTGGCAATACATGAGTGAAAACGCGTTAGCGCGGGCGAAGGAATTCACATGGGACTGTTACGCCAAACGGCTTTTGGCCGCGGTCGGGCGAATTTTTGATGCGTCAGCAACCACACCCGCCGGAATCGCACAGTGACAACCGAAACGTACACAGATTCCCCGAGCGTGTCTGGAAAAACGAAACACGTTCAAGCTAACGAAAAAAAGAAATCGATCTGGCTGCTGACCAACAGCCCAAGTCCTTATCAGGTCGAACTGTGTAGGGAGATGCAGCGACAAGGTAGTGTTGAGCTAAACTTGCGTTTAATGCGAGATGATTTTCGTGGCGAAAGCGGGCGGGCGCTGAACGACATTCGTCACACGGTTTTGTCCGGCTTCGGATTGTCTCGCGTGCGCGACGAACTCCGCATCCATCCTGGGGCGATTCTGGAGGT
Organism: Planctomycetaceae bacterium; assembly: GCA_003233175.1. GTDB lineage: Bacteria > Planctomycetota > Planctomycetia > Pirellulales > Pirellulaceae > SZUA-33. The sequence goes on along the minus strand of QIKY01000238.1, from coordinate 5,503 downwards.
ATCGCGTGCAACGCATGACGTTTACGTTCTGTCGGGGTTGTACACCAGCCCAACGTTTCTGATCTGTGCGTTCGTTGTCTGGCTGCGACGGAAACCCTTGGTGCTGTGGCTTGAGCGACCAGGGCTCGCGATGCGACCAGATTTATCCTGGTGGGTTATTCTTCCGCGTATCCCGTTAATGCTTGTGCGAAGGGTGATTCTGTGGTTGCTCTTTGCGGCCTGTACGCGTTTAATTTGCGTGGGTGGTCTCGCGGCCCGGCAATATGCCGCGTTAGGCGCTGCGGAATATAAGGTAAAAAACGTGCCCTATTGTTGCGATGTGGGGCGTTTTCAGTCTGTTTCGGAAGCGGACATCGCAGAAGTACGAAATCGTCATGGGCTCAGGGGAAAAGTCGTCTTTCTGTATTCCGGACAGCTCATCTGGCGGAAGGGCGTCGACACGCTACTGGCCGCGTTTCGACAGGTTGCGGCGCTGAACGATCATGTGGCGCTCCTGCTACTGGGTGATGGACCGCTCAGAGCGAAATTGGAACATCAAAGCGATTCCATCGACGCGCCGGTGGTCTTCGCCGGACACCAAACCCAAGAAATGTTACCCGCGTATTTTCGAGCGGCGGATGTGTTCGTGATTGCGTCGCGACACGATGGTTGGGCGGTGGTGGTCAATGAAGCCTGTGGCGCGGGGTTGCCCGTCATTGCGACGAATCAGACGGGCGCAACGCATGATCTCGTTTGCGCAGATGTGAATGGCATTCGATTCGACGCCGAGAATGTTGACGACCTTGCCGCCGCGATGCAACAACTGGCCAATAACCCCGCGCTTCGCAAAGCGTACGGCAAGAATTCCTTGGAGCAGGTGGCGAACTGCTCGTCTGTGGCGGGCGCGAAGAGGTTGTCCGACATTCTGACGGAGTTGTTCACATGAAGCCGATATTCGTTGTCGGCGGTCTGTATTCCAAAGCGAACGGCGTCGCTTGGATCATGCGTGATCTAACCACGGCGATGGGCCGAGCGGGCGCGCCGGTGAGTGTGTACGCCGCCGATTGTTATGGTCGTGGCCTGTCTTCAATCGGTGAAATTTTTGAACCGCCCTCTCAGTACCTGACACGCAAGGGGCTCTGGCTGGGAGGGCTTTCCTGGTCGCCGACGTTGAAGCCTGTGCTGCGAAAGGGAATCCAGTCGGCGGATGTTGTTCATAACCACAGCGTTTGGATGCTGCCGAATTCCTATGCCTCTCGGATCGCGATGACGGAGAACAAGCCGGTGGTGATCACCGCCCACGGAGCACTCGAACCCTGGGCGCTGAGGAACTCAAGATGGAAGAAGAGAATTGTCGGCCGCTGGTTCCAGATGCAAGACTTACGAACCGCCAACTGCATCCATGTCAACAGTCGTAATGAAATGCGAGGGATTCGTGAGCTTGGGCTGACACAACCTATCGCCGTGATTCCGAATGGAATCCATCTGCCTGACTTTCAAAACCTACCCTCGAAGACGGAATTTACCGAGGCGTTTCCAAAAGCCAAGGGCAAAAAGATCGTTCTTTTTCTAGGTCGAATACACCGAAAAAAAGGAACCGACCATCTTATACAGGCATGGGGGCGGCTTGCCGGAGATTTCCCCGACGCCCACCTTGTTGTTGCCGGCCCAGACAACGGTTTGTTGGGTGAATGCATGGCAATCGCGAGCCGTCTCAACATTAGTAATCAGGTCACTTTCACTGGAAACCTGCAAGGGCGGCAAAAACTTCAAGCGCTATCCGCCGCGAGTTTATTCGTGTTGCCATCGCATTCGGAAGGTTTTAGCATGGCGGTGCTGGAGGCGTTGGCATGCCGACTACCCGTTATGCTCACTCCCGGCTGCAATTTCCCAGAGGCGGCGGCGGCAGGTGCGGCAATCGAAGTCGCGCCCACGATCGAAGGAACCTATGAAGGTCTGCGACATTTGCTGAAACTAACCCACGACGCCCGCGAGCAAATGGCCGCGGCCGGAAACAAGTTGATTCGCAATCAGTACACCTGGGACATTGTCGCCCGCGAGACCCTGGCTGTATATGACTGGCTGGTCAACGGCGGCTCGACTCCCGAATCCGTGCATTTGAATTAGCGGTATGTCTGAATCAACACGATACCCAATTACGGCGATCATCCTAACCTACAACGAGGCGGAAAATATATCGAGTTGCATCAAGACACTCGATTGGGTCGACGACGTCGTCATTCTCGACTCCAATAGTTCCGACAACACGGTTGAAATCGCTCGCGAAGCGCGCTCCGACGTCCGCATATTTTCGAACGCGTTTGAAGACTTCGGCCAGCAGCGAAACTGGGCTCTTGACAACACGAATCCGAAACATGAATGGATTGTGATCTAAGGTAACGACGACCGAATCATTGACAATAAATCAGGTTATTCAAGTATTTTATTGGCTGATTCCAGTTCGATTCGCGTGGACAACGCGTCTTGATGAACACAAGGCGAAAGGGGCTCGCGGGAGCTCCGTTTAAAAAGATACTGAAATCGCGGCATCTCCAGCATTTTCGTTTACGCCCCACTTTTCGTTGATGTAGCCCCACCATCGTACTCCCCTGTTATTGTGTCCCACAAAGTTTTGGTGCGTCCCTTTGTCGAGGTGAGAACAGAGGTGGGCATGAGGCGCCCACATTTCAAATCCGACCCATTAAAATCCCGGAAGAACCAAAAATCAACATGAAACCAAGCGCCCTTGAATTCTACGCCTGCCCAGAGTGTCGCGGGACGCCAACGCTTAAATCACATGAGATCGACGGAAGCGAAGTCGTGAGTGGCACGCTTTCCTGTGCTTGCGGTGTTGAATACGAGATTCGCCGTGGCGTTCCGCGTTTCTGTCCATCGATCAAAGGCGTACAACAAAATACTGCTGACGACTATGGCTTGCAGTGGACCAAATTGCTAGACGGCAAACTCGAGGATGGAACCGTCTATGGCGTTAAACGTGATGACTGGAAGGAATATTTTCAAGAGAGCCTGGGGCTGCCTCTGCATAATTTGCGAGGAAAACGAATTCTTGATGCTGGATGCGGTTCGGGAAAACTTGTTAGAGCATTCGCGGATGATGGTTGCCAAATTGTCAGTCTTGACATTCACAGCGGTCTGGATGCGCTTTATGCATTGGCCGGCGAGTGTCCGGGGAGTCATATCGTCCAGGGTGATGCTGCACGACCGCCCATTTGCAAAAAGAAATTCGATGTGGTCTGGTGCAGCGGCATGATCCACCGAACGCCGAACCCGCGAGAAGTGTTTAGTCAAGTGGCGGAACTGGTCGCAGATGACGGTCTTTTTTTCGTGTGGGTGTGTAGGAATCGAAGGAACCCGTATCGAATGATTCGTTCGTGCCTGCCGTTCGCTCGAAGGCTTCCGCCCCACTTAATGTACATAGCCTCATTGGTGCTCGCCATTCCTCTATACATCGTATTCAATGCGTTGTATCTACTTGGGTGGTGGTCCCGAAAAACTATTTTTTTCGGTTTCAAGCAATCAAAGAACCGATACCGCAGTTTCGGGGAGATCGCTTTGACAGTCTTCGACGTCGTCGGTCCTGAATACTTGCATGCATTTCATGAAGGGGAAATCAAGCGTTGGTTTGATGAGGCGGGATTCCAAGACCTGCGCTCGACGGACAATGTTGATATCGGAATCTGTGGACGGAAGACGGCCGTCAGATGACCCGGTCCTCCGAAACAATCCCGGTCTCTGCGATTATCCTCACGTATAACGAACAGGCCAACATCCGTAGGTGCATTGAGCGTCTTGGTTGGTGCGACGAAGTCATTATCGTTGATTCCCGAAGCGATGACGACACTGTGAAATTGGCAAGTTCCGTGCGATCGGACGTCCGCATTCTTGAGAATACGTTCGAGGACTTCGGTCGACAGCGCAATTGGGCCTTGGACAATACGGATCCTCGAAATCAGTGGGTGCTTTTCGTAGACGCCGATGAATTATGTTCGGATGAGTTTCAGGCGGAAGTAGGACAGTTTATCGAGGAAACCGATTGCGTTGGGGGGTATGTGGCGGGCAGGAACTATTTGATGGGGAAATGGTTAAAGTACTCGACAATGTTTCCGTCATACCAATTGCGCTTGCTGCGGGTCGGCGACGTGCGATATGAGAAGGCGGGGCATGGCCAACGCGAATTGGTCGATGGCAAACTGGCTTATCTCAAAGAGGGCTGGCGTCACGAGTCATTTAGCAAAGGCATGACCGACTGGATTGCGAGGCATAACAACTACTCCACGGAAGAAGTGGCTCTGATTTTGGATCTGCGCCAACAAGAAATGAAGTGGTGGGACTTAATTAGCAATGCTCCAATCAAGCGACGGAGAGCTCTGCGGCATTTGAGTGTTCGTGTCCCGTTTACGCCAGTACTCATGTTTCTTTACACATACGTATTTCGACTTGGGTTCCTCGATGGTTTGGCTGGGCTGACGTACTGCAGCCTACTGATGGCGCACCAAATTCACGTGGTCGCAAAGGTTCGCGCACACGATTACGCTGACCGAGTGGCGAAGTCAGCAGGTGACTGAGAAGTCTACATTGACATTTGTTGGCGATTACTTGCCGGATTCGCCATTCCTCTTCGTGCAGCCGACTATGGGGGACTTGGTCGTCGCAGTCGTCGCAAATTTGGAGTGCGTTATCGGCAAGGCTCCCACCTCCCGATCGAAAGCCCATTCAGTCGTGATGGGGGAAGACGCATTTGAGCGTGTGCGTTGCAGCGGAGTCACAGCGTTTAGTGTCGCCAACAACCACGTTTATGATGCAGGTGCGGACGCGTTTGATCGGATGATCGAACGGCTAAATTCCTTCAAGGGGATTCAGTTCTTTGGGTTAAAAAATCACCCTTATGCAAAGTTGAGTTGCAATGGGTTGCAGATCGCCGTCATTGGGTGTCTAGAACCATGCCGGGCGAGGGGCCCGAAGCTGGTCCGGGAAGAAGATGTGGCCAGTTTGATTTCCCAGATCCGCCCGAACGTTGATCGCGTGTACGTCACACCTCACTGGGGCAAAGAGGGAGAACTGGCTTACCACCCTTCCCCCAAACAGTTGCGCCGCGCAAAAGAGTGGATCACCGCCGGTGCGGACGGCGTTTTTGGACATCATTCCCACACAATTCACGGCCATGAAGTTGTAAATGGAAAGCCCGTCTATTATTCGCTGGGCAACTATCAATTCGACCATGTCGAAGGGCACGACTATCCTCTTGCAGCGTACGGTCTCGCCATTCGAATCAATCCGTCGCTCAATGACCCATCGGTCATCCAAAGAATCTACATCCATCAGCATGCGGCCGGGGCCGTTCTGGTTAAACCCGATGTCGCCCGCCGATTGGAGCAGCATTTCGAAAAATTATCGACGGACTTGGCGCATTGGAACACACTCACCTGGGCGCGGCACGTGGGCCCAGTATACATTTCCAAGTGCCGCAACAGTTGGAGAAAACGATTTCGGCAAAACCCGATCG
>QIKY01000239.1 GCA_003233175.1 Planctomycetaceae bacterium | reverse complement strand
CAGGATAACGATGCGTTTTTTCTTGGCAATGCCAGAGCCCCACATGCGACCCAAATTGGCGGTTTTTTATTTAATCAACAGGAACTCATTAACGGACAAGGCTGTGTTGGCCGGGTTGTTGAAATGACTCTTCATTCAATTTGACGACGATGGTTGCCTGCCGAGGAAGCTGCGAATCAGCGGGGCAATCGCCGCCCCGTCTTCTTCGAGAGCGAAGTGCCCGGTGTCGAGCAGGTGAAACTCCAAGTTCTTGAGATCACGCTTGTAGGGATAAGCACCTGCTGCCGGAAAAATCGGATCGTTCTTTCCCCATACGATGAGAGTCGGCGGCTGATGTTTGCGGAGGTACGCCTGCCACTGCGGATACAGAGGCGGGTTGCTGCCGTAACTGTGGAAAAGGGCCAGTTGGATCTCTTGATTACCGGGACGATCCAAGAGCGGCTGCACATGTCCCCACGTGTCGGGGCTGATGGCCTCGACGTTCCGCACACCGTGCGTATACTGCCACTTCGTTGCTCCAAGCGTCAACAGGGAACGCAGCTTGTCGCCTTGCTCATTCGTACGATTCTTCCAGTACACCTTGATTGGTTTCCAGAAGTCGTTGTCGATGCCTTCGGTGTAGGCGTTGCCGTTCTGCACGATCAGCGTTTCGACTCGTTCGGGGGGCATGGTGGCCGGTGTCCGTTCCCCCGGCCTTTGTACTTGTCAGGTTTCGAATCAAAGTTGTTTGGTTTTTCGAAACTCTGCACCCGGTCGAATGCGGAGGACCAACGCTGACAATCAGCCGACTGGCTGCACTTCCCGCAACACCCGATAAATCGTTGGCCGTGAAAGATCCGTCACTCGTGCGATCTGGGCGATTGGTTTGCCTGCCGTCTTCATCTCGTGGATCGCTACGACCTGCTCATCGCTGACCTTCCACCGCCAGCCCTTCTCACTTCCGCCCCATGTTTTTCCGTTGCGCCGTGCAGCAGCTTGACCGACTGCGACACGCTCGGCCCTGATCTCGGTTTCGTACTCGGTCACACTCGCCGGAATGCGGGCATGGAGCCGACCGGCAGGCGATTCGCGTGAGAAGCCATTCTTGAGGCTGACGAGATCATCGTTCGTCCAGTGAAAGTGTCTTTGAACCACAATGTGCGCTCAAACTGCGGGAAGACAACACGCACCGCATCGATTCGCTCGACGAATTCCGCCAATTCTTCACGGCGAAGAATCCTCAAAAGCCGGAAATTCACGGCGGCTTCGCACTCAGCCATTGGGTCGAGATCCCAGAAGCGACCAAGATTCTCAAAAAGTTGAAAAGTCACGGTTCGCTGCCTGCCGCTCAAAGCCGACGACGAACCAGGCGTTTGCATTTTCAGCGGCCAGCCCAGCCAACGCCGCGTCGTGCTGGCCAAGGCGTATTAGTTGGAGTGTGCGTTTCAGCATGTTTTAAGCGCCGTTGGAGTTCATGCTTCAGCATGTTTTGAAGTGCATCTGGAAGAAAGCAGCCTCAGGAGGCCCGCCCCGCATGCCTGCTTGCTATTCAACTGTACGATGGGCGGGATAACGCACGTATTGGAGGCCCGACGCTTGTTGTCGAGCCCTGATGTTTTGACTGATTCAAAAGCCCGGCATTTTCAAAATGCCGGGCTTTTTCGATCGACAACCGAGAACCTACTTTTCGGACGAGCCCTTGGTTGATCTGGCCAGTTGCACACAAATACCCCTAACGGCAAATTATTTTACGCTATCGGTCGTTCCAAAAGGATTCGCCGCTGGTTGAAATAAGGTAAACTCCAGGATGCCGCCGCCATTCTATTCCATTGTCGAATACGTGTTGTTATCTCGCATCATGAGGAAAGAAGATGACCGAAATCGAAACCGAGCAAACCGAGCCAAAACCGAAACCGGCGGCGCGAACCTGGCGGCCATTGAATGCGCGGCAACGGCGCGTCGTGGGCGTGTTGGTGGAAAAAGCCAAGACCACGCCAGACGGTTATCCCATGACGCTCAAGGCTCTGACCACCGGTTGCAATCAAAAAAGCAATCGCTCCCCGCAGATGGAGCTAACCACCGCGCAAGTCGACGATACGCTCGAGGAACTTCGAGAAATGGGCGCCGTGGCCGAAGTGCAGGGCGATGGCCGCGTGCCGAAGTATCGGCATTATATGTACGATTGGTTGGGCGTCGACAAACAAGAGATTGCCGTCGTGACCGAGTTGCTGTTGCGCGGCGAGCAAACGCTGGGCGAGCTTCGAGGCCGCGCATCGCGAATGGAATCAATAACGGGATTGTCGGAATTAAAACCGCTACTTCAGTCGTTACAAGAAAAAGGGCTGTTGTTGGAATTGACGCCCGCCGGACGAGGACAAATCGTCACGCACGGTCTGTACCCCGAGCGAGAGCGGCAAGCCTTGTTCGACCTGATCCAACGCCGCCAAGCCGCGGACCAACTGAGCGACCGTTCTCCAGCGACGTCGCAAACGATTGCCGCAACCGGCGCCACCGCCGCGTTCAGCGAGTTCGCGGAGTTGCAAAACGAAGTGTCGCAGCTCCGCGCCGAGGTGGCGGAACTCCGCGAAGCGTTGCGGAAAATCCAGGAGTAGGGAGCGTTGTGATCAGGCGATAACGCCCGTTTTCCCGAATTATTGTTTTCACGCAGTTCGGCGGCAAACGTCTTTTTTCCCAAACGAGAAGCACATGACCAAGAACTCGTGTTTTCGCTGGACGCTGTTGTGGTCCTTTGTTTTTGCCTGCGCAATCTGCTCCGGCGCCATCAGCGACTTGCAAGCCGCAGCGCCCGCGCCACAGCGCGTGGCGTTTAATCGCGATATACGGCCGATCTTATCGAGCACCTGTTTTGAATGCCACGGCCCCGACGCCCGGCATCGCGAAGCTGATTTGCGTTTGGACCAACTCGAATACGCCACCGACGACCTGGGCGATGGCCGGCAGGCGATTGTTCCCGGCAACCTAGAACAAAGTGAGCTTTGGCAACGCATCATTTCCCACGACGCCGACCTACAAATGCCGCCGCCCGAGAGCCGCAAAACGCTCACGCCAAAGCAGCGCGATACGCTTCGCCGTTGGATCGAACAAGGCGCCAAGTGGCAAGGGCATTGGTCGTACCTCGCGCCAAAGCGGCCGGCTTCGCCTGATGTGCAACATGCAAAGTGGGCGCGCAATCCTATCGATCGTTTCGTGCTGGCAAGGCTCCAGGAGGAAGCTCTTGAAACGTCGCCCGAAGCGCCCGCCGAAACGCTCATTCGCCGACTCAGCCTCGACCTCACCGGCTTGCCGCCAACACCCCGAGAGATTGACGCCTTTCTGGCGGACAACAGCAACCGGGCTTACGAAAATCTTGTTGACCGCCTGTTGGCTTCGCAGCGGTTTGGCGAACGCATGGCGGCGCCTTGGCTCGATGCCGCCCGCTTCGCCGACACCAACGGCTACCAATCAGACGACAACCGCGAAATGTGGCGCTGGCGCGACGGCGTGATTGACGCCTTCAATCAAAACAAACCGTTCGACCAATTCACCCGCGAACAACTCGCCGGCGACCTACTCCCCCACGCCACGCTGCAACAGAAAATCGCCTCCGGCTTCAACAGAAACCATCGCACCAACGCCGAAGGCGGCAGCATTCCCGAGGAGTTTCTCGTCGAGTACGTGGTGGACCGGGTCAACACCACCTCGACCGTCTGGCTGGGCCTGACCATGGGCTGCGTGCGTTGCCACGACCATAAATTCGATCCCTTCACGCAACGCGACTACTACAGTTTGTTCGCCTACTTCTACAACATTCCCGAACCGGGCCGCGCCAGAAAACACAGCAACTCGCCGCCGGTCATCAAAGCGCCCACGCCGCCGCAACAAAAGCAGTTGCAGGCGTTCGATGTGCAAATTGTCCGAGCGGAAAAACACTTCGCCGCGGTGCAGCCGGAACTTCGCCGGAGCCAATTGCGGTGGGAGCGGAAGCAGGCCGCCGAACCCGCCGTCAAAGATACCAGCCGCACTTGGGCGCCTGCCTACCAACGCACCGCCGCCCTGCATTTTCAAGAGGGCGCCCCGCCGGAAGGCGCCTTCAAAAATGGCCCGCCTGAATTCGCCGAAGGAGTTTTCTCCTCCGCGCTGCGGCTCGACGGCAAATATTTTTTCGAGGCCGGAGATATTGAAAAACCAGCGGCCGGTAAAAAAGAAGAAGCTCAGGGCGTTGCAAAGAAAGACGCCGTTAAAGAAGACATCATTAAGGGCGACGTCGGCAAGTTCGATATGTTCGACCGTTTCACCTTGAGTTTTTGGATCAAACCCGCACGTGTTGATGCGGGCGTCGTGGTTTCGCGAATGACGGAGGAAGTCCGCACCAGTTACGGCTACAGCTTGTCGTTGCAGCAAGGCAAGCTGGGCTTCAACCTGATCAAACGTTGGTTGGACGACGGCATTCGCGTGGAAACGGAAGCAGAAATTCCCGCCAACCGTTGGACGCACATCGCGGCCAGCTACGACGGTTCGCGTCTGGCGGCGGGCATTCAAATGCACATCAACGGCCGGCCGAGCAAAATCAAGGTGCTGCTCGACGAATTGAGCCAAGATTTTGTCGTGAACGATCCCTTCCGTCTAGGCGGCGGCGGACCGGGCGGCCGATACAACGGCCTCTTGAGCGATATCAACATTTACGCCCGCGTACTTTCCGACCAAGAAGTCGCGATGCTGGCGGTGCGCAAAACAGTTCGCCAGATTGTCGCGGCGCCGGCTAAGAATCGCACCGCTGCCGAGTCGGCCAAGCTCCGGCAATATTATTTGGAAACGCAGGCCGAACAGTCGGTCTTGGTGTTGCGAAAGCAACTTCTCGCAGCGCGGCGGCGGCGGCGTGTTTTCAACGAAACGATTCCCACCGTGATGGTCATGCATGAAATGGCCACGCCGCGGCAAGCACGCATTCTGGTGCGAGGCGAATATGATAATCTGGGTGAGAAAGTCGCTGCTGCCGTTCCAAAAATTCTGCCACCGCTGCCCAGCGGCGCGCCGAATAATCGACTGGGTTTGGCCGAGTGGCTGGTCAGCCGCTCCAACCCTCTAACAGCGCGTGTGACGGTGAACCGTTTTTGGCAGATGCTCTGGGGCGTGGGCTTGGTCAAAACGGTGGACGATTTCGGCTCGCAAGGCGAATGGCCCAGTCATCCCGAATTGCTCGATTGGCTGGCCGTGGAATTCATGGACTCCGGCTGGGATGTCAAACACATCATCAAAACAATGGTCATGAGCGCCGCCTACCGGCAGTCGGCGAACGTGACGCCTGAATTAGTAAAGCGAGACGCCGAGAACCGGCTGCTTGCGCGGGGGCCGCGTTTTCGCTTGTCGGCCGAAGCGATACGAGACCAAGCCCTGGCGGTGAGCGGTTTGTTGGTGGAGAAAATCGGCGGGCCTTCCGTAAAACCTCGCCAACCGGCGGGACTCTGGAAAGATCTTTCCGGGCAGGAATACCAAGCCGACGAAGGCGATGGCCTGCACCGCCGCAGCTTGTACACTTTCTGGAAACGCACCGTTTCGCCGCCCACCATGCTGCTGTTCGACGCCCCTTCTCGGGAATTCTGCGTGGTGCGGCGCTCCCGCACCAACACGCCTCTGCAAGCTTTGGCCTTGCTGAACGAAGCCACGTTTGTCGAAGCCTCGCTCGGCTTGGCCCGCCGCATGCTGGCCGAAGGCGGCCCCGCGCCCGCCGCCAAACTGGCCTTCGGTTTTCGGCTGGCCACGGCGCGCTGGCCCGATCAAAATGAATCCCAAGTATTGCTGCGCGTGTTGGAGCAACAGACCCAGATTTTCAAGAATCACCCAGACCAAGCCGCCAAGCTGGTTGAGGGCGAATCGAAGGCGGGTGAATCGAAAGCGGCAGAATCGAAGGCGGGCAATACTACGGAGCTAGCGGCATACGCCACGCTGGCCAACCTCATTTTGAATCTTGATGAAACGATCACCAAGGAGTGATGCGCCGTGCAACAACGATCATTCTTAAACGCGCCGGCCGCCAGCCGTCGTCATTTTCTCGCCACGGCCAGCGGCAGCCTTGGCGCCATGGCGCTAGGCGGCTTGTTGGAGCAAGACGCGCACGCCGCAGTTGCGGAACAGCGCGCCGGCGGCTTACCCGGCCTGCCCCATTTTCCGCCCACGGCGAAACGCGTGATTTATCTGTTCCAGTCGGGCGGCCCCGCCCAGCACGACCTCTACGACTACAAACCGAATTTGGAAAAACTACGCGGTGAAGACCTGCCCGCTTCAGTTCGACAGGGGCAACGGCTGACCGTCATGACCTCTCGGCAGACGAGTTTTCCCATCGCGCCCACAAAGTTCAAATTTTCGCAACACGGCCAAGGCGGCGCCTGGCTTAGCGAACTTCTGCCGCATACCGCCGGAATGGCCGACGACATTTGCTTCATTCGATCCATGCACACCGAAGCCATCAACCACGACCCCGCCATCACGCTCATTCTTACCGGCCGGCAGTTGGCCGGGAGGCCGAGCATTGGCGCCTGGATGTCGTACGGTTTGGGCAGCGTCAACGAGGAATTGCCGGCGTTCGTCGTGATGGTTTCCGGCAGCGGCGGCCAACCGCTCTACGACCGGCTCTGGGGCAGCGGTTTCCTGGCGGCGAAACATCAGGGCGTACGTTTCCGCTCCAGCGGAGACCCCGTGCTCTACCTTTCCAATCCGCCCGGCGTTAGCCCAGAAGCGCGTCGCGGCATGCTCGACGGCCTCGCGCAACTCAATCGGCACAAACTCGCCCAAACCGGCGCCCCGGAAATTGCCGCCAGAATCGCGCAGTACGAAATGGCCTTCCGCATGCAAACCTCCGTGCCGGAATTGATCGACGTTTCCAACGAACCCGAACACGTGCTGAAAATGTATGGACCCGACGTCCAACAACCGGGAACCTACGCCGCCAACTGCCTGCTTGCGCGCCGGTTGGCGGAACGAGATGTCCGCTTTATTCAACTGTTTCACCGCGGGTGGGACCAGCACGGCCAACTCCCCAAAGACCTCGCCAAGCAGTGCCAAACGACGGATCAAGCCACGGCGGCATTGTTGGCTGATCTCAAACAACGCGGCTTGCTCAAAGACACGCTCGTTGTTTGGGGCGGCGAATTCGGCCGCACCGTTTATTGCCAGGGCAAACTCACCCGCGAAGATTACGGCCGCGACCACCATCCTCGCTGCTTCACGATTTGGCTGGCGGGCGGCGGTGTTGGCGGCGGCAAAGCGTACGGCGAAACCGACGACTTCAGTTACAACATCGTCAAGGACGCCGTCCATTTCCGCGACCTCAACGCCACAATTCTGCACTGCCTCGGCATCGACCATGCGCGGCTCTCGGTGCGCATTCAGGGCCTGAACCAACGGCTCACCGGCGTGGAGGAAGCCCGCGTGCTCAGACCGATTCTGGGTTGAGAACGGAACAGGCGCCGTCTTGAAACGGGGCCGTCCCGTGGGGCCGTTGCCTGGGTTTTGTGGAAATGGAGAGAGTATCATGCGTCGTTTGGCCAGCGTTGTTTTTTTGTTTCTCGTGGTTTCGGTTTCGGCTCTAACGGCGGTGGAGCCGGCGGCTGATGGTGTAGCAACGGGAAAATCGGCAACGGGAAAATCGGCAACGGGAAAATCGGCAACGGGCGAGCCGTTTGATCTTATCATCCGCAATGGCCGCATCGTCGACGGAACGGGGAACCCGTGGTTCCACGGTGAGGTGGGCGTGCGGGGTGATCGCATTGTTTGCGTGTCGCGGCGGATTGCAGGACCGGCGAAGCGGGAAATCGACGCCGCCGGTTGCATTGTGGCGCCGGGCTTTATCGACATCCATTCGCACTCCGATTACCTGCTGCTCGAAGACGGCGCCGCCCAAAGCAAGATACGGCAAGGCGTCACGACCGAAATTCTCGGCGAAGGAAATTCGGCCGGCCCCTTCCAAGGAAAACTCGGCCGGAAAACCGCCACCGTCAAGGGAAAAAAGGTGCGATGGTCTTCGCTGGCCGACTACTTCCGCTTGGTGGAAGAGGCCGGCGTCGCGACCAACGTGGCCTCGTACGTGGGGCTGAGCAACGTTTGGCAGTGCGTGATGGGCGCCTCGTTCGAGCGGCCCACCGCGAAACAAATCAATGAAATGGGCCAACTGGTCGATCAAGCCATGCAACAAGGCGCGCTGGGGTTGTCGAGCCAGGTGATGATGCCGCCCGGTTCGCTGGCCACCACCGACGACATCGTGGCCCTTTGTAAAATCGTGGCCCAATACCAGGGGATTTATTCCACGCATATTCGCGATGAAGGAACCGGCGTGTTCGATTCGGTGCGCGAGGCGATCGAAATTGGCGAGCGCGCCGGCCTGCCGGTCGATGTGATCCACTTGAAAATCGCCGACCAAAAATTCTGGGGCAGAATGCCGGAAGTTGTCGCCTTGATCGAACAGGCCCGCGCTCGCGGCGTGAACGTGCAGGCCAATGTTTATCCCTACACGCGAGGCAACAACAATCTGGCCAGCATCATTCCGCCTTGGGCCCACGAAGGCGGCAAGGCGAAGATGATCGAGCGACTGAAAACGCCACGGCTGCGCGAAAAAATCAAACAAGATATCAGCCGTGACATTCCCGGCTGGTACAACCACTTCACGGCCGTGGGCGGCGATTGGAGCCGGATTCTCGTCAGCGCCGACAACCGTTTCAAGGGCCTCACGATGGACCGCGTCATGTCGCTGCGCACGCAAGGCCAAAACAACCCCGACCTACTCGAAGAGTTATTCGATTTTCTGATCGAAGAGAACGGCTCCATCGGCGCCGTCTACGCACACCACACCGGCCCAGACATGCAGCTCGCGCTCCGGCAACCGTGGTGCTCCGTCGGTTCCGATGGCTCGGCCTACGCCACCACAGGACCCCTGCGGCGAGGTAATCCGCACCCTCGGAATTTCGGCGCGTTTCCGCGCGTGCTGGGTGTGTTTGTCCGTGAGAAAAAGTTATTGCGATTGGAAGACGCCGTCCGCAAGATGACCTCTCTGAACGCCGCCAAGGTAGGGCTGCCCAGCCGGGGCCAACTCCAAGGGGGCATGTTCGCCGACGTCGTCATATTCGACCCCCACACGATTATCGACCGCTCGACCTACACCGACCCATTTCATTATTCCGAAGGCGTCCGCTGGGTGATCGTGAATGGCCAAGTCGTGCTTGACGACGGCTCGCATACCGGCGCCCGCCCCGGCCGCGCCATTCGCCATTCGACGACGCGTTGAAAAAGACGATGTCGTTCACGCAGGGAACAGTCGCGAAGTTGCTTACCGAATTAAGCCCGGTTAAAAGCCCGGCATTTAGAAAATGCCGGGCTTTTCCAGATCGCATGGTTTCACGCCGCACAAAAGGCATTATACTAAACACTGATAATCCTGTTTATGTGATTCCGTCCCCACAGATTCAAAACATCTTGCGGCGGGCGCCGTTAAGAAAGCGCCGAAGGGTCAGATATTGCCGACGGGTAAACTCGCGCCGTGCGCACAAAAAAAGCTGGTGAGCAAACAACATGGATGCAGGTCTTCAAGGAAAAGTCGTGCTTGTCAGCGGCGCCAGCGGCGGCTTGGGTTCAGAAATGGTCAGAGCGTTTGCCGCCGAAGGGGCGCGCATGGTGGTTCACTACCACACGCAACATGAGGCGGCCATGGCGTTGGTTGGTGAACTTGCATCGGCCGATCATGCCGTCATCGGGGCGGATCTCACCAGCGAGGAAGACGTCGCTCGGCTTTGGCGCGAAGCGGAAGAAAAGTTGGGGCCGATCGAAATCGTGGTCGCCAACGCCGCCATCTGGCCGCCCGAAGACACGCCCATTCATCGCATGACGCTCGAACACTGGAATCGTACGGTGGCCACGAATCTGACCTCCGTCTTCCTTTGTATGCGCGAATTCTTTCGTGGGATCGAACGCCACACGATCAAACACCCGGCGGCGGTGTTGATCGGCTCCACGGCGGCGGTTTTTGGAGAAGCGGGGCATGCCGATTACGCCGCGACCAAGGGCGGATTGGTGCATGGCTTTTTGCTGAGCCTGAAAAATGAGATTGCTCGTTTGGCGCCGCATGGCCGCGTGAACGCGGTTTGTCCCGGCTGGACGGTCACGCCCATGACGGAAGGTTTCATGCACGACGCACACACCGTGCGGCGCGCCTTGCAAACCATCGCCCTGCGGAAAGTCGGCCGGCCGCACGACGTGGCCGCCGCCGTTTTATTCCTCGCCTCCCGGCGGTTGTCAGGACACATCAGCGGCCAAATGCTCATGACCAGCGGCGGCATGGAAGGGCGAGTGCTGTACGAAACCGAACAAATCGATCCGCTCCAGGCATGACCCGAAGGAGACATCACAATGGCGCCATTAGCTACAGGCATGGTCGTTTTTTTGGCACTCGCGGCCGCTCCGCCAATCGTGGCCGCTCCGCAAACCGTGCCTGCGTGGTATCTGCGACACGATACGTGGCGAGAGACGATGCTCGCCTCGCGCGATGCATTGGCGGTTCGTGAAGCGGCGGAGGCGGCCGCAGCGGGAAAAACGGCGCCGCCGCGGCTTGGCCCTTGGTCTTGCCTGGGGCCGATGTTCGCCTCTCCGGCAGACGCCAAGTTGGAAGCTCGCATCGTCCTGGAGAATAAGCCAGCCGCCGGCGCTACGTATGCCACCGGCCCCAGCCATACGAAGCGGCGGTGGGTTTTGCATCCGGAATTCTCAGATGGCTGGGTTCACAAGCTGTACGTCGGAGAGCATGTGGCGTATCTGCGTCGCAATATAACCGTTGCGAGCGCCACCACGCTGCCCCTCTTCGTAGACGCCATGGGAGAGATCACGGTTTGGTGCAACGGCGTGCAAGTCGGGGCAAAACGAAACGGCCGCATCGCGTACAACCTGGGAACCGGCGACGTGCAAGTCAAGCCGACGCCCGTACAACTCAAACTACATGCCGGCGACAACGACCTGCTGCTGAAAATCGAACTCCATCCCCAACCTCGCCGCGCCGACGACCGCGATCCCTGGCGCAAATACACGCTCGAAGCCCGGCGGCCTTGGGGAACCGTGTTCAATGGCCACTCGACGCATAGCGGCCCCGCTGTGGCGTACGAGAAACTGGTGTATCGGGAAGTGTCGAATTTCTACTGTGGAACTTCGGAAACGCTGGGCCCCGTGGCGAACGCCGGCAAGTTGCGGCGAGAGCAACTGTGGCGCCTCCTGCAGCACGACTTTGCCGACGACGCATCTCGTCGGGAAATGAACCAACAGCGAAAACAGGGCCTTTGGGCGTGGGACCGCGCGCCGGGCGAAGCGCCCGAATTTGCCAGCCGCCATGCGGAACCGATCGATCCATCGGCTGCGGAAAAATCGGCTGCGGAAAAAACATTGCTGCACCAAATTGTTTCCCTGCGTTTGGCGATCAACGATCTGATCGAAACGCAGCCGCAGGCGTATTCCGGCGGAGCGGAATACCTCGCCCGGCTTTCGGCGATAGAGACTTTGGCCAACCAGGCGGCTTCCGCCGGGCAGCCCGCTCTCTTCGCCGAAGCGCGGCGGAAAGTCAAAACGCTGCGCCGCGAGGCGCTCTTGGCCAACCCCTTGCTCGACTTTGAGCGACTCTTGATTGTGAAACGTCGCGCCAACCCGTTCGTTCCCGATCTGCCCTTGAACTGGGCGAACAACTCGAGTCTGGCCGCCAACGAATACGACAACGAACTTGCTATTCTTTCGCCCCTGGGTTCCGGTTGCGAACTGACCACGCTCTTCCAACCAGACGGGCGAAAGTTCGTGGGCGATGTCGACCTCCACTCCAGCGGCCGCCGGCTGCTGTTTTCCATGCCCGGCAGCCACGGTCGCTGGCAAGTGTTCGAAATCCAGACCGACGGCGGCGGCTTGCGCCAACTCACGCGTGGCGAGCAGGAGGACGTCGATAACTTCGACGCCTGCTATCTGCCCAACGGCAAGATCATGTTCTGTAGCACCGCGGTGTTTGCTGGAGTTCCCTGCGTGCGGGGTCGCGATCATGTGGGCGTGCTGTTCGTAATGGACCAAGACGGCGGCAACATACGGCAGCTTGGCTTCGAGCAAGATCAAGACTATTGCCCCACGGTGCTCAACGACGGCCGCGTTCTGTACACGCGCTGGGAATACGCCGACATTCCGCATTTTTTCAGCCGGCAACTCTTCAGTATGAATCCCGATGGCACGAATCAGAAATCGTTCTACGGCAGCAACTCGTACTGGCCTAATAGCATCTTTTACGCGCGCCCCATCCCCGGGCATCCGACGCAGGTCGTGGGCATTGTCAGCGGGCACCACGCCCGGCGGCGCAGCGGTGAACTGGTGCTGTTCGATCCGGCGCGAGGGCAACACGAAGCCGATGGCGTCGTGCAACGCATTCCGGGGCGCGGCCAAAAAGTCGAACCGATTATCAACGACCGGCTGGTTGTCGGATCGTGGCCGAAGTTCCTGCATCCCTTTCCGCTGAGCGAGAAGTACTTTCTGGTTTCCTGCCGGATCAACGAAGCGTCGCGATGGGGCGTTTACCTGGTCGATGTTTTCGATAACATGTTGCCGCTCTACGAAGACGTAGCTCACGATTTGCTGGAGCCCATTCCTCTTCGCCCGGTGGCGCTCCCGCCGGTCATTCCCGACCGGGTTGATCGGAACCGTGAAGACGCGGTCATCAATTTGGGAGACATCTATTCGGGTCCTGGCATGGCTGGCGTCCCGCGAGGAACGATCAAGAGTTTGCGTGTGATCGCCTACCACTATGCCTATCAAAACATGGCGGACGATTCGCGGGCGATTGGCGTCGATTCGTCGTGGGATACCGTCAAGATGGTGCTCGGCGCCGTGCCCGTTTATGAAGATGGGTCCGCCATGTTTCGAGTTCCGCCCAACACGCCGCTCACCGTCCAACCGCTCGACGCCCAAGGCAAGGCCGTGCAATTGATGCGCAGTTGGATGACCGCCATGCCCGGTGAAACACTCTCGTGCGTCGGCTGCCACGCGCCGTCGAACGCCGCGCCGCCAGCCCGATACACGTTAGCCGCACGGCATGGACCGTCAACCATCGCGCCTTGGTATGGGCCGGTGCGAGGTTTCAGTTTCCAGCGAGAAGTCCAGCCGGTGTTGAACAAATATTGTATTAGCTGCCACAACGGTTCTACATCGGGGAAAAAAGAAGCGACCGCTTTTTCGCTTGCCGAGCAAGAAAGTTCAGACCCGCGAGGTTTTAGCCCTTCGTATTTGGAGCTACAACGGTACGTGCGGCGGCCGGGCGCCGAGGCCGATTACCACTTGTTGCCGGCGGCGGAATATCACGCCGATGTTTCCGAGTTGGTGCAATTGCTTGAAAAGGGGCATCACAACGTTCAGCTCGATGCCGAAGCCTGGGACCGATTGATTACCTGGATCGATTTGAATGTTCCTTTTCACGGCACGTGGCGCGAGGCTCAAGGCGAAGACCGTGTGGGCGACCAAGAGACGCGTCGCCGAGAATTGCGTCTGCTCTATACCGGAAGAAACGACGATCCTGAGGTGATCATTCCGACAACGTTCGTTGCCTCTGAGCCGATCGCGCCCCAGCCGTTGATTCAGGAAACCGTTCCAGTGGTTGAAGTTCCCGGCTGGCCTTTCGACGCCGCCGAAGCGCAGCGACGCCAGCGAGCGTCGGAACGCGCCGTCACTCGAACCGTCTCGCTTGGCGATGGCGTCGTGATGCATCTCATGCGCATTCCAGCCGGAGAGTTTGTCATGGGCGATTCGAACGGCCTTCGCGATGAACGCCCCCGCCGCGAGCGAATTGCCCAACCGTTCTGGATGGGAACATTCGAGGTGACGAATCAACAGTTCGCGGAGTTTGATTCGGCTCACGATAGTCGTTACATCAGAACGCACGGCATCGTTTCGACGCGAGGCTATGCGGTCAATCGTCCGCAACAGCCGGTGGTGCGTGTTTCCTGGAATCAGGCGCAAGCGTTTTGCCGCTGGCTGTCCGACAAAACCGGCGAAAATTTCACGCTCCCAACCGAAGCCATGTGGGAGTATGCCTGCCGGGCTGGAACCGCGACGCCGCTCTCCTACGGCAACCTCGATACCGGTTTTTCAGCCCATGCGAACCTCGCCGACCTACAGGTCGAGCACTTGCGCGACTACAGCCACAGCGAAAAAATTGGCTGGTTGCCCAGAGATGCGCGTCACGATGATGGCGCGATGGTCACCGCGGCGGTGGGCGGCTACCAACCAAACGCCTGGGGCCTTTTCGATATGCACGGCAACGCCGCCGAGTGGACGCGAAGCACGTACGCATCGACCACGCCGAGCGGCAAGAACATCAACCCCGCCGACAAAAAAGTAACACGAGGCGGATCCTGGCGCGACCGCCCCCTGCGAAGCCGCTCCGCTTTTCGGCTCGGCTATCCGGCTTGGCAAAAGGTGTACAATGTCGGCTTCCGCGTGGTTTGCGAGAGTCGGGCGCCGAGCGACTGACGCGCGCGGCCCAGAAACACTTTGAAAGTAGGAAACAACCTACTCCCGAATTGGCGCCCTCGAAGCCCGGCTTTTTGGCGGCGCGAGAAGCCCGGCTTTTTGAAAAAGCCGGGCTTCTGAATTGGGAGGCAATGTTCCCATACTTTCTTTGCTCGAACCGCCTTTTCGGGTAAACTAAAGGGGACTTTCGATTCCGGTCGAGGTTCCGCGTTTTTGTGCGATGGCCTTGCGAGGCCGTCGAAATCGCACAAAGCATTCGCGCCGGTGTGAATCGAGACCGGGGCGAATCGGGAGTCCCGCCTCACACTTTCCCTCCTCAGGTTGCAGTTTGGATTCATCGGTATGCAGCATTCCCGCCGAAAAACGATGGCCCGCGCTCTACTCGGCTTTTGCGCGGCATTCCTGTTTTTTCCCGCCTTGGGTGAAATGGCCAAGGGCGACGACAAAGCAGTCGATGGTAAAGCGTCCAAGCAAAAGCTCCGCTTTTTTGAAACAAAAATTCGCCCCGTCTTGGTGAAACACTGCTACGAGTGCCATTCAGCAGAGGCCGAGGAGGCCAAGGGCGGCTTGCTGCTCGATTCGAAAGCGGGCATTCGCAGGGGAGGCGATT
Source organism: Planctomycetaceae bacterium (assembly GCA_003233175.1). Classification (GTDB taxonomy): domain Bacteria; phylum Planctomycetota; class Planctomycetia; order Pirellulales; family Pirellulaceae; genus SZUA-33. The sequence goes on along the minus strand of QIKY01000239.1, from coordinate 22,329 downwards.
CCGGCCATGCCGTCGTGCCGGGAAATGTTTCGGAAAGTCTTCTAATCGACGCCCTGAACCACGACGGTTTTGAAATGCCGCCGGAAGAAAAATTGCCCGCCGGCGTCATCAACGATTTTGTTCGCTGGGTAAAAACCGGCGCCGCCGACCCGCGAATCGCAGGCGCGCCGCCGCTAGCGGCGGCCAAACCCCAAGGCGCTCTTTGGTCGTTGACGCCGATTGCAAATCCTCCCACGCCAACCACCGCGTCCTCCGCCGCGTCCTCGGACTGGCCGCGTTCCGACATCGACCGCTTCATCCTGACGCGGCAACAAGCCGCCGGCGTTCTTCCCACGGCCGACGCGAAGCCGTCCGCACTGTTGCGCCGATTGTATTTCGACCTCGTCGGTCTGCCGCCCACCTTGGACGATATCGCCGCTTTCCAGCACGACCACTCCCAGCAGGCGGTCGAGCGATTGGTCGACAAACTTCTCAACTCGCCACAGTTCGGCGAACGGTGGGCTAGGCATTGGCTGGATGTAGTCCGGTATGCTGAATCGGCGGGCAACAGCCGCGACGTATTAATGCCGTACGCTTGGCGGTATCGCGATTATGTGATCGACGCCTTCAACGCCGATGCACCCTACAACCAATTCATTCAAGAACAAATCGCTGGCGATTTGCTGCCGGCTGAAACGCCGGCCCAACGCGACCGCCTGAATATCGCCACCGGCATGTTGGCCATCGGCTCCAAGTCGCTCAACGGCGGCAATCTGGGGTTGGACATTCCCGATGACCAAATCGATGTCATCGGCAAGGCGATGTTGGGCCTCACGATCAGCTGCGCACGCTGCCACGATCATAAATTCGACCCCATTCCCACGAGCGATTATTACGCCCTGGCTGGAATCTTTCGCAGCACCGAAACACTCTATGGCGGCAGCACCAAACGGCCCAAAAACATAGACGACCAAATCAAGGTCTATCTGCCCTTGGACGCCGACCGAGCCGTTATCCAGCAAGCGACCGCCACGCAAAAGAAAATCTCCAAGCTACAAAAACAAGCCACTCCCGCCAGAAAGCAGGCTTCGAAGCTCGCCCGCAAATTGCCCAAGGACTGGAAAACCCGCAAGCCGGAATTGACCAAACCGAACGCCGAACTTTCGCCTCAAGACAACAAACTCCTGAAGCAAATCGTGGCCTACGAAAAAGCGAAATCCAAGGGCGACCAACTAAAATCACGACTGCGTACATTACAAGATGCGCTTCCCAAAATAGAATTCGCTGTCGGGGTCCGAGACGCCAAAAAGCCCCGCGACTGGCCGATTCAAATTCGCGGCGAGAGAACCAACGCGGGAAAAAAAGTCGCACGCGGTTTTCTCTCCTGCGTGCCACTCGCCAACCCGCCCAAGATCAACGGCGCCGCCCAAAGCGGCCGCTTGGAGTTAGCCCAATGGCTTACCCACGCCGAGCATCCGCTAACGTCCCGCGTGATTGTGAACCGTGTTTGGCAACATCTCTTCGGCGAAGGCTTGGTGAGAACGGTCGATAACTTCGGCGTCAACGGCGAGCCGCCCACGCATCCTGAATTGCTCGATTATCTTGCACGGCGGTTCATGAACGAGAACGGCTGGTCGATCAAATCCTTGATCCGCGAGATTGTCGCCACGCGCACCTACCAATTGTCGACCAACTACGACCAAGCAGCCTACACCGCCGACGCCGAAAACAAATTGCTCTGGCGAATGAACCGCAGGCGCCTGGAAGCCGAACCGCTGCGCGACGCTCTCTTGGCGGCCAGCGGCAACCTCGATTTATCTCGCTTGGAGGGATCGCTGGTGATGGAAATTGGCGAGGGCGAAGTGGGCCGCGGCATCAAAACGGCTTGCTTGAGCGAACCCTTTCACCACCGGGGCGTTTATCTGCCGATTATTCGCGGCCTTGTGCCGGAGCATCTCAAAATGTTTGACTTGCCGGAGCCATCGAACGTGCAAGGCAAACGCGATGCAACCAATGTTCCCGCGCAGTCGCTCTATTTGATGAACAGCCCTTTTGTGAGCGAACAGGCTCAGGGTTTGGCCAGCCGCATCCTGCGGACGGCCGAAAATCAGGAAGACCGGCTCAATCTGCTGTACCAAATCTGTCTGGCCAGAAAGCCAACGCCCTCGGAGGTTGCGCAATCGAAGCAGTTTTTGCAAGCCGCCGCGGCCGAAACCGAAGCAAAAAAAAGTGAGGAGTCGGAGCGGTTTGTTTGGTCGATGCTCAGTCAGGCCATGTTTTCGCTGGCCGAATTTCGCTTTATCGACTAAGCCGACATCCCCGCAAACGAGTTTCTTAAAACTGAAATCGAACGCAAACCATGAACACCCCACTCTCTCGACGTTCGCTCCTTAAGTCGGCCACGTGCGGCATGGGATACCTCGCCTTCGCCCATCTGTGCCAATCGGCGCAAGGCGCGGCGCACGCCAGCGCGTTGGCGCCCAAACGGCCTCATCACCAGCCGCGCGCGAATCGGATGATTTTTCTCCACATGCGCGGCGGGCCCTCGCACATGGAAACGTTCGACCACAAGCCGCTGCTGAACGCCAGGGCGGGGCAACCAGGGCGAACGAAAAATCGCAAGCTTGTGCCCCAGCAATGGAAGTGGCGCCGGCGCGGCGAGAGCGGACTTTGGGTTTCCGATTTGCTCAAACATACCGCCATACACGCCGACGAACTCTGCGTGCTTTCCGGAATGCACACCGATATCGGCAACCATACGCCGGCGATGCTGCTTCTGCACACCGGAAGTTTCGCCTTCACGCGGCCCTCCATGGGCGCCTGGATCATGTACGGACTTGGCGCCGAAAACCAAAACCTGCCCGGCTTCATCAGCCTTTGCCCGCCCGTGATTAACGGCGGGTCGAAGAACTACGGCTCGGCATTCTTGCCGGCTGTTTATCAGGGAACGGCTATCGGCGATATTAAAATAAACATCAAAGACGCCCAAATCGGCAACATTCGCAACGCCAGACTCTCAACAGTTCAGCAGCGGCGGCAACTCGATTTGGTGCAAGCATTGAACCGGCAATACGGCCAGTCCGACCCGGCCGACACGCAAGTCGAGGGCGTGATTGAATCGTACGAACTCGCCTTTCGCATGCAAAGCGAACTGCCCTCGGTGGTGGATCTGTCAGGCGAAACACAAGCCACGCTCGACATGTACGGCATCGGCGACCGAAAGCCGAGCGATAGTTTCGGTCGGCAATGTTTGCTGGCCCGACGGATGATCGAAGCCGGCGTTCGGCATGTTGAAGTCTGCGATGAATTCTGGGATCAACACGGCGCCTTGAAAAAAGGGCACGAAGCGCGCGCCGCCGCCACCGACCAACCCACCGGCGCCCTGCTGACGGATCTTAAACGGCGCGGCCTGTTAGACGACACACTCGTCGTCTGGGGAGGCGAATTTGGCCGCACTCCCGACACCGCCCGAAAAGATCTCGATGGCCGCGACCACAACACCGAAGGCTACACCATGTGGCTCGCCGGCGGCGGCGTGAAAGGCGGTTTCAAATACGGCCAGACTGACGAATTCGGCTACGAAGCCGTGGAAGATCGCACCCACCTGCACGACCTGCACGCCACGATTCTGCATTTACTCGGCCTCGACCACAAAAAGCTCACGTATTCCTACGCCGGCCGCGATTTCCGCCTCACCGATGTGCATGGCCGCGTGGTCGAGGAAGTGCTGGCTTAACGACCTTTCCAATTTCCAGCGAGACGTAACGCCTGCCGACTTTTCAAAACGCTGATCGCCGAAAAAAAGATTTTCGAAAAAACAAATTCTTACGAACTTGCTCTGTAGAGAACGTAAAGGCGCGGAGAACGGGCGCCAATCATAGTGAATGCTATTGCACGTTTCGATAACGCGAGAAATTCCCGAAGAGGCTGACACATGCCGTTGAGAACACTAGCCGCCGCGGCGGTGGTTTTTTCGAGTTTCGCGGTTGTTGCAAACGATGGCCGCGCCGCCGACTGGCCAATGTGGCGCGCCAACGCCACGCGCAGCGGCGCCGTGGGCGAACCATTGCCGGAGAATTTGCACCTGCAATGGGTTCGCTCGCTGCCCGCTCGCCGCGTGGCTTGGCCCAATGAAACGCGGTTGCAATTCGACGCATCCTACGAGCCGGTGGTGCTTGGCCGGCGGCTGTTCGTGGGGTCGTCGGTCGATGGAAGCCTGACGGCGTACGATACGCGGTCGGGCGAGCAACTCTGGAAATTTTACAGCGAAGGGCCGGTCCGATTGGCGCCGGTCGCCTGGAACGACCGTGTTTTCCTGGGCTCCGACGATGGCTTCCTCTATTGTCTGCAAGCCGCCTCCGGGGAGTTGCTCTGGAAAGTGCGCGGCGCGCCGCAAGATCGGCCGGATTATCGGCACTTGGGGAACAACCGTTTGATCTCGTATTGGCCGGTGCGCGGCGGACCGGTGTTGGAAAACGGAACGGTTTATTTCGGCGCGGGCATCTGGCCCACGCTGGGCGTGTTCATTCACGCCGTCGACGCCCAAACTGGAAAAATTCGCTGGACCAACAGCAATACGAACTACATCCAGGATGTTCGCATCGATCACAACAGCCTAGACGACGTAGGGCTCTCGCCGCAGGGTTACTGCCTCATGGTCGATGGCAAATTGGTCGTGCCCAACGGCCGATCAATGCCCGCCAGGTTCGATCCTCAAACCGGACAATTGCAATACTATGTGCAGGGCTACCGCAATGGCGATTCACGCGTGACCGCCGGCGGACCGTTTCTGTTTGTCGGACTGCGCGGCGTTGTCAGTTTGCAAGATGGCCGCGAAGTGGGGAATCGCTGGGTGGCGGCCGGGAAAGACGCCCCCGCCGCCTGGAATAGTAGTAAACGCGACCTCTTTGAAGGACCGTTTGACGGTTACAAGTTCCTTCCGGCTTGCGACTACCGGTCGGTGTTCGATGGGAATGTCGCGTTGGGAGTTGAAAAAGGATTTCTGTACGCTTACGATCTCGCCCGGCCGAAAACGACCTTGTACGACAAAAAGGTTGGCCAGCAAACGATCCACCCCGCTCGTTGGGATCTGCCGCCGGTGTGGGAGCGCCATTTCCTGGCCAAACCGGTCCTGGCCAAGCCGGCCGCGCAACCGACGCAAGTCACGATCAAGGCCGGCAACCGGCTCTATACGCATGTCGGCAAAACGTTGTTCGCGGTCGATATTCCCCAGCCGAGCGGCGCGGCCAACGCATCAGCCGAAAAAAAACCACTCGCGCCTCGCGTGGCTTGGAAAAAGGAGATTGAAGCGGCGCCAATCAGTATGCTGGCGGCCGACGACCGGCTGTTCGTCGTGTTGGACGATGGCCGCCTCTGCTGCTTCGGGGCGGCGGCGGCCGAGACAAAAACCCACCCGCTTCCTAGCGAACCGCTCACCGATGCGTCGCAACAATCTGCTCGCGATTTGTTGGCCGCCGCCGGCGCGAACCAAGGCGGTTACGCCCTGGTGTTGGGACTCGACGCCGGCGCGTTGGTCGACGCACTGCTCCAACAGTCGGACCTGCACGTGATCGCGGTTGACGCCGACCGCACGAAAATCGATGCGTTGCGGTCGCACTACACCCGCGCCGGCGTGTACGGGACGCGCGTCGAGACGTTTTTCGGCGACCCCGCGTCGTTCCAGTTCCCGCCGTACGTGGCTAACCTGATTGTTTCGGAGCGCGCCGGCGACGCCAATCCGCTCATGCACATTCCGCCGTCAAAAGTGTTTTCGCTATTGCGGCCGTACGGCGGCGCGGCCGTATTGCCCAGTGGCGGGAATTTATCCCAGCGGCCATGGAGAAAATCTCGACTCACCGGCGCGGAGTTGGCCGGCGCCACGGTCGAGATGAAAGGAAACTTCGTGGTGCTGCGCCGCGCCGGCGCGGCGGCAGGCGCCGCCGATTGGACACACGAAACCGGCAATGCGGCGCGCACTTATTTCTCGGCTGATCGGCGCGTCAAGGCGCCGCTGGCGCTGCTCTGGTATGGCGACGGACCAGACCACGGCTTTCAAAAGTACAAAGACTACGGCCGCGGCGTGAAGCCGCAAGTCGCCCAGGGCCGATTGTTCGCCTTCGATGATCGCGCCGAACAGCTCACGGCCATCGATATTTACACCGGGCGCCTGTTATGGCGGCGAGACACGGGCGTCTCGCTGGTGCGTTTCGCCTCACTGCCGGAGGCGGTCTATGTCGCCAGCGGCTTGAAGTGCGACGTGCTCGACCCAGCCAGCGGAGAACTGAAAACGAGTTTCAAATGCGATGTCGAAATCGAACCGGGGCGGCAACCCGGCGCGGTGGCGGTGCGCGCCACCGACGAACTTCTGCTCGTTGGCATCGGCTACGACTTGCCAGCCGGGCACAGCCACCCTTCGATTGAATCGGGTTTGTGGGACGCCAAAATTCTCGTCGCTTTCGACCGCCGAACGGGGAAACAACTCTGGACCCACATCGCCGAAAAACGGTTCAATTTGCATGCCATCGCCATCGGCGGCGGCATGGTGTTTTGCGTCGACTCACTCGCGCCGCTGGAAGCCGACAAAATGAACCGTCGCGGCAGCGCTCCGGAAACCTTTCCCTCCACAACCATCGCGATCCACTCGCGAACAGGGAAGGTCGTTTGGAAAAAAACGTTCGGCTATGGGTATCGGGCCATGACCGGCCGGGGGCCGTTGGCGATCCGACCCTACGACGATTGGGTGGCCTTCAACGAAGAGAATGGATTGGTTCTGTCGGGCAAGTTGCACGAAATTCACGCCTTCAACGCCGCCACGGGGGAGGAAGTTTGGGCGTCGAAATCGGCCGGAATGCAGCCGATCATTCTGAATAGCGATTCTTACATCAATCAGGCCGGCCATCGTTTCGACGTTACCAGTGGAAAACTGCTGAGCAAAGCGCCGTTGTTTCGCCGAACCGGCGGTTGCAACTACACCGTCGGCAACCAGAATTTATTATTTTTACGAGCCAAGTGCGCTACCTACATCGATTTGGAAAAACAGGAAGAGCACAGTTTGCGAAACCTGCGCAGCGGCTGCAGCAACAGCTTGGTCGCCGCCGGCGGCTTGTTGAATGTCCCCTGTTTTTCCAGCGGCTGCGTCTGCAACTATCCTTTGCAAACCTCTTTTTCGATGTACCACCTGCCCGAATCAGGGGCTTGGTCGGGTGAAACGCCCATCTCGCTGCCGAGCAACTGACCGGGCCAGTGAATAAGCATCGATCCAGAAATTACTGTTAAAAAAAACAAGTTTTCACGAAGTTGCTCTAGAGGATTTTGGAACTCGGCGCTTGTATTCACCTGGGGGCCCAGTAAAATCCAGAAAGGGTCGAACGTTAATCGTATAAACGACACTAAGCACAATCTCGTGGTTTACGAAGTTGCTTTTGCGACGATCAATGTGTTTTTGTTCGATGAACTCGCCCACCCCGCCAACACTACGCATTCCCCGGTGTCGCGTCTATTTTTCTTGCCCATGTGCGAAGCGCCCTCGCTATATTCAGGGGGGCTCTACTCAGGGAGAGACAAGACGCACAAACGTCCAGAGCATGGATACGGCCGTGGCGTCCTGCCTGCTTTTTGCTGCTATACGAATGAAAAGCCGCCCGCCTGAACATCAGTCGTTGCGGAAGAAACACAGCGCACTACTCGTTTAGAGGTGTCATGATGTTGTCGAAACTGTTTTTTCGGACTGCCAGCGGCCTGCTGTTGATCGTGCTTTCAGCTACTTTTTCCATCGCGGAAGAAACGCCTGAGAAATCACCCGCGAAGAGCAAGTCGGGAGTCAGTTATTACGAGCAGATTCGCCCCATTTTCCAGGCCCACTGCAACGGCTGCCACCAGCCGGCCAAACCGCAGGGCGAATACGTGATGACATCGTTCGCGGCGTTGCTGCAAGGCGGTGAAAGCGAAACGCCGGCCATCGTGGCGGGGAATCCCGACGAGAGCTACTTGCTCGAAATGATCATTCCGGCCGATGGCGAAGCCGAAATGCCCAAAGGGAAAGACGCGCTCCCGCAGCGCGACATCGCGAGAATCAAACAGTGGATCGCCGACGGCGCCCTCGACGACACCCCCGCCAACGCACAAGCGGTTTACGACCAAGAGCACCCGCCAAGTTATTCGCTGGCGCCGGTGATTACCTCACTCGATTATTCGCCCGATGGCAAATGGCTGGCGGTGGCCGGTTTTCACGAAGTGCTGTTGCACAAAGCCGATGGCTCCGGTTTGGCTGCGCGGCTGGTGGGCATGTCGGCCAGAATTGAATCGGTCCGATTTTCTCCCGACGGAAAGTTACTCGCCGTCACCGGCGGACTGCCCGCCCGCATGGGAGAGGTGCAAATCTGGGATGTCGCCACCCATGAACTCAAGCTTTCCCATTCCGTCACCTACGACACCGTATTCGGCGCGAATTGGTCGCCCGATGGCAAGCTGGTGTCGTTCGGCTGCACCGACGACTCCGTTCGCGCCATCGACGCCGAAACCGGTAAGCAGGTCTTGTTCCAAGGCGCCCACAACGATTGGCCGCTAGACACCGTTTTTTCGCTGGACGGCAAACACTTGATTTCCGTTGGACGCGACCGCACCGCCAAGCTGACGGAAGTCGCCACGCAGCGTTTCATCGATAACATCACCTCGATCACGCCCGGCGCATTAAAGGGCGGCATTTTGAGCGTGGCAAGGCATCCTCGCTCCGATGCAATCGTGGTTGGCGGCGCCGACGGACAACCGAAGGTTTACAGCGTGTTCCGCAAGTCGAAACGCGTCATCGGCGACGACGCCAACCTGATCCGAAAACTTCCCAAACTTGCCGGCCGCGTGTATGGCGTGGCCTTTAGCCCCGATGGCGGGCGTGTGGCGGCGGTCAGTAGTCTGGACGGCCATGGCGAGTTAAAAATCAGTTCGTTTGAATTGGAGGCCGATCTGCCCAAAGATGTACTGGCGATCGTAATGAAACGCACGGCGCAACGCTCTGCGGAGGAAAAGAAGCGTCTGGCGGAGCATCAAAGTAAGAGCGTTCAAGTGGTGGCCGAAGCCAAAATCGAGCAAAGCGGCCTGTATGCCGTGGCCTTCCAGCCTGATGGAAAGGCCGTGGCGGTGGCCGGCGCCGACGGCAAGGTGCGTCTGTTCGACGCCGCCAATGGCAAACTCTTGAAAGAATTCGTGCCGGTGCCGCTCGACGCCGCACAACAAGCCGCCTCCAGCACGCGGCCGGTGCTGCGGGAAGAAGACGATAACATCCTCGCCGAAGACCCGCTTCCCGAGGGCGTTGCAATCGTTTCGTTAAGCGTCGCGCCGGCGAATATTTCGTTCGACCATCCTTACGACACCGTGCAGTTTCTCGTCACGGCGCAAACGGAATCGGGCGATTCGCTCGATGTCACGCGTTTGGCGGAGGTCGCCATTGTCGGCGACGCGGTGTTGGTTTCTCCGACCGGGCTGGCGTATGTGCGGTCGGACGGCAAAGCCGCCATCACGTTCTCCTTGGCGGGGAAATCGGCCCAAGCCGCCGCCACGGTAAGCGGCGCCGAAGCGGAGTATCATCCTTACTTCATTCGCGACGTAGCCCCAATTTTGGCGAAGGTCGGCTGTAATTCCGGGTTGTGCCACGGCGCCAACAAGGGCAAGGGCGCCTTGAAGCTTTCACTTCGCGGCAACAGCGCCGAATTCGATGTTCGAACCTTCACAGACGACCTCGCCTTCCGCCGCGTGAACCTAGCCTCGCCCGAAGATAGCCTGATGTTGCTCAAGGCCGCAGCGGCCGTGCCGCACAGCGGCGGGCAGGTGCTCAAGAAGAATACGCCGTATTATGAAGTCGTGCGGAAGTGGATTGCCGATGGCGCCAAGTTGGATCGGGCTTCGCCGAAGGTCGCGTCGATCAAAATTTTCCCGAAGAACCCGATCGTGCAACGAGAAGACGCCAAGCAGCAATTTCGTGTCGTGGCAACCTATTCCGATGGCTCATCGCGCGATGTAACGGCCGAAGCGAATATCGCGAGTGGTAATACGGAAGTTGCCGAAGCGAATAATTCCGGCTTGATTTCCGCCTTGCGACGCGGCGAAGCAGCCGTGCTGGCAAGGTACGAAGGCCAATATGCCGCCACCACCTTGGCCGTCATGGGAGACCGTAGCGAATTTGTCTGGACCGACCCGCCGGCGAACAATTTTATTGATGAACTCGTGGCGGAGAAACTTTTACGGACCAAAACGTTGCCGTCGGAGTTATGCACCGACGCCGATTTTTTACGCCGCGTGTATCTCGATTTAACCGGCCGGGCGCCCACTGCCGAAGACGTGCGCCAATTCCTGGGCGACGCCCGCGAATCGAAAGTCAAACGAGACGAAGTGATCGACCGCCTGATCGGCAACCCTGCGTATGTCGACCATTGGACGAACAAATGGGCCGATCTGTTGCAGGTCAATCGGAAATATCTGGGGCCCGAAGGCGCCAAGTCTTTTCACGATTGGATTCGGCGCCAAATCGAGTCCAATACGCCCTACGATCAGTTCGTGTATAGCATTTTGACCGCTTCAGGATCGAATCGGGAACATCCCGAAGCATCGTACTACAAGATTCACCGCACGGCTGAAGAGGCCATGGAGAATACGACGCATCTCTTTTTGGCGATGCGTTTCAGTTGCAACAAATGCCACGACCACCCGTTCGAACGCTGGCGGCAAGACAACTACTACCAAACCGCCGCCTACTTCGCTCAGTTTGGCCTGAAAAAAGATCCCGAAAGTGGTAAACGCGTGATCGGCGGCAGCGCGGTCGAGGGCGCCAAACCACTGTATGAAGAAGTGTATGAGAAGAAAACAGGCGATGTCACGCACGAACGCACGGGCGCCGTGACACCGCCGCAGTTTCCTTTCAAGAGTCACTTCGTGGCGTCGGTCAACGCGCCTCGCAGGGAGATTTTGGCGCGTTGGGTGATCTCGCCCGATAACGCCTATTTCGCTCGCAGCTATGCGAACCGAGTTTGGGCTTATCTGACGGGCGTCGGCTTTATCGAACCGATTGACGACATTCGCGCTGGGAATCCGGCCACGAACGCCGCGTTGCTCAAGCGTCTGACCGAGGAGTTTATCGCCGGCGGGTTCGACGTGCAGAAGCTTGTCCGCCTGATTTGTAAGTCGCGCACCTACCAGATGTCGATCGAATCGAACCGCTGGAACGCCGACGACACGCTCAATTATTCTCACGCCCGGGCGCGGCGTCTGCCGGCCGAAGTGTTGTTCGACGCGTTGCACCAAGCGACCGGAACGCCGTTCAAATTCAAGGGCGTGCCGGCAGGCACGAACGCCGAACAGTTGCCCGATTCGGGCATCAAGGAAGTCAACGGCTTCCTGGCGGTGTTTGGCCGTCCGCCGCGAGAAAGCTCCTGCGAATGCGAACGCGCCACCGGTATGCAGTTTGGACCGATCATGGCGCTGGTCACTGGCCCCACGCTAGGCGATGTGATCAGCGATCCTGAAAATGGCGTCGCCAAACTGGCGGCTGAAAAAATTGACAACGCGCAGTTAGTCAACGAACTGTTTCTGCGTATTCTGAGTCGTCCCGCGACGCCCAAGGAAATCAAGATCGGCGAGGCGTTGTTCAAGGAAATACCGCTGGAGCATCAGGCCCTGGTGGCTCAAATGGAAGCGTTCAAGGCGAGCATTGCCGATGAGGTGGCGAAGCAGGAAGCCAAACGGCAGGCCGCCATCGCAAAGTCGAAGGCTGCCCTGGAAGCCTACCAAAAGGAGATCGCGCCGCGTGAAGCGGCGCTTGATAAACAGCAAGCGGAAAAAGTCGCCGCCGCCGAAGCCGCGCTGCAAACGTACGAAGCCGCGCTGCCGCAAAAGCTCACCGCCTGGGAGGCTCGCAAAGATCGTCAAACGCAGTGGATTCCGCTGGCGCCCAAAGAGCTCTCTTCCACCAGTGCGACCACCCTCGCCAAGCAGGACGACCTCTCCGTAACCGCTCGGAGTTCCAATGGACTGGGCGTGTACAAGTTCGTCGCGGACACCGACCTAACCGGAATTCGCGCCGTGCGGCTGGAAGTTCTGGCCGACGACAAACAACCCAAGAAAGGCCCCGGCCGCGCCAAGGACGGCAATTTCGTCTTGTGCGACTTTGAACTGTGGGCGGCGCCTAAAAGCGAGCCGAAGAAATCCGCCAAGGTGGGTTTGGAAAACGCGCAAGCCGACTTTAGTCAGGCCGGCTATGCTATTGCCACCGCGATCGATGGCGTGGTCCAACCTTCGGGCAACGGTTGGGCGATTGCTCCGCAATTCGGCAAGAACCATGTGGCTTGTTTCGACACCGCCGCGCCGGTCGGCGCCGAAGGCGGCGCGGTGCTCACGTTCCTGCTCAACCATACTTTCTCGTCGGGCGAGCATTCCATCGGCCGCTTCCGAATTTCGGTTTCCACCACGCCCGGCCCCACGTTGCTCGACCAAACGCCGGAGCAAATCACGAAAATACTTGCCGTCGCGGCCGATCAGCGAGACAATAAACAAGTTGCCGCCTTGGCGGAATACTTCCGGGGCGTCGACACGCAATTGAAGAAACTGCGTGAAGCGCTCGCCCAGAGCAAGCAGCCCCGCGCGGTGGATCCGCAGTTGAAGCAGCGGCAAGACGCCTTGGCTCTGGCCAGCAAGCCGCTGCCGATCGACCCGCAACTCGCGCGATTGCAGAAGGACGTCGTCTTGAGCAAAAAGCAATTGGAAAAACTACGCCTCACCGGCGCCCAAGACATGACCTGGGCCTTGATCAACAGCCCCGCATTCTTGTTCAACCGGTAGCCGAACCATTCCACGGACGTTTACAAAACACCCCTTTCAGATTCTTACACCGAAACGTTTGACCGCGTTGCCGTGAGGAGAAACGATTATGCTCATCATTCCAGGACAAGCCGGTAAAGACGTCTGCGACAGCGGCCTTGGCGTCACGCGGCGCGAACTGTTGCGTGTGGGCGGCTCCGCCATGTTGGGAATGAGCCTCGGCTCGCTGTTGGAATCGAAAGCGGCCATGGCCAAGGAAGGCGTCTCGGCGGGCGGCGGCCCGGGCTTTGGCAAGGCCAAGAACATCATCTTGATGTTTCTTCAAGGCGGACCGAGCCATCTTGATTTGTGGGATCCTAAAACCGATGTTCCCTCCAACGTGAAGAGCCCGTTTTCCAATATCCAAACGAAAGTGCCGGGCGTCCAATTCACGGAGTTGCTGCCCAAGCTGGCCCAGCAAAACGATAAGTTCACACTCATTCGATCGATGAGCTACACGCCCAAGGGCTTGTTCAACCACACCGCCGCGATCTACCAAATGCTGACCGGCTACACGACCGACCGCGTCAGCCCTTCGGGCCAGCTGGAGCCGCCCACCCCCAAAGATTTCCCCAACTTCGGCTCGAACCTGGTGCGGCTCAAACCGTCGAAGGTTCCCATGTTGCCGTTCGTGATGTTGCCGCGTCCGTTGCAGGAGAGCAATGTTGTTGGTAAGGCGGGCACGGCCGGTTTCCTCGGCCGGGCGTACGATCCTTATTATTTGTATCCCGAAGGCGACGATATGAACATGAACAAAATGGAAAATGTTCGTATCGACGATTTGAAAATGCGCGACGACGTGTACGCCGGCCGCTTGCGCCGTCGGGCGCGTTTGCGAAATGTGATCAACAGCGGCATGCCGCAAGTTGAGAAAGCGGTGAAGTCGTACAACTTGAACGAATATTACGACCGCGCGCTCGACCTAGTCACGTCCGGCCGCGCCCGAGACGCCTTCTCCCTCGATCAAGAACCAGCCGCCATGCGCGATCGTTACGGCCGCAACACCTTCGGCCAGAGTTTGTTGTTGTCGCGGCGTTTGCTGGAAGCCGGCACGCAGGTGGTGGAAGTGGTTTGGCCCAAGGTCGCGAACTCCGACAACCACTCCTGGGACGTCCATAAAGGGCTCACCAACCGCATGAAGAATCAGTCGGCGCCAATGCTCGACACCGGCCTCGCGGCCTTGGTTTCCGATATGGACGACCGCGGCATGCTCGACGACACGCTGCTGGTCGCGATTGGCGAATTCGGCCGCAGCCCTGAATTGGGCGTGAGCACCTCCGGCAACGACAACAGCGCCGACGGCCGAGATCATTGGCCTTATTGTTACACCGCCTTCTTGGCCGGCGCCGGCGTGCGGCGCGGCTACATCCATGGCGAGTCGGACAAAACCGGTTCCGGTCCGGTGTCAGACCCCGTGCATCCGACCGAATTGCTGGCCACCATTTACCACGCCTTCGGCATCGACCCCGCCACGCTGATGTACAACCACCTGAACCAGCCGCGTGAATTGGTCAAGGGCTTTCCCGTGACGAAGCTGTTTGCTTGATTGGCCGAGGGTTGGAGTTCATGCTTTAGCATGTTGCGCGCCGTTGGAGTTCATGCTTTAGCATGTTTTCTGGTGTTGGCGTTCTTAGGCGAGCGGCGGAAAACAACTTACCCGCACGCTGCGGGAGTCCGTGCGTATTTTTGGGTTCCAGCCTACGCGGGAATGACCGTTTGCTGATTCACTCGCTTGCGCTTCGTGCTTGTATTAGGCGAATTTTCATCTGCCGCTCGCCTTACGCCGCGCGCCGCACCGGCCGGGCTGCGGCCAATGTTTCCATCTGTGTTACGGAAATCGTCTGATACGCCGGCTGCGCGCCCGCCGTTTCTTCTCGCAAGATCAGCGAACCGGCGTGCAACATGCGCGGCATAAAAAACCAGCTTTTCTCCAAACTGGCGGCGTCGCAGGGTTCGTTGATGAGCATTAGGTCGGTGTTTGCCAGCGAATTGGCCGACCGCGCCAAAGCGGAGAAGGGGTCGCCGGGTATGAGTTGCAGCCGCACGCCGGTGGGCCTCAAAATGCGGTGCGCCTCTTTGAGCGAAATCGTGGAGGCGTTGTCGGCGGCTTCAAACAGGTCGATGCCGGTGTAGCGAAGCTCCTCTGCGGGTGTATTCCGCAGGGCCACTTTCAGCATTTGCAGGGCTCGCGTTCCGTCCGAGATTCCAAACTCGACGATCGAACGAATCTTCCGCTGGGCGATCTGGCGGTAGAGCTGTCGGCGATGCGGGGGCCGCGAAAAATAACGAAGGCTCAAATATTGGAGCGTGCTGGCGGGTTTCAACGTCGCATTCCTTTGCGGCGAAATGATGAGGTGAGATACCCCTCCGGCGGCATGGCTGGGCACAATCGCATCAGACGAATGCGAATGTCATATTTTCAGCCGCTTGAGGCATATCTTTCTCTTCGGCCGCTACCGTCGCTGTAAATCAAGAAAACCGGCGGGAAGGCGGAGAACAAGCTAGGCCAGAGGCGTTCAATCTTTTTCCGGCTTGTGCCGGGCGCGGCCTTGGGTCCAGAGTTTGAGGCCGACCAGTCGCTCTTGGCCGCGTACGTAGTAGCCAAAAGGCAGGTTGTCGAGCTGATCCTGGTATAGCGATGTTCGCCGCTTTTGCCACCCGGCCGCGGGCGAGACGCTTCCCATCTGCCGCATTTTTTCCAGGAACGCGGCGGCCAACCGTTGGTGGCCTTCAATGCGAGGATGTACGTGGTCTAGCAGCAGGTCGTCGCCGGGGGCGGCGCCCTGAGCCTGGGCGGCAAACAATTTTTGCGCATCAACCAACGGCGTATCTGTCTGTCGGGCCACGCGCAACACAACCTCATGCAGCGCCTCCAACATTCTCAGCGGGCAGATATCTTCGTCCTGGGCGCGAATATAATACGCCAGCGCGTGGTCGTTTTCTCCGATGCTTTCGTACGCCCCGGCCAGTTCGAACAACAAAGCGGCGTTTCGAGCATCGATCGCGGCCGCCTCTTCCAGCAGTTCAACCTTCTCAGTTGATCGGCTTCCCTTCACGTTTGCCGCCTGGCGGCGGAGGTCTGCAACGCGGCGGCGTTCCGCTTCGGAGAGGTTGGGCGAACTGGCTGACTTGAACGGCGGGCAGTCTTTCAGGTTTGCAACCGGATTCGCCAAAATTACCGGCACGCCGGCCTGCCTAGCCAGACCGACCATGCGGCGTAGATTGTGTTCAAAATGCGAGACGATGGCCCGCTGTTTGGCGTCGTCGCGATGGTAGTCGGCCAGCCCTCCGTTGTGGTCCAGCAGCGCGTCGACTTCGGCCTTGAGTTGCTCACGGTTTGCAGGGCCATCGTTCGCGGAGCGCCCCAACGCTTGTTGGCCGGCGGAGCGCAGCAGGTTGTAGGTCCGACTACGGGACATCGCCGCATGGACGCCAGAGAGCCAGCGCATTCTGGTTTGAATGGACGCGAATTCGTGGTCTTCCAAGAATTCATTGTGCCCCGTGTAAATGATGTACATGTCGGGTTCGTAGTTGCGTGTTTCCTCCATGATCGGCGCCAGCCGATAGCTGGCGTACGAAACGCCGCCGCAGTTGATCACTTCCCAGGTGCGGCTGTCGTCGGCGGCCTCCAAGGAGAGCGCCAACCAAGCCGGAAAAGCGGTTTCGTTGGCGTACGGACGGCCCTGCACCGTGGATCCGCCCAAACAGAAAATGCGGAACGTGTTGGCCGATTTTTGGACAGGGAACGATTGCGGACGAAAGAACTCCCGCCGCGAAAGCGCCGTTTCATATTGGTCGCCGGTGTCGTTCAAAACGAACAGCGGCGTGGCGGCAAAACCGATGAAGGGGTCGTTTGCGGCATCGGGCCGGCCCCAATCGAGCGAGAAAAAAACGAGCTCCAATACCAGCAACGGCGACAGCCCCAAACCAATAGCCGCCAGCCGAAACAACCACCTTCGCCGCCCAGATCGCCGATTTCCCGAGTGTTGTTGCTTCGTACCCGCCATTTCCGCATGCCTCGTCGCGACCAAGAAAACGAGCAAACTATTTTTCCGACTTGCGAACAGAAAAGTAGTTTCACCCATGTTCGTGATACGCAGCCGCCTACTCTCTTGATCGCACGAAACCGCGATGGTAAAGCGATTCACTGCTTGGCGGATTCGCCCCCAGGCAGCTTTCGCAACTGAATATTACGCAGGGCGGCGCCGGTGTTCCAGGTCGCGACGCCTAATGGGCACACCGGTTCTTGCTCCCACCAAATGGAAAACTTGCGGTGCTTGCGGTCGAGGTCGATGTGTTGTTCGTTGTCGATCCAGGCTTCGATTTTGGCGTCGGTCACGCGAACACGCACCCGGTACCAGCGGTCGTCCTTGAATTCGACGTAGCTGGTGGTTTCGTTTTCGATGGCGGCTTGTTCGTCAAGATTGGAAAGCCCGATCACGCCGCCGCCCCATCCGCCCACGATGAACGTGCAGTAGGAATCGCCGACGGGAAAAGTCAATCCGCAAAAAAAATCGCCTCCTTCAGTTCGCTTCGCGTCTAATGAAAACTCATAGTTCGAGCGGGGCGGCGTTCCGGTCCAGGCGATGCCGCTCGCTGGCGAGCCCGCGCCGATATTGATTTGCCCGTTGGCGACCGCCACCTCGCCATGATCGCGAAAAGCGTAAGCGTCGATCACCCACCACTGCTTGACCGACTTCCCGTCGAACAGCGAAATGCTTTTGGAGGGCTGTTGTTTCATATGTTTCTCTGGCTGCGTCTCGGGCTCGGCCGCCGCAAGCGGCGCGGCGAATAAAACGCAGCAGGCGAGAATCGCAACGCGCGGAATGCGGCCGGATGAACAACGGAGAAACGCACTCAGCAAAGTTTTCTTCATTTAGGAATCGTCCTGAAATAAGTTACCGGTTTAGTTCAGAAAAGCCCAGCATTTTCAAAATGCCGGGCTTTTATTTTAGCAGGTAAATTCCGGACAAGTCCCTAGCCCACCCGGTCCGCAGCGCGGCCGAATTCGTCGAGCGTGCGGCGCTGCCCGGCTGATTGCCAGGGAGACACCGACGCCAATTCCGGCATCATCAGGATAAGCTGTTCAATCAGCGTGTGCGCCATGCGCCGCGTTGGCGTGGATGGCGTCGATTCATAAATCGAAGCCGCCGATTTCATCAGCCGCACCAACTGGGCTCGTTCCAATACGGGGCGAGAGAGATCGCTGCTGGGCTCGTGGAGCAGGTCTTCGATCGGCGTGCGAAGCGCCTTTCCCCAAGCGTAAAGTTCGGTTAGGGTCAGGTTCGACAACTCTTGCTCTTGCCGTCGGGCTTCGCGAATGTCAACTCCCATGCGTCGCGCTGCGGTTCGTAACGTAACGCCTTGCTCAATGCGGACCTGCCGAATTCGGTGCATCGGCGGGGTCGATGGAACGGGATTGATTGGCGGTTGCCCGCTGTGGTGCGTATCGTAGGTTGTCGACATACCCGAAGGCCTCAATGATCAAAGATGTGAAAAGATAATCAAAGATGTGAAAACGTTCGATTCGGGGAACCGGCGAAAAACAGCCACTCGGATGTTCCTTAACCCCTCACTGTGACTATTGCTCAGAGTAGCAGAGCGCCGACCAACTCTCAACCACAAAATCGGAGTTCGGCGCGATCCCGATAAAGCCCTTGGGGTTCAAACGCCCCCTCTTGAACTCCAAAAGCTGGTAGAATGGAGCGTTTGGAGAAACTCCCCTTCCGACCGACTCCTTTCCCGATTCGCAGATGGCCTTACTCATGAAACTCTTGCAAATCATCGCTTCGGCCCTATTCGCCCTGAGTTTGCCCGGCTTGCTTTGGGCGGCGCCAGAAGGACGCGGCCCAATTTTCGCAGGCGCCCACTCGATCGACATCACGCCGGAAACGCTGCCCGCGATCCACAACGGCGGCTTCCTCGAGCGGACTCTCGACAAAGTGCGCGATCGCCTGCATGCCCGCTGCTTTGTGCTGAAATCGGGCCAGGAAACCATCGCTATTGCCGTGGTCGACTCCTGCATGATTCCTCGCGATCTTTGCCAGCGGGCCAAGGAATTGGCCAGCCAACAAACCGGCATTCCAATCAATCGCATCTTGATCGCCTCCACGCACACCCATACCGCGCCGAGCGTGATGGACCTCTGCCTAGGCTCGAGCGCCGACCCCATCTACTCGAAATTCCTGCCGCCGAGAATCGCTCAAGGCATCGCATTGGCTTATGCCAACCTCGAACCGGCTCGCATCGGCGCGGCGGTGGTCGAGGCGCCCAACCACACGCATTGCCGCCGCTGGTTGAAGCGTCCCGGCAAGTACGCCGTCGATCCCTTCGGAGAGCAAACGGTTCGCGCCATGATGCATCCTGGTTACCAGAACCCTGATTACATTGGCCCCGCTGGGCCTGTCGACGCCGGCCTCTCGTTGCTCAGTATTCAATCGGCCGACGGCAAACGCCCGATCGGTTTATTGGCCAACTATTCGATGCACTACTTCGGCGCCGGCGGAGGATTTTCCGCCGACTACTACGGCCGGTTTAGCCAACTCATGAAACAAAAAATCGCGGCGGCCGATTCCGACTCCAATTCCGACTCCCAAAAACCGCCGTTTGTCGCCGCGATGTCGCAAGGCACCTCCGGCGATCTGCATTGGATGGATTACTCCCAGCCACAAAAAAAGAACTACGGCATCGATCAATACGCCAGCGAACTTGCCGACATGGCCTTCGCCGCCTACCAGAAAATCGAATACCCCAAGGAAACGCCGGTATTGGCGATGGCGGAAACAACGCTTGTTCTTGAGCGTCGCCTCGCCAGCCAAGAACGGATTGACTGGGCCAGCAGGCTCAACGCCAAACGTGGCGAGCGCGTTGCTGGAAAAAGGCGGCCGCGAAATCGTCCGGAAGTGTACGCCGAACAGGTCGCCTGGTTTGTTGCACATCCTCGCGAAGAACTCGTACTGCAAGCGGTTCGCATCGGCGATGTCGGCATCACGGCCATGCCGAACGAAGTTTACGGTATTACGGGCTTGAAGTTGAAAGCACAAAGCCCTTTCAAAATCACGTTCAACATGGAGCTTGCCAACGGCGCCGCCGGCTACATCCCGCCGCCGGAGCAGCACTACCTTGGCGGTTACACGACATGGCCCGCGCGCACCGCCGGCTTGGAACCCGACGCCGAACCGCAGATTGTCGAGGCCTTGCTGGGGTTATTGGAAAACCTCTCCGGCCAGAAACGCCGACCGCTCACGGTCGATTTCTACAACGACCAGCAACGCGAAGCGATCCAGCAAGCCACATCCGCCGACAACAACCGCGCCAACCGCGGCCTGGAAAACTGACACGCAGACAGCAGCCCGGCTTTTTCAAAAGGCCGGGCTTCTGAACCGGGAAGTGGTTTTGGACGCTCACCTTACGCTGATT
The DNA here is from genome assembly GCA_003233175.1 of Planctomycetaceae bacterium. Lineage (GTDB taxonomy): Bacteria > Planctomycetota > Planctomycetia > Pirellulales > Pirellulaceae > SZUA-33. The sequence goes on along the minus strand of QIKY01000239.1, from coordinate 2,091 downwards.
TTCGCAGCCTATTTTCCCAGCCGCCGCCGCTGGTTGGGTGCGAGGCTGGGTTTGCAGCGGATGGTTGCGATTGGGGCAGTTGGCTTTGGAGTGCGGTTACGGTTGCATCGACTTGCGAGGCGTCGGGTGTGCAAAAGCCGGCGATGCGGCCGAGAAAATGACCGGGGAGTCGCCAGGGTCGGGTGAGTCCGCCCAGCGTTTCCCAGGCGATATCGGCCGCATGCCAAGCCGGGGAGAAGGCCGCGCCATGGCGGCGGTAGAGTCGTTCGAGCGATTGCCCGAGGCGGAATCCCGCCGTTAGAGGTTTTTCAGGGCGCCCCAGCACGATGCTCTCAAACGCCGGGGCGCATTGCCAACCGGCTTTCTTCAGGCACATCGCCAGTTCGAGGTCGGCGCAAGGTTCGCCCAATTTCACGATTGCCGGCAAGGCGGCTTGCAGCAAACCACGCCGATAAAAACCGGCTGAAAAGAGGGGGCCGTCGAGCCGGGGCATTTTAGCTAGGGGAGTGCGTTTTCCGCCTCCGCTGATCCGTCTGCGGCCGGCAAGGGAAAGGAAAACGCCACAGCCGGCCAGCTGCGTTTCATCTTCTACGTTCAGAATGACCGAGGCGACAGCGCCCACTTGGGGCGAATCGAAACACGCCAAGGCGGGGGAGGTCCAATCGGAATCGACCGTAACGCCGCACCGCAGCGTGTGAATAATCGGCCCTTGTGCGGCTTCAACGCCAGCAGCCAGTCGTTGGGGGAAACCGTTGCCGTTGGCGGTCGTGATGAACGCCACTTCGCCGCCGAGCGCGTAGGGGTCGTCGTATTCACCGCCGTGAACGACGAGAATTTCGCAGTTGGCGGGCCGATGCTCCAAGACGGAAACAAGCGTCTGTTCGAGTTCCGACGTCGGTCCTGAAAACGGAATGATGATTGATAAACGCGTCACGTGGGCCCTCTCTAGCTCCGGCGTTCCACCTCCTGCGGCTGAAAAGCACGACCTTCGCATTAAGCATTAAAAAATGCGAATAGGTCACACCATTGCCAATGGAAGTAAAACACGCGATCGAACCAGCTCCCGGCAGGATGTTTCCATTTCCCAGAGCGGTCTGCAAACGGGAGCGATTTGCAGTCGCCAAGCGGGACCAAAGCTTGCCTGGCGGCGCTGCCGCCGGACGATTGTCCGTCCTTATTTTCGGAATACCGGCGTGGTCAAGTTTACCTAAACCGACCACATCCCGTCGGATTGCCGCGAGACAATTGAAATAGGGCGATTGAGTAGTCTGGGTCGCGTATATGTCAGTGAGGGTTCAATTGGCGGAGTGGTGCTGTTTTTTCAAGGTTTTCCCTGTTTTTATGTGAGACTGGCGTCGCCACTGCATATAAAGGCAGCGCTGGAGTTTTTGAGCGAGAGTCTTCTCGGACGAACTATTTTTGCAACCGTTCACAGGTTTGAACTCTTGGACAGATGACCATCACAACTCCACCCGACCGGGGCGGAAATCCAGACATTGCTCAGGGGTTTTCGGGTACACATTTTAACACAGAGGTCGCAAAATAGCGGAGGGCCTCGGAGAAGAAGAAATGACGAAATGATGAAAAAGGAGAAAGGGAATGAACGCGTTTCTTTCCCCAGACTCTTTCGTGTTTTTGGTGTTTTTCGTGGTTCCGTCGTAGCGGCGTTCACGCACTACAATAAAGCATTCTTCACCATTCCATGTGTTGCCGATAGATTCCATTGTTGCCGATAGTAAGATACTAGGACACAGAGCACACAGAGATTTTTTAGGGCGTCTTTGTCTCTGTGCTCTCTGTGGTGATTCTTCTTTTTCATTGGCTGCCTCTTGAGGAAGGGTTGCGTGTTTTCTTTTGTCGCGTGCGTAGGACTTCAGTCCGTAGCTCACGACTTCTTTTGCCGAACCTACCGGCTTCCAGCCGGTAGTCGTTGAGTTTCGGGCGATCCGTAAGGCCAATGGCGGTGGGCGCCTTCGGCTTGGCATATCGCAACGAAGCAACCCTTAGCATCGCTCGCGAAATTAGTGACGACTTGGTGGTTTTGAATTGTTAAACGCATTGCCGTGTAACGGCGTGGTTGTTCCTCTGAGT
>QIKY01000424.1 GCA_003233175.1 Planctomycetaceae bacterium | reverse complement strand
AAGCCTCCGGCTTGTAACGAATGCTTGCCCGCAACGAACGCCTTGGCTGCTTCAATCGGCGGCGCGAATCTTGCGTCCCTGGTGAAAAAAATCGAGCGGGTTGTCGAATGATTTATGTATAAACAACAGGGTGGGAACCCAAAAAAACTCACGGACTCCCGCTACGAGCGGGTGAGTTATTTTCCGCCGCTCGCATAACACCATTGCACGGAATATATCTTGGACTGTTCCCAAGGGCTCGTCCTGAAATAACTTCTGTGTTTCATCTCGGACCGAGCGGGGCATAGCCTGAGGTTATTCATGAACAGGTCGAAACGTCTCATACACCTCTCCCCGAAAAAGTGGTCGCGTCGAGCTTGCCAAAAACGCCGCGCAGCTCAGCCGGAACGCGTTAGCGTCCGGTTCTCCGAGAATGCTGGAAACCGTGAGCTAGCTCATCGGCTGATGAAGCATCCGGGATAGTCCTCTCGCACTTCCACGATTCCAGAAAATAGTTCTTGCCTTTCACGGTTCAGCGTTACATGTCTTGTTAGCGGTTGCGAACAGAAGGATCTTATTTCGGAACCGCCCCTGACGGTATGTTTTCATCCGTCGCGCGCCTGACCAGCCTGTCGTTTCTGTTCCTGTTGGCCCATGCGCCAGCCGCCGCGCCTTTAGCCCTTATATTGCAAAGTGGCTTGGTGCTGTCTACACTCAATTTGTAGGCGCCGTCGGTTGCAATCACCTTCCGCCGGCGAAAATCCCTCCCGCCGAAAATCCCTCCCCTGTTTTCTTTGCGAGAAACCCCGGTATGAAAATTCGTCTTGCTCTCTTGGCGTGCGCGCTGGCTACGGCATTCATGGCGGCATTCCTGGCGCCTCTGGCAGCCGAAGAACGTGGCGGGTCGGGCTCTTGGCTGCAATGGCGAGGACCCAGCCGGGCGGGCTTGTCCGACTCGCGCGGCTTGCTCCCTAGCTGGCAAGACACCGAACCCAAACTGGTCTGGCAGGTTGAAGGCGCCGGCAAAGGATTCGCCGGCGTTTCACTAGCCAATGGCGTGATTTACACCACCGGTAATTTTCCCAATGGGCAGGCCGTCGTGGCCTTCAACGCCAAGAATGGCGAAGTGGTTTGGAAAACGCCGCTGACCGACGAACCGCCCAAGCATGGTTATTCCGGAACGCGCTGCACGCCTTCGGTCGATGGAAATCGTTTGTATGTCATTACCACCAACGGGGCCATCGCCTGCCTTACCACCGCAGGGGAAATCGTTTGGCAACGCGATTTCAAAACCGAGTGGGACGGACGCATGATGTCGGGTTGGGGCTTTTCGGAATCGCCCCTCGTCGACGGACCCTGGGTGCTGTGTACGCCCGGCGGGAAAGACGCCCTGATGGTCGCGCTCGATAAAAAAACCGGCAAAACCGTGTGGCGGGCCGCCACGCCGGAGTACGAAAAAGGCGCTCGCGGCCGCGATGGCGCCGGTTATTCCTCGATCGTTATTTCCCACGGCGCGGGAGTCAAGCAGTATGTGCAACTCACCGGAAGAGGCGTGGTCGGAGTCCGCGCCCGCGACGGCCAAGTGCTCTGGACCTACAACCCCGTAGCCAACTCGACCGCCAACGTTCCCACGCCGATCGCCTTTGACGACTACATCTTCGCTTCGACCGGCTACGGCGCCGGCGCCGCGCTGTTGCATTTGGTGCGCGATGGCAGTGGCGCAAATGCCGGTGTGAAAGCCGAAGAGCAATACTTTCTCAAGGGCTCGACTTTTCAAAACCATCATGGCGGGATGCTGCTGTTGGGCAAGCACCTGTTCGCCGGCCATGGCCACAACAACGGTTTCCCGGTCTGTCTAGATATTGAAACCGGGGAACTGGCCTGGGGAAAACCGAAGCGGGGCCCCGGCAGTGGCTCCGCCGCGGTGGCCTACGCCGATGGGCATCTCATTTTTCGCTACCAGAGCGGAGAAGTGGCGTTGGTCGAGGCGACGCCCGATGCGTACCGCCTCCAGGGCGTCTTCAAACCGGCGTTCCAACAGGGGAAGAGTTGGGCCCACCCCGTGATCGTCGACGGGCGGCTCTACCTCCGCGAGCAAAACGTACTCATGTGCTACGACCTCACCGGCAGCCGCTGAGGGATAGTCCCGAATAACATACCGAATTAAAAGCCCGGCATTTTCAAAATGCCGGGCTTTTATATTCCGCCGCCAAGCAGCGATTTGGTTTCACGAGGTTTCTAACCGTCGAGCGATACGGGATCGCCGGCGATGTCCATGTGGGCGTCATGTTTGTAGAAGTTCTTGGCAATTTGCCGGCCGAGAATGTACAAGAACGTGTGCCGAAAACGGGCTTCCGGCACGTCGTTGATGTATTGCCCGCCTTGCTTGGGGAACGAGAATTCGTCGAGTGATTTGGAGTACACGCGGCGGCCGTGATGTTTGATATCGAACACCGTGATTTTCACGCTGGCCCGGCCTTTGTACAACGTTTTTCCTTCGTGCAAACTAAACGACAGCAAGTCGATGGCCACGACCATGTCGGCATCTACGCCGCGGCCGACTTCAGAGTAGTCGATTTCCGACCAGTTGTTGCCGTCGATCCATTCCGTGACTTCGTTTTGATAGATTAATTCGATCTCCTTGACGTTCGCGCCCAGCAAATCCTCCACCGTCCCGCTGAGCGAAGCCGCCACCGATCCAGGGTCGTACGATCCTGAATCTGAAACACAAACCACCGCCACCCGCTTCCCCTCGAGCCCCTTGTATTCCGCGGGAATGTCGTTGCCTTTGATGACGTAAAGCATGTGGCTTATGGCGCCAATGCAGCCGCAAGTCGCGAGAGCGATTGCAAAAACGGCCATTGCGGGAATGAAACGCCAAACGCGGAACGAATCGTCCATGATTCCACCTTCAAGAGAGATACGACCGCCCCGTGCAGTCGAAAAACAGCAGTCGATTTACCTCAGCCCAAAATACTCCGCCCACTTCAACGCTTCACAATAATCGCCGCTTCACAAAAAATGCCGCCCCCAATCAAGGAGCACAACCGCCAACACCACAAGCATGGTCGCCAACACCGCCCCCGAACTTGGCGGACGCGTCGCCCATCGCCCCAGCACCGCAGAAGCCACAAGCCAGACGCCCGCCAGCGAAGCCAGCGCCGCAAGTAAAACGCCTCCCGCATTTGCCTGAATAGCCGCGACCACCCGCCCGTGGCTGATCAGCGACCAGGAAGTTGTCATTCCGCACGAAGGGCATCGTATTCCAAAAACCTGCTTGATCGTGCAAGGGTTTAGTCCCAATTGTTCATGCGTGCCCAGCCCGCGAACGTCGGGCTCAAGCGAATGCGCCACCAGCAGCAGACCCAAGGCGCTTATTCCCAACACGCCCGAAGTGAATCGCACGGTCTTGGATAAATTCGCCGATGGCTCCGTTGGCTGTTGCATCGTTCTTATCGCGGCAATAGGCGGCGAACTCTACTAGGGCCGGATTCCCCCCGCAAGGGCGATTTCCTCATTTTTTCATTGTAAGGCGGGCGGCAGATGAACATTTACCTAATACAAGCACGAAGCGCAAGCGAGTGAATCAGCAAACGGTCATTCCCGCGTGGGTGGAAACCCCAAAAAACTCACGAACTCCCGTTGCGTGCGGGTAAATTTTTATCTGCCGCTCGCCAAAGGCCCAAATGGTCGTTAGAGCTCGTCCTGAAATAATATCTGTATTTCATCTCGGTCTGAGGGGGCGATAGCCTGAGGTTATTCATGGCAAACGCGCCACGCAGATCAGCCGGAACGCGCTTGCGTCCGGTTCTCCGAGAATGCTGGAAACCGTGAGCTAACGCTCATCGGCTGAGGAGGCGTTTTTTATCTGCCGCTCGCCTTACTACCTTAGCTTTGCAGAGAAAGGGACGGGCTTCCGAACAATGCGGCGCCAACGCGTCGGCGAGATTTATTATCGGTCGGCGTCCAATCGTTTTCCGAAAATGCGGTCGCGCACTCCCTCCAGTTCGGTCCGGCGTTGTTTGAGTTTGGGCGTGAAACCGGAGGCGTCGAACAATTCAGGATCGAGGAAGAGCGCGGCGGGCTGCGCCAGATTCCGGCTGCGCGCCAGTTGGTACAGCAGTAGGCGTTGCTTCCAGGGCAGGCCGTGCGCCTGGCACAGTTCAATCAGCAAGCCGGTCGGGCTATTGGCATAGCGGCGAGAAACCCATTTGTAGAGGAACGCCGCGCCGCCGATAAGAATTGCTACTGCAACGGCCGCTCCCAGGTAAAACAATAGTTGCTGGGAATCTAATTGCCGACCATGCCGCTGGAATTGGCGGGTCATGTTGTTGAATCGATTGGCCGTTTGAGCCAACACGAACATCGCCTCCCAGTGCGGTATCATGGTGTCTGCTCCTCAGCGGGGAAATAACCGAAACCGGACGCCGGGGCGGTCGACTTTTCGAGAATATCGAGGTTGGAGGCTACCGCCGCGACGGCGCCTTGGGCAATCACTTCCAAGCTGTCTTCGGCGGAATCGTGGACGGAAATACTTCGGTCTTGCAGTGCTTCTTGCAAGTAGGTGATCGTTTCCGGCGACCGATCATGCTGCAACGCAGTGGCCGCCGCCGCCCGTACGATGTGGTCGGAGTCGGCCAGCAGATGGTAAAGATCTTGCCGTAATTCGCTCACCACTCCGATCACCGGCGCGGCTTCCAGAGCGCGCAGCCGGCGGGTGCGAGAATCTAATTGGAGTTCCTGGCTTAAACCTCGCACCGCGTGAGGATCGACTTTTTTCACGAGTTGGCCGGTGCTCAGGCGGGTGTCGGGTTCGAGCAGGTCGAAGGCGGCGAGAAAACTTTTCAAATCGAACTCCGACAAACTGCGCCGCGCCGCATCGCGCACGATGGCATGCGGACTATCGATCAGTTCGATCAGTTTGGTCAGCGAGCCTGGAAGCCCTCTGGTGCGTAGTTGGCAGGCGACGGCCGCCTGAACCTGCGGCTCTTGATCGCGAATCGCGACCAACGCCAAACGATTCCCCTCGGCGCCCATGAACTCTCCCAACGCCTCCGCGGCAGCGCGGCGCCCCACGGGAACGCCGTTCTCCAAAATTTGTTGGATCACCTTGAATTTTTCCGGCTTACTCATGCCGGAGGCCATCACCATTTGCACGACGGAGTGTTGGGCGGCGGCGTCGAGTCGAACCATCCATTTAAGATTGCCGCCAATCCAGGGGAACGATTCGACGCGTCGGAGGTTGATCCGGGCGGCTCGTGATGGAGCGAAGCCAATTTTCTTGAGCAAGCTGGCGATGAATTTGTCGTCGGTTCGACGCGACATCAACCTCAAAGCCGACGCCGGCGAACGGGAGTCGTCGAGGTAGCCCAACACCAAACGCATGACCCCCGTTTTTTTGCCATGCGTGAGCAGGTCGATGGTTTCCAAGTAGCAGGGGTCGTGAGGATTAGCCAGTATTTGCTTGAGCACGGCGTTCTCTCGCTTGACCAGCAAAAGAAACGCTTCCACGATGCCGCTGCACTCGTGCTTGGAAAATCGCCGCACCGATTCTTCCAAACTCGCCACAACGCTGCGCCGCGCCAACTGAGGATTCCGCCGTTTCTTGTAATCTCGCGGACCCGCCAGTTCGGCGTAGAGCATGTCGGCGAGTGTGACGAGTGTTTTGGCCGCCAGATCGGCGTGCGGGTTCGCCGCCGATTCAGCGGCGTTGATCAGTGCGGGAATAAGATCGTATTCCCGCAGGTGAATGGCAGCGTCGCACGCACTGGGGCAAAGCTCGGTCTGGTGGCCTAGGATGGCGTCGCGCAAAACATTGGGAAAACGACCGGGGCTTTCAACCACGCGCGCTTTTGCTTGGTCGTCGGAATCGCTCCAGCGTCGGAGCAGCTCCCAGCGTCCGCTCGGGTTGCGGCGGTGGAGCAAGGCGTTCAAGGCGCCGTCTTGCACGACTTTATGTGGACTCGCCAGGGCGTCGAACAAAACCGAGACCGCGGATTCATTCTTGCTGACGGTGAGCAATTTCAGTGTTTTTTCCACGCCGTTGGCCATCGTAATCTTCTCTAGGTATTTCGCCGTGAGACCGAACCCAACACATCGGGCGACTCTCAAACCGCCTTGATTTTCACTTGCAACCGGGAGACACTGTAAACAGAGGCCGCCACTGAAACATAGCTGCGCGGCGAGCGACGCGCGGCGAGTTTTATGGCGGCGCGGCCTGACGTTGCGTTTTTGCATCGTTCGGCTGGCGTGAAAGACAAGTTCTGAACAGCACACACTGGCGCGGGAGAAAAATCGACCTATGCAGACAAAACTGACAGCCCCGGCGGTGCTCGATCGCGAGTTTCTTGAAATGCGGGCCAAGGTATTGCAATTGGCGGCTTCGTTCGACCGCCTCGACCGCGCCGAAGGCGCCGTTGAAGGCGACTCGCGTTTGACGCAATTGGCCCAAGCGATACAGCTCTTGCAATCGGAACGACCTGACAAAGCGGAGGAAGTTCAAATGATTTTTTCGCGCGCCTTCAGCCCCAACTGGCGCGATGAGTTGGGAGTCGACCAGCACGTGTAGATATCGGGCTCCTTAATCAAAAAAACACCGCGAAAAAAACACCGCGAAAAAAAGCAACGTCGCGGCATACGGCAACACTTCGGCAATGAAGGCCAAAACCCATGTATTATTTCGATCCTCATATTCATATGGTGTCTCGCACCACCGACGACTACGAAACCTTGGCGAAAATGGGCTGCGTCGGCATGAGCGAGCCGGCGTTTTGGGCGGGCTTTGATCGCGGCAGCGTGGAAAGTTTTCGAGACTATTTTCGTCAACTGACCGACTTTGAAATGAAACGCGCCGCCCAATACGGAATCCAACATTACACTTGGCTGTGCATCAACGCCAAGGAGGCGGAGAACGTCGAACTGTCGCGAGAAATCATCGCCATGATTCCCGAATTTCTCGATTTGCCGAACGTGCTCGGCATCGGAGAAATCGGCCTGAACAAGAACACGCGCAATGAATCCGTGATTTTCCTGGAGCACATGGAACTCGCGATCACACACCAGCAGCAAATTCTGATCCATACGCCGCACTTGGAAGACAAATACCAGGGCACCCGCATGATTCTCGACATGCTTTGCGGCGACGCGCGGCTGGACCGTTCGCGCGTGTTGGTTGATCATGTCGAGGAACACACGGTGCGGCATGTCTTGGACGCCGGATTTTGGGCCGGTATGACACTCTACCCGGTGAGCAAATGCACCCCAGCCCGCGCCGCCGACATGATCGAAATGTATGGCCCCGACCGACTGCTGGTGAATTCCGCCGGCGATTGGGGCCCCTCCAAGCCAACCGCCGTTCCCGATTTCGTACTCGAAATGCGCCGCCGGGGCCATGCGGAAAGTTTGATCCGAAAAATCGTCTATGAAAACCCGCTGACGTTCTTTCGCCAAAGCCAGAACTTTCAGTTCACGCCGCCCGACGTTTTGGCGGAATCGCCGGTGGAAGGTTGAGCGGCGGCCAAACATTCACTATCAGAGGGTAACCATTCAGCGACGAGCTTCGACCAGTACTTGATGGAACCACGAATGAACACAAATAGACACGAATTCTTGTGGCGAGCTCTCCACGTAATGGCACGTGGCGTCGCTTGTTTCCCGGAGAAAACACGAGAGCCCGTTGAAATTCATTCGTGTGAATTTGTGTCCATTCGTGGTTCTCGCAAAAAGCATCGTGCGATCATCGCTGAGTAGTTACCTACGAGGAAAGGAAACGCGGAGTCGCAAAGGGCTGCGGAGAAAAGCGAGCCAAAGCTTCAATATTCGTCGTTTCCTCTTTCCCTCTGTGAACTCTGTGCCCTCTGTGGCTAAATTCCTACCTGCGGAATCTTGACCGGTGCTTAGCGGCATTGCACCTCCCCGGATTTCAAGCAGCGGCGTTGAATTCGTGTTAGAATGAGAGGGTTGGCATGAAGGTGAACGGCGGCCTGTTGCAATGGGCTATCACTTTCATGCTGATCGGTCCGCCCGCCCGCCTCCCTAATAGCAGCATCGCGATGCCTGTCTCACCCGCGAATTCGGTGTTCTTGTTTTCAACCGCCCGGCTGTTGCTTTGTCTGGCCTGTTTGGGCTTCGCGCCGCAGCTAGTGTTCGCCGCGGAGCCGGTCGATTTCAGCCGAGATATTCGCCCGCTGCTTTCCAACAAATGTTTTCAATGCCATGGACCCGACGAATCTTCGCGGGAAGCAGATCTGCGGCTGGATGTAAAAGCCAGCGTATTCACCGTTTCGGAGGAAGGGGCGGCGGTTGTTCCGGGGCGCCCCGAAGAGAGCGCGCTCATTATGCGCGTGGCTTCGGACGATGAAGACATCGTGATGCCGCCGGCCGATTCGAACTTATCGCTCACGTCCGAGGAAATATCGCTGCTGAAGCGCTGGGTTTCCGAAGGGGCGAAGTGGTCGGAGCATTGGTCGTTCGTGGCGCCGGTGAAACCGCAGTTGCCCACGCTCAAACAAGCCGCTACCGATCAAGCGAACTGGCCGCGCAACGCCATCGACGCCTTCGTGTTGGCGAGGCTGGAAAAGCACAAACTGCATCCTTCGCCGCCAGCCACCAAGGAGCAACTCATTCGGCGCGTCACGCTCGACCTAACCGGCTTGCCGCCCACGTTGCAGGAAGTCGACGCTTTCCTGGAGGACGCCTCTCCCACGGCGTACGAAAAACTGGTCGACCGCCTATTAAGTTCGCCAAGCTATGGCGAACGCTGGTGTTGGGATTGGCTCGACGCCGCCCGCTATGCCGACTCCAGCGGTTACCAAGGCGACCCGGAACGCACCATGTGGCCCTGGCGCGATTGGGTGATCGACGCCTTGAACGCCGACATGCCGTACGACCAATTCACCATCGAGCAGCTCGCCGGCGATCTTCTTCCCCAGGCCACGCACGAGCAAATTCTGGCCACCGGCTTCAATCGGAACCACATGCAAAACGGCGAGGGCGGGCGGATTGCCGAAGAGACGCGCGTCGAGAACGTGTTCGACCGTCTGGAAACGACCGGCGCCGTTTGGCTGGGCCTCACGCTCAACTGCTGCCGCTGCCACGACCATAAGTTCGACCCCGTGCTGCAACGCGAATACTACCAGATGTACGACTTTTTCAATCAAACCTCGGAAAACGGCGGCGGACGCGGCGGGCAAATTTCGCCGGTGGTGGAAACGCCCACCGCGGCGGAGCAAGCTCGAATCGCGGCGACGAAAAAACGAGCCGCGACGTTGGCGGCGAACCTTGAAGCGTTTGAAACGAAAAAATTTGCCACCGCCGAGAGTGGACCGACCGCCGCCGAGAGTGGACCGACTGCGTCGTCCAAAAACAGCGAACTTCCGGAGAGCCTGAAGAAGAGCATTCGCGAGATAAAACCGCAACGTCGTGATAAAAAAGCACTTGAGGAAGCGGCCGCTTTTTTCCAGGAAAAAGACGATGCCTATGTGAAGCTCTTGCAGCAACTGCTGGCGGCCAACTCCGCTCGCGCCAGCGCCGCCAGGAGCGTGACCAAGGTCATGGTGATGGATCAACTCGCCAAGCCGCGAGAATCGTTCATCTTGACCAAGGGCGCGTACGACAAACACGGCGAAAAAGTTCCCGCCGGCGTTCCGGCGAGTTTGCCTCCGCTGGCGGTGAAATCGGGCGCGAACCGGCTGCATTTCGCCCAATGGTTGATGACGCCGGAGCATCCTCTCACCGCCCGCGTAACAGTGAACCGTTTTTGGCAGAGTTTTTTTGGTGTGGGTTTGGTCAAAACAGCGGAAGACTTTGGCTCGCAGGGCGAAGCGCCTTCGCATCCTCTGCTGCTCGATTGGCTGGCTGTCGAATTTCACCAGAGCGGTTGGGATGTAAAAGCATTGCACAAGCTGATCGTTTGCAGTGCGACCTACCGGCAATCGTCGAAAGTCGGTGCGGCGTTATTACAGCAAGACCCCAACAACCGTTTGCTGGCCCGCGGCCCCCGGCATCGACTGCCCTCCTGGATGATTCGCGACCAGGCCCTGGCGCTCAGCGGTTTACAGCCCAATCAAATCGGCGGCGCGCCCATGCGGCCCTACCAGCCGCCGGGAATTTGGGAGGAGGCCACCTTCGGCAAAAAGAAGTATGTGCAAGACCACGGCGCCAAGCTGTATCGCCGCACGATTTACATTTTCTGGCGCCGCATCGTGGGCCCGACCATGATCTTCGACAACGCCGCCCGGCAAACTTGCACCGTGAAGGCGGTCCGCACTAATACGCCGCTGCACGCCTTGGCGACCTTGAACGATATCACCTACGTGGAAGCCGCCCGTGTGATGGCCGAACACCTTTTACAGTCGCCGGCCGATCCCACGCAGCGTCTCGAAAACGCCTTTCGGTCTGTTACCGCTCGCCGTCCCACGCCGGTCGAACTAAAAATCCTTCTCCACCGTCTGAAAACGCTAAAGCAACATTACCTCGCCCATCCCGAAGCGGTGAAGGAACTGCTGGCGGTGGGCGAATCGAGCCGCGATGAACAGCTCGACCCGGTCGAGCATGCCGCCTGGACGGGCATCTGTTCGCTGCTGCTGAACCTCGATGAAACCATCTCGAAGCAATAACCATTCCGAAACAGTAGTTCAATCATGGTCAATCCTCTCCACCAACACGCGGCCCATCTCACGCGGCGGCAACTGTTCGGCCGCACGGCGGTGGGCGTTGGCGCTGCGGCGCTGGGAACGTTATTGAACAAGAGCCTGCCGGCGGCGGTTGGGCAACCGACCAACCACGGCGGCCTGCCGGGCTTGCCGCATTTCGCCCCTAAAGCGAAACGCGTGATCTATCTGTTCCAGAACGGCGCCCCGACGCACGTCGACCTATTCGACTACAAACCCAAACTTGCGGAGTGGCACGGCAAACAGATTCCCGATTCGGTGGTCGGCGGAAAACGCTTCAGCACCATGACCGGCGGCCAAACGCTGCGGCCCGTGTTGAAGGAAATCACGCAATTCCGGCAGCACGGCGAAAGCGGCGCCTGGGTTTCGAGTTTTCTGCCGAAAACCGCCGCCATCAGCGACGACCTCTGCTTCATCAGATCGATGCATACCGAAGCGGTCAACCATGCGCCGGCAATCACGTTTCTACTCACCGGCAGCGAAATGGCCGGCCGGCCCAGCATGGGCGCCTGGATGACCTACGGCCTGGGTAGCAGTTCCGAGAATTTGCCGGCTTTTGTCGTCATGACCTCGCGCGATAAAGAAGCCAGTTGCGGCCAGATTTTTTACGATTTCTATTGGGGCAGCGGTTTTCTGGCCTCCAAGTATCAAGGCGTTAAGTTTCGCGGCAGCGGCGACCCCGTGCTGTATTTGTCGAACCCGAATGGTGTCTCGCGGGAAACGCGGCGCGGCATTCTCGACGACATCGCGCAACTGAACGAACTCAATCTACAAGACTTCGGCGACCCGGAAATCGCGACCCGCATCGCCCAATATGAAATGGCCTACCAGATGCAGGCCAGCGTACCCGAACTGACCGATCTGGCCAGCGAACCGAAATCGGTGCTCGAACGTTATGGGCCGGACGTCCAACGGCGGGGAAGCTTCGCCTACAACTGCCTGATGGCCCGTCGGCTGGCGGAGCGCGGCGTGCAGTTCATCCAACTGATGCACGCCGGTTGGGACCAACACAACAACCTGAACACGCAACTCAAAATCCAATGCCAAGACACCGACGCCCCCAGCGCCGCGCTCGTGCGAGATCTTAAAGAACGCGGCATGCTCGACGACACGCTCGTGATTTGGGGCGGCGAATTCGGCCGCACGCCTTTCCTCCAAGGAAAAATCGAAGACACACAGCGCTGGGGCCGCGACCATCACCCCTACACGTTCTCCATTTGGATGGCGGGCGGCGGCATTCAGCCGGGAAAAACGTACGGCGCCTCCGATGAATTCGGCTTCAACGCGGTGGAGGACCGCGTCCATGTGCATGACCTGCAAGCCACCGTATTGCATTTGCTGGGCATCGACCACCAGCGGCTGACGTACCGTTTTCAAGGCCGCGATTTCCGCCTCACCGATGTCTTTGGCCGCGTGCTGAACGATATCATCGTTTAACATCGAGCAGGAAATAACGGCCGTGTTTCCGGCGCCGCGCGAGCGAGTGGCAAAATCTTTACCGGCTCTCAGGCCGCTTCGCCGTTTTGCGAATCGTCGCTTTCCCACCAGACGTCGGAAATATCGTCCATGGCGGGCATCTTTTGCGGCGATTTCTTTTGCAACTCCCAGGCGGTTACCGCGTCGCGAACGCGCGCCGCGGAAGGAGCTTTTTTTTCCTCGGCTAGCCAATCGTCGAGCCGCAGCCGCAAACTGGTGATACGTGTTGGCGGCGCTAGGCGGTATTCGCTATCGTCGGCCAATTCTAGAGTGCGCTTTTTAGGGACCGGAGCCAATTCGTATTCGGGGGCGTCGTTGGCCCAGAGCAGTTCCTCGTTGGCGCGATCGAAGGCGTTTACTTTCAGGTAGCGTTTCTCTTGCACTTTATGTCTGACTGGCCACTTGGGCGGTTGTGGTTCGGGATCGCGGGTGCGGAGGACGCCATGAATCAGAGCGTCGACGCTATCCAACTCTTCTTCCACATCCAACTCTGTTGCTTCCTCCTTCCATTCGTCCGAGCCGATTTCAAAATGATCGTCTTCACTGAGTTCGTCTTCGTCAACGATGGCCGGCTCTTCGATCTCGTCGACGTCGTCAAAATATTCTTCGTCTTCATGGAGTTCGACTTCGTGGATTTCGATTTCCCTGGGCGTCACGACGGCCACGCCATGGGTGGCCGCGTGGTCGGGCATATCTCGAATTTCGACGCCCAACTCCGCAAAGATTTCGGCAATGTGTTCGTGGCACGTGAAGACCAGCACCTGCGTGCCGTTTTGTGAGAATTCGTGCAGCACTCGCGCTGCGGCGCGGGCCCGTTGGGCGTCGAAATTAACCAGCACATCGTCGAGCACCAACGGCAACACGACGCCGCGCCGGGAGTAGGCGCCAAGCAACGCCAACCGCAAGCTGAGGAAAACGGCTTCACGCGTGCCGCGGCTCAATACTTCCACCGGCAGCGAATCGCCGTGGGCGTCGTCGACGCGAAGCACGTTCGCCGAGAGCGGCGTCCAGATTCTGGCGTAGCGGCCTTCGGTGAGTTTTTCGAGGTACATGGAGGCTTCGGAAAGTGTTTCCGGTTGGCGTTCGCTTTCGTAGATTTTCCGGATCGACTCCAGCAACACGCTGGCTGCGGCCACCACTTGCCAGCGTTGGCAAGCTTGCTCGATTTGTTTGTTCAAACGCCCCAGTTCGAATTGAGCTTCGGCGCCCCGGCGATCTTCACCGAGCGTTTTCATCTCATGCGAGATTTCGCCTTGCTGTTGCCGCAACTCGCCGATTCTTTTCTGCGACTCTTCGAGTCGTGACTGGGCCTTGCTCCAAGCCAATTCGAGTGTTTCCTGATCGTGCTCCTCCAGTTCCGAGCGGATGTCGTCTTCCTCGACCCGCGCATTGAGCAACAGCGTGATTTGTTGGCAGAGCGTATCGAATTCAGTTTCCAGCGACGCGGCCAGCTCTTGTTGTTCGGTGGCATGCAGGAGTTCTTCTTCGTCGGCCACGCCGGCCTCTTCGAGCAGGGCGTCTCGCAGTTGGGTGAGGCGTTCGATTTCCGCGCCCGCCTTCTCTTGTTCGCTGCGCAAATGCCGTAGTTCGCGGCTGAATTCGCGGCGTTTGCCCACCAACTGCTGCTGTGTTTTCAGAGCGGCGGCCATTTCCCGCAGACGCCCATGGACGTCGTCGTCGGTCAGGCGAAGGCCGGTGTCGTCGACCAGTTGGCGCACGCGTTGAAGGATTTCCGCGTATTCGGTTTGCCGGCGTTCGAGTTCTTCGCGTCGAGATTCGATTTTCCGCCGTAGCGTCGCGATTTCCTCGCTATGATCGGCCAAGCCGCGCACCTGCCGGGGCGTGAGGTTTTCGGGGAGTTTTGCCGCCCGCAACTCCTGCCGCCAACGGTGGCGATTGAGTTTGATGGCTTCGGCGGCCTGTGTCATGCGTTCCTTGGCCGCGCGCGATTGCAATTCGGCGGCGTTCTGCGCGGCTTCGAGCGGCAGCAGTTCCTCCAGTTTATGCAACGTAGTTTCGGCGGCGCTGAGTCGGGAAGCGAACGGCCCTTCGCCGGACGGCAGCTTCCGGTCGAGTTGCTCTCGCTCGCGAATGATTTCGTCGACCTGAAGTTTGAGCAGCTCCAGTTTGCGTTTGTAGTCTTCAAAATGCTCCTTGGCGGAGCGCTCCAACGTGGCCTTGGCGCCGGCAGCGCCAGCCATCGAAAAGACTCCCACAATACCCATTAGCCAAGCCATGGGCACGGAAAGCCCAAATACATAAACGCCGAGAATACCCGAAAGGACCAGCACCACGCCAAAGATAAACGCACCGCCCAGCATCACGATTTGCGGCAGCGGCAACACCTGGGCGCCGAGCAGTTCATGGCTCTGTTGCGTGAGCGCTGTTCGCTGCTCGCGCATGTTTTCCAGACGTTCGTCGAGTTGCAGCCGACGACGAAACCGGGCCACGGTTTCGCTGCCTTCCTCCAATGCATCGACCAAATGGTGGGCGCCCCGTTCGTGCAAGGCGGCTTCGAGCTTCGTTTCCGCCTCTCTCGCTTGCTTACGGTGCGATTCCCGCTCCGCCTGCGCTTGTTTGAGACGCGTCGATTCTTCACGAATGATTTTCGCCGGGCCTTTCAAAGCCGAAAGAACGCGCGGAGGAATCTGCGGCGCGTCCTTGAGAATCGTGGTGTGGGTCGTGCCGGTGCGGCCGACCAGCTTGCGCAGCGACGCTTCCAATTGGCCAACTTCCGATTCCAAACGCGTGGTCTGATCTTCCAAAGAATGGATCCACGGTTCGTGCTCCATCATGGCGGAAATACGGCCGCCATGCGACCACAACCGACGCCGGATCGGCAACGCTTTCGCCTCCTGCCGAATGCGCTTGCGCTGCCGCTGCAACTCCCGCCTCTGCTGTTCATGCCGCGAGATTTCCGTGTTGAGCTCCTCCAGACGCTGCACCGCCTGTTCCGGCAGTTCGTAAAGTTCGCCGATTTCTTCACGACGCGCCACAACCTCCTCGCGCGCCAGCCACGGAGTCCGAACTTGGTTGGCCAGATCGATCACGCGCGCCTTGCGCTCCAAAATCGATGTTTTTTCCTGGAGTTGGACGACTTCGCGTTCCAGCAACGACTGTTGTTCGGCGAGTTGGGTCCAGCGGCGTCCTTGCGAAGTGAGTCTTCGCAAGCGGTCGATCACCTCACGACGTTGCGCGTGGAGCTGGCCCAGCAGCGCCGGTTGTTCGTCGGCGGAAAGCAGTTCGCCGCGCATGCCCTCCAGTTTTCGGACCACGTCCACCAACGATACGCGGTCTAGGCCGCTGGTCAGTTTGTAGAGTTGTTCGGCGGCGTCGGTGTCGTCGAGCGCGCCCAGTTCCTGGATTTCTCGCAAGCCGACGGCGAACACGTTGCTGTAGGTGGCTTCATCCAAACCGGCCAGCAGCATGGTGAGCAAATGTTGGCCCTTGGGGGCGCCGTCTTGGCTGAGAATCGCGACTTCGCCAATGTTGCGTTGCCCGACTTCAAGCTCTAACTGCGTTGTGCGTCGAATTTGAAAATCGCCCAGCGCGCTGGTAACCGACAGCGAACCTCCCGGCTCGCCATGACGCAACGGCGGTAAGTACCGTTTGCGACGCTCGGGCGAAAATCCGTAGAGCACCGTCCGCAGAAACTGCATGAACGTCGTTTTCCCGGCTTCGTTGTGGCCGGCGAACACAATCATTTCACCGGGAAGTTCGGGCGCCGAAAGGCCGCTCCAAACGCCGAAGCCCTCGATTTGAACGTCTTTGATTTTCAAGACGGTTTCTCCTTTGCAGCCGACGAACCGTGTGGTTCGCGCGGCGCGACTGCCAATCGGCGTGTGTGTGGGTTAGTATCTTGATGCTTGTCCACGCAAAAGGTCGACTCCCAAAACGGTCGCCTCGCGCAGAATAGCGGCTCGCGAACCAGGGTGGTCGGCGAGTAAGGTGTTTTTCAGTTCGTCGTCGGCCATCACGTCCGCCAAAAGCGGCGCTAGGTCGAGCGGTTTATTCGACTGCTGCCGCTCCCGCACGGCACGGAGGAAATCGCCCAGTATGCTGTCTTCCTCCGACCACTCTTCGGGCAGCTTGGCGGGAATTTCGCGCTTCAAGGCGTGCGTCCAGATGGGCGAATCGGCAAAGCCAAAATCTTTCCGCAGTTTGGCGAGCAAGTCGGCTTCGAAGCCCTTGCGGCGGAAGGCGTCGTCTAGCAGACCTTCGCCGGTCAGTCGCCACTGAACAAGCAGCGCTCTGCCGATGGCTTCGGTGGTCAGGTTCCGCATGCGTTCTTGAATATTGCGAGAAAAATCGGTCTGCTTGGAGTCTTCCTCCAGAACCAGTTTTTCCGTCCGCCAACGAATGGCATCAGTCGAAATGTGTTGTGCATGAACCTCTTCGTCGGCCGATATCTCGACCAACAGAAATCCGTGCGGACCTGTTTCGCTCGGGTTGCGGCCTTGCGGCGAGCCGGCATGATGCGCCGAGATTCCACCGCTTTTGCCGACATCGGCGTGTTGGTGTTCGCCACCCAAGGCCCAGTAGACGATGCTTTTTTGTTGCAACGCGTCTGAGCGAGATTCGCCATGATGCACGCCAATGGCGGGGAGTTCGCCGCCTTCGGCGCGATTGGCGACCGCCGCCAGACGGTTTTGGCTATGGACGCCGCCGCCAACCAGGTTCGCAATGGCCGTGTCGCCGCGGCGGTGTGTCAACACTTCGACTTCGTACGTGGAAAACAGGCGCACATTGCTCGGCAACGCGATGGTATCGGGCCAGTTGTCGAGACAATCGGCTTCGCCGCTGTTCCAATACACCATGATATGCTGCTCCGCCAACCGTTCGAATTGCTGGAGCAGGAACACCATGGAGCGAGGCTCCAGCGGGTCAAGATGAAGCACGTCGCCGGAGAGCACGACAAAATCGACGTCTTCCAACAGCGCGGCGTCGAACACGCCCTCGGCGGCAAGGTGAGGCGCATCGATCAATAGCTCCCGCAGATGCTCAGGCGGTTCCGCCAAGCCATACACGGGAACATCGAGATGTAAATCAGCAGCGTGAATAAAGCGTATCGGGACACCCGCCATGGATACCTCCTTGTATTCCTCAACGGCGGCAACTTCAGAGTTGGCCGAAGTATACGGACGGGCAGTTTACCGAGAACGGGGAATCAGGGCTATATCGATTTATTTCATCCTGGTTTTGTTATTTGATGATGATGTTGTGGTTTTGACGCCGACCAGACGCCCGCCCGCAGCCCGCAAAAAACGGCGACAATCCGCCTCGACATGGCCAGCCGGTTCTGCGACACTTCCGCCGATTTTCTGATCGACCGGCGAGCCATTTCCAAACCGCTGGCGTCTTGTTTTTTGCAACAGCATGCGAAATTGAGAGGAGTTGGCGTCATGACGCGATTGAATCGAGTTGTCTGGGTTGCCATTCTGACCGGCGGCATCGTTTTCGGTGCGACTCCCGCGAACGCCGAAGGCTGGCTTTCAAACCCTTTCAGCAAAAAGAAAACGGCCTCGAAAACAACGTCTGCCGGCTATCGAAGCGCGGACTCGAACTCCAAATCTTGGCTTCCGAAGATGAAAATGCCCAAGCTGCCGGGGTTCGGCGGCTCGAAACAAGCCAATAAACCGAGCATCACCCAAAAGGCGACGGCGGGCGCCAAGAATATGTACGCCAAGACGAAAGCCCTGGTCACCAAACCTTTTTCGTCCAAAAAGAAGCCGCCCGCCGCGCAACGGAGCCAGTTTTCACTGGGCTACGGCTCCAACAAGGGCGCCGCAAAAAAGAAAAAGAAATCGTATTTCTCTTGGCTGCTTCCCTATGGCGAAAAAAAACCTCGTGAGGTTCGAAGCGTGAACGACTTTCTTTCCCAGGAACGCCCCGAGTTTTAACACAGGCTTCCGCAGGCACGCTGGAAAACTGTTGGCGCCGCGTTTTCAAGGAATCAGAACGCCTCTACAATGGGCGTATGGCGACAGATCTCATACTCGGCGCGGCGGGTCATATCGACCACGGCAAAACCTCGCTCGTCAAACTGCTTACCGGCGTCGATACCGACCGCCTCCCCGAAGAGAAACGACGCGGCATCACGATCGAACTGGGCTTCGCCGAACTCGATTTGGGCGAATACCGCTTGGGCGTGGTCGATGTGCCGGGGCACGAGCGGTTTGTTCGCCAAATGCTGGCCGGCGCCACGGGCGTCGATCTGGCGATGTTGGTCGTCGCCGGCGACGATTCCATCAAGCCGCAAACGCGCGAGCATTTGGAAATTCTGCGGTTGCTCGATATTCAGGCCGGTGTGATCGCGCTCACGAAATGCGATCTCGTGGAAGCCGATTGGCTTGATTTGGTGGAGGCTGAAATTCAAGAGTTGGTGGCCGGTTCGGTTTTTGAATCGGCGCCGATCGTGCGTTGCAGCGGCAAAACGGGCCAAGGAATCGACGCCCTCCGCGACGCCCTGCGGTCGGCGGCGGCGAAGGTCGATATCGCCCGTTGTTTGGAATTGCGCCAGCAACCGGCGCGTATGCCGATCGACCGCGTGTTTTCCAAAGAGGGGCATGGCGTGGTGGTGACGGGCAGTGTTTCCAGCGGAAGCATTCGCGCCGGCGATGTATTGCGAATTGCGCCCGGCGGCGCCGCAGCGCGTGTTCGCAGCGTGCAAAACCATGACCGTTTGGTGGAAGCCGTGTACCGTGGGCAGCGGGCGGCGGTGAATCTGGCTGGCCTCTCGAAAGATGAAGTGCAATGTGGAGACGAACTTTCGTCGGCCGGGTATTTACGGAGCAGCCGCCGGTTCACGGTCGAATTACATTTGTTGGAATCGGCGCCGCGTCCTTTGAAAAACCGCGCTCGGGTGCGGCTGCATTTGGGAGCGTTGGAAACATTCGCCACGGTCGTGCTGTTGGAAACAACGGAGCTTCAGCCCGGCGACTCCGCCTTCGCCCAGTTCCATTTACGCGAAGAGGCGGTCGCGACATGGCGGCAGCCGTTTGTCGTACGTAGCGAATCCCCGGTCGCGACGATTGGCGGCGGCGTCGTGTTGGATCCTCACGCGGAGCGGCTGCGGCATTTTTCGGCAGAACAGCGAGCACTCTGCGAAGCCTGGCGCATTGAAGACCCGCCGACCGCAGCCGCTTTGGAAGATGCAGACAGCATCGCCTTGGAGCGCGCCAAGGCGGCTATTTATTTCTCCGGCTTGGCGGGGTATCAAGTGGGCGATTTGTACCGCCGCGCCGGCGTGTTGCAGGAGGAGGCGGTGTTGAAACATTTGCTGGCCGCCGGCGACGTGGTGGAAATCGTGCTTTCGCCGCAGCGCGTGGCGCGGGTGCATCGGCGTGTTCTGGACGACCTCTCCACCCGCATCGTGCATGCATTGGAGAAGCTACACGACCAACAGCCGCTCTCCACTTGGATCGATCTGGCGCCGTTGGCCCAACGATTCAAATACATCGAAGAGAGGCCGCTGTTTGACGCCGCCTTAAAATCAGCCTGCGCCGCGGGCCGCATTCGACGCCAAGCCGCCAGAGTGGCGCTACCGGAGCGTCTGCCGAAGTTGAGCCGCAACGAACAGAAATTGCTCGTGCAACTCAAACAGCGGTATCTGGAGGCCGGCTTTTGCCCACCCAGCGTGGCGGAGTGTCAGGCGAAAACGACATCGCTGGCCGACCGCGTTCCGCAACTGCTCAAGTTGGCCGCCGACGACGGAACGCTGGTCGCTATTTCCGCCGATCGCTACCTACACACAGATTGCGAG
The DNA here is from genome assembly GCA_003233175.1 of Planctomycetaceae bacterium. Taxonomy (GTDB): domain Bacteria; phylum Planctomycetota; class Planctomycetia; order Pirellulales; family Pirellulaceae; genus SZUA-33. The sequence goes on along the minus strand of QIKY01000424.1, from coordinate 17,853 downwards.
CTGCAGATCAAGGAGCTTCTCGACGCCGCCTTCGCCGAGCGCGGCGGTTTGACACTCAGCGAAATTCGCGAACTGATGGGAAATACCCGGAAGTACGCTATCCCGATTTGCGAGTATCTCGACGACATCGGCTTCACGGTTCGTAATGATGATTTACGGCAACGACCGAATTCGTAATGATGACGGCTGCGATGAGAGCGCCTCTCAATGGCGTTCGGCGGGCCTTTGGAGTATCGTACCGTTGTTCGAGAAGCGAGCGCAATAGGTCAGGACAGCGCTCGCCCGACTTGAGCAGTGCGAAGGAGACCAATCGTGATTCAAAAGCCGTTTGATAAAATCGAGAAAGCAGACATCGACGCGCTTGTCGAGAACAGTGTGGCCGAAGGTCGAACGTTGGATTTCAAAAAGTTGTTGCCAGGCAAAGGTGACAGCGACAAGAAGGAATTTCTCGCGGACGTTTCTTCCTTCGCCAACGCATCTGGTGGAGACTTGATCTTCGGCATGACCGAAAAGGACGGAGCCGCAGCCGACGCGTTAGGGCTTGCAGGAATCAACAACGACGACGAAAACCTGCGCCTTGATTCAAGTATTCGTAACGGGATCGAGCCACGGATTCCCGGCCTGCGGATTCGGGTGATTGAAGGTTTTCCGAAGGGGCCGATCTTGCTCATTCGCATTCCGCGAAGCTGGGCTTCGCCGCACATGGTCACGTTCAAGGGGACATCCCGGTTTTTCACTCGGAACAACGCCGGAAAACATCAAATGGATGTTGGCGAAATCCGTGCATCTTTCACTGCTTCCGCTGCTCTCCCGGACCGCATCCGGCAGTTTCGCGATGAACGGTTGGGCAGAATCGTTGCAGATGAAACGCCGCTCCCACTCATGCAGGGAGCGAAGATCGTGATGCACGTTTTGCCCGTGGAGTCGTTCACGCAACCACCGTCTCTCGACATGCGAAGTCTCTCCAATGAGTTTATCAAGTTGCCGCCACTGTATTCCAGCGAATGGGATAAGCGGTTGAATCTGGATGGCCTGTTGACGTTCGATCTGTCGCCGGATCGAACGTGTCTCGGCTACGCTCAGTTGTTTCGCACGGGGGCAATCGAAACTGTCGATTGTGTGCTGCTTCACCCCCAAAAGAATGGTTCACGAATGATTCCAACTATTGCCTACGAGCTAGAGCTATTGCGTTGCTTGCCGCGTTTGCTTGCCTTTCAGAAAGAGTTGGGGCTACTTCCCCCGATCTTCGTTCTTGTTTCGATGATCGGCGTGCAGAATTACGCGATGACTGTTCAGCACAATCCACTTCGTTCAAGTAGGGATTGGAATCGTATTGACCGAGATACGCTACTGTTGCCAGATGTTGTGGTCGAAGATTTCAATGAAAAGGCCGAAGTTATCCTTCGCCCGGTGTTTGATGCCGTCTGGCAATCAGCAGGATTTCCCGGTAGCCCAAACTTCGACGATGATGGAAACTGGATTGGCAGGTAGCGTGTAATGCCCAAGAAGAAAACAACAAAACGCAAATCGGGGCCGGTGAAATATCACGCCGGGAAGTTCCCGCCTGCGCAAATCGACTGGACGCGGCTTGTGCCATTGATCGGCCCGGCCAACGCGGCGCTGGCGCGGTATGACGGCTTGCTGTCGGCGATTCCCAACGCGGCCCTTCTGCTTTCACCGCTCACCACGCAGGAAGCCGTGATGTCGTCGCGCATCGAAGGAACGCAGGCGACGATGGGCGAAGTGCTGGAATACGAAGCGGGCAATGCAGCAGTCGATCCGGCGAAGGAAGCGGACATTCACGAAGTGTTGAATTACCGCAAGGGAATGCGGGAAGCGGTCGAAGCGCTGAGTGAGTTGCCGTTGTGCGGTCGTGTCATCATGCAGGCGCACGCCACGTTGTTGTCGGGCGTGCGGGGCCACGACAAGGCGCGAGGCAAGTACAGACCGATTCAAAACTACATCGGCAGGCCGGGGCGTCCGATTGAGGATGCCCGTTTTGTTCCCATTGCGCCGGAGAAAGTGGCCGATGCGATGAGCCGCTGGGAGAAGTACCTGCACTCGAACCAGCCGGACGCACTGGTTCAGTTGGCGGTGGTTCACGCGGAGTTCGAGTCACTGCATCCGTTTCTCGATGGCAACGGTCGCGTGGGGCGGATGCTGGTCCCGCTGTTTCTGTTTGAGCGGAAGCTGCTGCTCGCGCCGATGTTCTATTTGAGCGAGTACCTGGAACGGCATCGGCAGGAATACTACGACCGCCTGTTGGCGGTTTCGGACAGCAACGATTGGACGGGGTGGTGCGAGTTCTTTCTGGCGGCGATCACCGAACAGGCCGTGAAAAACGAGCAGAAGGCCCGGCTGATTCTGAACCTGTATGAAGCGAAAAAGGTTCAGGTCGTGGAAGCAACCCACTCGCAGCATTCGATTGCCGCGCTCGATTTTCTGTTCGCCCAGCCGATTTTCAACACATCGGACTTTATCAAGGGTTCGGGGATTTCGGCTCCGTCAGCACGGCGGATTCTGCGCCAGCTTGCGGATTGCAGCATGTTGCAGACGATGCGTGAAGCAAAGGGCGCACGGTCAGCAGTGTTTGCGTTTGCGGAACTGCTCAACATCGCGGAAGGACGCAAGGTTTTTTGACGATCATGAGTGATCGACGCCACGATTTGTCGATCATAAAGAAGTAAATATGACCGACAAATAGATTTGTCGTTCATCGGTGAGCGACAATCAGATTTGTGAATCACAAAACCAGCAATATGATCCACAAAAGGATTTGTGACTCACCGGTGATCGACAATTTCGGCTGGCCGTTCAACGAGCCATTGCTATCGTTGCGCGGTATAACGTTGAACTTCAGAACCTATCTATCCCACGCGGGGCCAGTCTTATGAAACCGACCGACGTTCTACGAAATCTTCCCTCCGTGAACGATTTGCTGAATAGCCCGGCTTTGAAAGACGTGGCCGAGCGGGCGAACCGGAGCGTGGTGGTGGGACGGGTTCGCCGCTTTCTGGACGACATGCGGCAAGACATCAAACAAGCCACCGATTTCCATGTTCCCGACGCCCAAGAGTTGGCCGAACACATCGCCCGTTGGATGGTCGCGGCCGATGAACCTCATTTGCGGCCGGTGATCAACGCCACCGGCGTGTTGCTGCACACCGGTTTGGGGAGGGCGCCGCTGCCGGAAGCGGCTATCGATGAAATACGGAAAGTTGCCGGCGGCTACTGCAATTTGGAGTTCGACTTGGTCGAGGGGCGGCGGTCGCAACGGCTGCGGGCCGTGGAGCATGATTTGTGCGAACTCACGGGCGCCGAAGCGGCGCTGGTGGTGAACAACAACGCCGCATCGCTGGTGCTTACCCTGGCCGCCTTGGCCCTGGATAAGGAAGTGATTGTTTCGCGTGGGCAGTTGATCGAAATCGGCGGCAGTTTTCGTCTTCCGGAAATCATGGAGGCCAGCGGCGCCAAAATGCGCGAAGTCGGCACGACGAACAAAACCCGTATTGATGACTTTCGCCAAGCCGCGTCTGAAGAAACCGCCGCTTTGTTGCGCGTGCATACGAGCAATTACGTGGTGGTCGGTTTTACGGAGCAGCCCGCGCTGCGGGAGTTGGTCGCGTTGGGCCGTGAAAAGAACCTGCCCGTGATCGACGACATCGGCTCCGGCGCCATGTTCGACTACGGCAAGTACGGCCTGACCGATGAACCGTTGATCTCCGACAGTCTCCAAACAGGGGCCGATGTCGTGCTTTGCAGCGGCGATAAACTGCTGGGCGGTCCGCAGTGCGGCTTGATTCTGGGCCGCCGCGAACATCTGGACGTCATCGCCCGGCATCCCCTGATGCGGGCCATGCGCGTGGGAAAACTGACGCTCGCGGCGCTGGCGGGCGTGCTGCGGCTGTACCGGGAAAATGCGTCGGCCGAGCATCTGATTCCGGTGCTGTCCTTGCTGAGTACGTCGCTGGAGAACCTGCAAAATCGGGCTGAGCGTTTGGCGCCGCAACTGGCGGCGGCCGAAGGCGTGGCGGCGGCCGAAGTGATCGAAGACCGGGCCTGTTTAGGAGGCGGCTCACTGCCATCGCAGAGCATTCCCACGTACTGTGTGGCGCTGACGCCCGACGGGCAGAGCGTCGACCATTTGGCGCGTGTATTGCGTTCGGCAACGCCGGCGATTGTGGGCCGCGTGCAGAACGAGCGGCTGCTGCTCGACATGCGAACCATTTTTCCGCGAGAAGATCGTTTAATCGTGCAAGCCGTGGCCCAACTCGCCACCGACGACGCAAGTGATGTCGAGAACGAGGCACAGGAATAAGGCGAGCGGCAGATGAGAATTTACCAACCGCTTACCGGTAAGACGTGCGCCGTTGGAGTTCATGCTTCAGCATGTTTTCTTCTGTTTACTCCTACAAACACAAACAGCCTGAAGGCTGAACTCCAACGGCGCGGCCTTCGCACCGCAGGACGGGGAAATTCTCAACTGCCGTTCGCCTAACACGATAAAACACTGATGAAAAAAATGAAGTACGGCGGCGGCTGGCCGGCGATTTGGTACACGCTGAAAAAATCGCGTCAGGCGGGCGGCTTGCTGAAAATGTGGAGCGCCTTGCGTTCTCGCAACGCCTGCAAAACATGCGCGCTCGGCATGGGCGGCCAAAGAGGCGGCATGGTCAATGAACGCGGCGGTTTCCCGGAGGTTTGCAAAAAGTCGTTGCAGGCCATGGCGGCCGATTTGCAAGGCGGTATTCCCGACTCGTTTTGGCAAACCTATTCGGTCGAACAACTCGCCGCTTTCACGCCCAGAGCGTTGGAAATGAGTGGACGTCTGACCCAGCCGGTGTTGCTCGAACCAGGGCAATCGCACTACCGGCTCATTTCCTGGGACGACGCCATGCGCCGCCTCAGTGAAAAACTGCTGGCCCTCAATCCTCAAGAAACTTTTTGGTATTTCAGCGGCCGCAGTTCCAATGAGGCCGGTTTTCTACTGCAACTGTTGGCCCGGCTGTACGGCACGAACAACGTCAATAATTGCAGCTACTATTGCCATCAGGCCAGCGGCGTCGGCTTGGTCAGTTCGGTGGGCTCCGGCACCGCGACCATCGTTTTGGACGACGTCGAACAGGCCGACATGGTGTTCGTCATCGGCGGCAACCCGCCCAGCAACCATCCTCGTTTGATGACCACGCTCATGCACGTGCGGCAGCGGGGCGGCGAAGTGGTGGTGATCAACCCGGTGGTGGAAACCGGGTTGGTGCAGTTTCGCGTGCCGAGCAATCCCCGCAGTTTGCTGTTGGGAACGAAAATCGCGACATCGTATGTGCAGCCGCACATCGGCGGCGACTTAGCCTTGCTTTCCGGCATCGCCAAACGCATTGATGAAATGGGCGCCGCTGACGACGCCTTCCTGCGAGAACACTGCCACGGCGCCGACGAGTGGATCGAAAACTTGCGGGCCATGTCGTGGGAGGCGATTGTCGCCAAGAGCGGCGTGGCAAAGCAAGAGATTGACGCCCTCAGCGAAAAATACGCCTCGGCAAAAAACGTGGTCTTCAGTTGGACGATGGGCGTCACGCACCACGCCCACGGCGTGCAAAACGTGCAAGCCATCGCCAACTTGGCCCTGATGCGGGGCATGGTTGGCCGGCCGCACGCCGGTTTGATGCCGCTTCGCGGCCATTCCAACGTGCAGGGCATCGGCTCCATGGGGGTGACGCCGAAACTCAAAGAAGCCCTCTTGGAGCGGCTCCAATCGCATTTTCGTTTGAAGTTGCCGGAGACGCCGGGGCTCGACACGCTGGCTTGTATGGAAGCCGCGCACGCCGAAAATCTGAAGCTGGGTTTTTGCTTGGGCGGCAATCTGTATGGCTCGAACCCCGATGCCGAATACGCCGCCGCCGCGCTTTCGAAGCTCGACATGCTCGTATTTCTCAGCACCACGCTCAACACCGGCCACGCGCACGGCTTGGGCAAGGAAACCCTGATCTTGCCGGTGTTGGCCCGCGATGAAGAACCGCAGCCGACCACGCAGGAGTCGATGTTCAACTTCATTCGATTGAGCGATGGCGGGCCGGCGCGTCATGCCGGTCCTCGCAGTGAAGTGGAGGTTGTGGCCGATTTGGGGCGCCGCGTTCTCGGCGATTCCACGCCGATCGATTTCGCCGCCATGCGCAGCACCGGCACAATTCGCGACGCCATCGCACGCGTGGTTCCCGGCTTTGAAAAGATTGGCCAGATCGATCAAACCAAAAAAGAATTTCAAGTCGGCGGACGAACATTCCATCAACCGAAGTTCGCCACCGCCGATGGCCGCGCGGTTTTGCATTGCCACGACCTGCCCGAACTCAAGGGGCAGGGCGAACATGAATTGCGTTTGATGACCGTGCGCAGCGAAGGGCAATTCAATACGGTGGTTTACGAAGAGCAGGATATTTACCGCGAGCAAGATCGACGCGATGTCATACTGCTGCATCCTCAGGATGTTGCACGTTTCCAGTTCCAGGCCGACCAGCCGGTTGTGGTGCGGAGTGAAACCGGAGCGATGCACAACATTTTGGTGCGGCCTTTCGATCGCATCAAACCGGGCAACGCTTTAATGTATTTTCCGGAGGCGAACGTGCTGGTTCCCCGCCGCCCCGACCCGCAGTCGCTCACGCCGGCGTTCAAAGGCGTGGTGATCACACTTGCCAAAGCCTGACGAAGCATCGACAATCTTATTGTTTTCATCAGCTATCTGAAACACGCCGCCAGCCACCGAAGGAGCACACCTTGCACCGTTTTCTATTGAACCTCGCTGTTATCGGGTGCGTTGTTTTTGGTTTTTCCGGCATGGGCTGCAATTCGTCGCCCGCGCCGACGCCGTCCGATGCCTCATCCGCTTCCGAAAATAACCCCGCTGCCATTGGCGAAAACACCTCGCCGAAAACCACGCCGCCCGCCAACGCGGAGGTTGAGGAACCGGCCGCGCCGCTGGCGGGCATGGGTATTATGGTGGGCGAAGTGACGCCGCATGAGGCGCTCGTTCAAGTGCGGCTCACGCAGTCGGGCGGCCTCGTGGCGGGCGATGTTCCCGGCAGCGCGGGAGTCGTGGAATTCAACTTGCGGCCAGCGCTCAGCGAAGGAATAAACACCGCCGCGGCGCCGCTCGTGCAATTGATTCCAGCCAAGGCGGAGCACGACTTTATCGCCCGCGCCGCCTTTACTGATCTGCTGCCGGGAAAGTTATACACCTGCACAACACGCATCGGCGCCGACGCCAACTCCCTGCGGCCGGGTCCTCAAGCCACGTTCCAAACATTGCCCGGACCGGCGCAAGCGGAAGCGGTTTCGTTTGTCGTCGTGACGGGCATGAACTACGCCAAATTCCACGGCGACAACCGCATCGACCGCAAGATCCACCTCAAACACAACAACACCGAATTGCCGGCTGCTTATGCCGGCCCCGACAAAGCGCTCGGCTACCCGGCCTTGAAAACAATTCTAGAACTCCAGCCCAATTTTTTCGTGGGCACCGGCGATAATGTTTATTACGACACGCCCAAGGAGCCGCGCGCCGAAACGGCTGCTCAGATGCGGCGGAAATGGCACGAGCAGTTTGTCCAACCACGTTATTTGGACCTCTTCCAAGCCGTGCCCACGTACTGGGAGATCGACGATCACGATTACCGCATCGACGACGGCGACAACAGCGGCGACTACGCCCCCTCGCCGGAATTGGCTCGCAAAATCGCCTTGGAGCAACTGCCCATGGCGCCCGCCGACCAAGCCGACGCCAAAACCTATCGCACCCATCGCGTGAGTCAGGATCTGCAAATTTGGTTCGTGGAAAACCGTATGTATCGCAGCCCTAACGCGCAGGAGGATGGCCCCGAGAAAACGATTTGGGGCGCCGAGCAGAAAGCTTGGTTGAAGAAAACATTGGCCGCCAGCGACGCCACGTTCAAGGTGCTGGTTTCACCGAACCCGATGATCGGCCCCGACGACATGCGGAAAACCGACAACCACACCAACCATGGCGGCTTCCGCCACGAGCGCGATGAATTTTTCAGTTGGCTCAACGAAACGGGGCTGGTGAAAAAGCATTTTTATTTGGTCTGCGGCGACCGCCATTGGCAGTACCATTCGATCCACCCTTCGGGCGTGGAGGAGTTTTCCTGCGGCGCCTTGGTCGATGCGAACTCACGTCCTGGGCGCAAACCGGGCGATCCAAAATCGACCGATCCCGAAGGGCTGATCAAGCAGGTCTACGCCCAAAAGAAACCCTCGGGCGGTTTTTTGTTGGTGCGGTCGGCGCCGGCAACAGATGGCAGCCCCGCCACCTTGGCGTTCAAGTTCCACGACGAACACGGCGAACTGTTGTACGAAAACGTCAAGACTTCGGCTGGCGAATAAGGCGGCGTGGAAGAAGGTGTTTCCGGTTGTTACAAAAAAGCCCGGCATTTCCAAAATGCCGGGCTTTTATTTTCAAAAATCGATCGACCCCATGTGCGCTCACTCCGCTCGCGACATGGAGCTTTGGAATACAACGCCTTCGGCGTATGAGGCTTACCCCACACGGCGTCTGACCGTCTAACTTGGAACTACTGAAAACAGCTTTCCGGCGTCCTGCTGGCCAACCAACCCAGCGGTTGTTCTAGCCTTCCACAGTCGCTTCGCTGGCCTGTTTGTTTTTTGACCCGACCTTCAAATGATGCTTCACCAGCGTGATGAGGGTGTGTCGATTGACGGGCTTGCTGGCGTAGTCGGTGCAGCCGGCGTCGAGACACTTCTGGCGGTCGCCGCTCATGGCGCTGGCGGTTAAAGCAATGATCGGGAGGGTGCAACCGTCGTCTCGTAGCAGACGCGTCGCGCCGTAGCCGTCTAACTCGGGCATCTGCATGTCCATGAGAATGATGTCGAACGGCCGTTGTTCGGCTTCGGCTTCCGCCACGCGGTCGATCGCCACGCGGCCGTTTTCGGCAAAGACGACTTCAGCGCCGGCGGCGCCGAGAATGACTCCCAGTAAACGCTGGTTGTCGAGGCAATCATCGGCTAGCAGAATACGACCCTCCAATACGTCCTGGGCCAAGGGGATGTCTTTGGTGTCTTCCTCCAGATCGACCTTCGCTTCCGTCATGCCTTTCAGCAAACGCACGCCGTCAAGGGCGCCGGTCTGAATCGAAAAGCGAAATGCCGACCCCACGCCGATTTCACTCGTGACGGAAATGTCGCCGCCGAGAAGCGTCACGAGCTGCTTGCTGACAGCCAATCCCAGCCCGGTGCCGCCGTACTGGCGGGAGGTAACGGGCGTGGCCTGTGAAAACGGCCGGAACAACCGACCGATTTGCTCGTCGGTAAGGCCAATGCCGGTATCTTTTACCGTAAATTCCAACCGTGGCTGGTCCTGATCTTGCTCCAACAGTCGGACGGAAAGCAGCACTTCTCCCTCGTCTGTGAACTTAACGGCGTTACTCACCAGATTAAGCAGAATTTGCCGCAAACGGGTGGTGTCGGTGTAAACGGTTTCCGGCATCAGGCCGTCGAAGTGCAATTTAAGGTGGATATGCTTATTTTCGGCGCGAACCCGCAGTACGGAAACCACGTCCGCCGCAACGTGGCAGGCGGAACAGCGAATCGGGTCGACATCAAGCATTCCCGCTTCAATTTTCGAGAGGTCAAGAATATCGTTGATCAACTCCAGCAGATGCCGCCCGTTGCGTTGAATGGTTCGAATGGCGTGTAGACGAGATTTCGGCGCACGCGTGATATCGCCTTCCGCGGAGAGCAAGTCGGCAAATCCCAGAATCGCTGTCATCGGCGTGCGGATTTCGTGGCTCATGTTCGTCAAAAACGAAAGTTTTGCGTCGGCGGCGGTTTGGGCGTCGGTGCGTTGCTTGATGATGCGTTGCTGAATGCGCCGCACGCGCAAAACATTTCGCACGCGTGCGCGGACCACGCCCGGCGAAACGGGCTGGGGAATGTAGTCGGTGGCGCCGATTTCCAGCGAACCAATGATTTTTTCATCTCGGCCCTGTTCGGCCACCATGATCACGGAAATGTCTCGCGTGGCGTTGTCTTTCTTCAGGCAGTTGAGGAACTCAATGCCGCATTCTCCGCCCAAATCGCTATTGAGCAGTATGACCGCCGGCTTTTTCTCCAAAATGCTCGCCATGGCGTTCGAGGTATCGGCGACCGCAAACAAGTCGTAGCCGTCGATATCGAGGGTGTCAATCAGCATTTGTTGCGATTCGACAGACTCATCAATAATTAAGATGCGCTCACTCATGCCACCCTCGTGGAATTTTTGCCTAACGCCGGATGCATCGCTTACGACCGTGCGGTTTTTTGTTGTCGCTTTTCGCTCCGCGAAAGAAACAAAACATGCTGTATTCGCGGTGCGAAAGGCGACGCCTCTTTCTCGCACGATGCTTACCGTGAGCCGCCCAAGCCTTCAAAACTATTTGCGCCGCATTGGCCAAAAGCCGTCGTATCCGTCTTGGTTTGTCGCTTCGAAAGGAGTATTCCCCGGAAAAATCTGAGTTGCAGCCTCTAACAAAATAACGATACTTAACCGTAGGATACATTTAGCGGGAAACGCGCAGGCCAATTGGTGGAAATCGTCCGGAAAATTTGCTTGCCCAAGCATTTGTCGGAATAACCAGCGCGACGCCGTCAGTTGATTCAACCCCGATGATTCACCGCCATGGAACGATACCACGTACGTCTGGAAAAAGAGTCGTTGGTTTTCAGCGCCGCCCATTTTATCACTTTCAACGGTAATATTTGCGAGAGAATCCATGGCCATAACTACCGCGTGAGAGCGGAAGTGCGCGGGCCGCTCGACGAAAACAGTTATGTCGTCGATTTCATCGCCATGCGAGATTCACTGCACACAATCGTCGCGGAGTGGGATCATCGCGTATTGTTGCCAACCGAACACTCCCAGATTCAGGTTGTAGCGAATGCCGAGGAAGTGGAAGCGAGGTTTGAAGACCGCCGATGGGTGTTTCCTCGCGGCGACTGCATTCTCCTGCCGGTCAAGAACACGACTGCGGAGTTGCTGGCCAAGTGCATCGGGGAGCGGCTCTTGCGCGACCTCGCGCCGGCGTTCCAGCCCGATTGGCTGCGCGTGGAAGTGGATGAAAACTTCGGGCAATGGGGTGGCTGGGAGTATACTGAAACCAGCATGACTTAACTCACACGTCACGCACAGCCGTTGTTGGTCTGGTGGATTTCCAGCGATGGGTATTGGCCCGGCAGGTCGGCGGAATAATGTCTTTCCAACACGGCGTCCCATTCTTGTTCGGTCCGCGCCCACGCGAAATCGGCCCGCACGATGGTATGGCGAGGGTGCAAGGCCGAGTATTTGATGGCGAATTTCCGCATCAGGAGGCCGCATCGTTCGCCATGCATTTGCCTCGCCATGGTCAGGTGTTCCAGAATGACCTCGCGTTGCTGATGAAGCGTCGGCGGCGGCGGCAACGGCTCGCCTCGCCAGAGCGCCCGTGCCTGCTGGAAAATCCAGGGGTTGCCGATGGCGCCGCGGGCGACGGTCACGCCGTCGACGCCGGTTTGCGCCATCATATCGAGGCAATCTTGGGCGGTGAATAAATCGCCGCTGCCGAGCACGGTTCGCTCGCCAAGATGCTGCTTGACTTGTTTGAGAAAATCCCAGTTGCTGGGTCCTCGATAGCGCTGCTCGACGGTGCGGCCATGCACCGTGACGGCCGCCGCGCCGGCGGCAAAGGCGCCGTCGAGAATTTCAAAGAACCGGTCACGGCTTGCGTTGGAGTCGTCGACGCCGCGCCGCATTTTGAGCGTCACGGGAATGGAGGGCGGGGTGGCGTCGCGCGTGCGCTGGACGATTTCAATCGCGACGTCTGGCTGGCCCAAGTGAAACCCGCCCCGGCAGCGCCCCAACACTTTTTTTACGGGGCAGCCGAAATTGATATCCACAACGCCAAAGCCGGCTTGCACCAGTCGCTGTGCTCCGGCGGCGAACTGCCGGGGCTCGGCGCCCATGAGTTGACCGCCCACCGGCTGTTCGTCGGCGGTGTTATGGAGAAAATGTTGTGTGCGTTTACGTTCCTTAACGGCCAACAGAAACTGGTCCAGCATCACTTCGCAGACCGTATACGAAGCGCCAAACCGACGCGCCAACATGCGCATCGGCCAATCGCTATAACCGGATAACGCCGCCTGCACGACGGGAAAGCCGATTTGCAGGTCATCGAAAGCAAGCGGGCGAAGCGAGGCGTTCATTGTCGTGGACCAAACAGAATGATGGCAGCGATGCCAGGCGCAGCAGAACCCTGCGAAACAATTATGCGGGCTCGAACGGTTTTGGGCAATCGGTTGGGTTGCAGGGACGTTCGCAGTGAGTTCCGCAGGGAATAAATCGGATTTTTTTCCCGATTCGCTCAGGCCGGGCTAAAGTTTGAGTGAAGTTCGGCCGACGACCGCACGAAACCTCCCATCTCAGCGAATTCCCAACGGCGTTTTTGCCGTGTATCGCCAGTTCGGGCCAAGTCGTCAAACGGCCAGGAAAGTCGCTTGCGTTCCAGGCAGGAAGTTGCCGGTTGCGGCGGCGAGAATTTCATCGCATTAAGCGACGATTCCCCTCAAACCAAGTTTGGTGTTCGGTAGCGATATTTGACGGGTCGATCGTTTGCGATTCCGTCAGACCAACACAAGAGATTCGCAACTAGAATTTTGACGCACTTGATTTTGACGCACCTGGAGAATCTGACCATGAAATGCAACAGTTTGGCGGAACGTGTACAAACCTTTCAACCCGATTCGAGCGCTCGCGATGTAGCAAGATTGTGCCTCTTGTTGACCAACGCGGTCGAAAATGAAGAGCAACTCGACCAGGAAGGCGTGCTGCACCAAACTTGGAAAGAGACCAATCTCAGGTTGCAGGCGGCAACCGACCAGCACGCCGCCATGACGGAAGAACTAGAAAACCTCGCCCGCTCCGACCCGCGAAAATTCACGCCCGATCAAATCTGGGTGCTGATCCGCGCCATCAAGGTGCAGAGCCAGGTGCTGCAACTCTACGTGGGCGACACCGCGCTGGACGTCTAGAAACGGCGGCGCCGATATCAGCTTGAAGGGCAGTCCCGAAATAAGATCCCTCAGCCGATGATCTAGCTCACGGTTACCAGCAACAGAGGAATTCTTTCCCACCCCCCGCCTTCGAGGACCGAGCCACTGTTTTTGAGACCTCAAAGCAGCAGCGGCCAAGCCCTCGGCAGATCTCCCAAGAAAGTTGCTCTAATTTACCACAACCGGAAAATTCCTCCCAAACTCCTTGATTTACATGCTATCGTTGCTAGAGTAGATGGCGGTTGAATTTACCGCTTCAGACGTTTCATTTTGATGGTTCATTGGGGGAGATGCTTTGATGAAAGCAGGACTAGTAAGTGGTCTGGTGTGTTTGGCTGCCGGCGTGGTGCTTGTATTAGGCGCTGCGGAAGCCCAGGCGGGTTGGGGCTCATACCACTCCAGTGGCGGGTCGTCTGGAAGTTGGGGCGGCTACGGCAGCAGCTCTTCCAGCAGCAGCTCTTCCAGTAGCGGCTATAGCAGTAGCAGCAGTAGTAGCAGTGGCGGGTACGGCGTGTTCCGCCATTGGCGTCGCCACCGCGTCGCTTGGCGCCACCACCGTCATCATTATCGTTCGTGGGGTTCAAGCTCCAGCAGCTCCGGCGGTTATTATCGCGGCTGGGGCTCCAGTAGCAGCAGTAGTTCCAGTTCGTCTACCTATTATTCCGCCCCGTACGTAACTCCTTCCGAGCCGGCGGCGCCACCCACTCCGGCGGCGGAGCCCTTGCCGCCGCAAGCCCGAGCCAACAGCGGGATTCTCACCGTGAGCGTTCCCGCCGATGCAGTGGTGTATGTCAATGGCAAGCAGACCACGAGCCAAGGCGAGTACCGGCAGTACGTTTCGCGAGGCCTGGAAAGTGGCTTCAAATACACCTACGAGGTGCGCGTTGTTTACCAACGTGATGGCGAAACGATCGACGAAACGAAGTCGGTGGAGCTTCGCGCTGGCGGCATTGCCGGCGTCGATTTCCCGTTCCATGCGAATCAGCAAGTCGCCACGACGCTCAAATTGAACGTTCCCGATGGCGCCAAAATAACGCTCTCCGGCGTCGAAATGAAAGATTCCGAGGGTTCGCTTCGCACATTCACCACGCACAAACTGGCGGCGGGCGAATCGTGGAGCGGTTACCGAGTTGAGGTTTCGATCGAACGCGATGGCCGCAGGGAGCACCAGAATCGGAGCATCACCTTGAACGCCGGCGATGAACAAGAGCTGACCTTCAGCTTCACCGAAGCGCATGTCGCGGCGCGTTAGGCGTTGCGAAAAAATAATGTCATCGTTTGTTGACTAAAAAAGCCCGGCATTTTCAAAATGCCGGGCTTTTATTCGTTCTAGAACACATGCAACGCGTCTGGCGGAATATCTTGCGTTGAATGCCTCAGCAGCCCGATTAATACAGTGGTCATGTTTTACACATCGAGCGGCTAAAAATCGCTTTTTTACAGCTTTGACTGTGTAAACTCGCGTTTATTGCCGCCTGAGCAATGCGCTGTACTGGAGGGTTGAAGCCGTGTCAAAAAAGAAGCGGGCCGCGGAAAAAAACAGCCCCGCCATTCCGCCGCTCTGGGCCAAGGTTTTAATCAGTAGCTTGCTGATGATCCACCTCACGGCCGTGTTTGTTCCGCCGTTTCGCTTCGCCTCCTTGGCCGGACCAGACGCCGGTTCGCCCGTCGCGATGGACATCATGGAAACGTTGCGGCCGTACATCGACGCCGCCTATCTCGACCACGGCTATTTCTACTTTGCTCCCAATCCTGGCGCGAGTCATTTGGTGCGCTACGAAGTTGCCGCCGCCAAGGGCCAGGAAGAGAAAGAGTACGTCTTTCCCGATTTGAAGCGTGAGCGGCCGCGTTTGCTTTACCATCGTCATTTCATGCTCAGCGAAACGTTCCACCGTAGTTTCGCGCCGCCGCAACCGCCTGCTGATTTACCCCCTGCCGGACCCGAACGCGAAGAAGAACTCACGCGCTGGCAAGACGCCCGCCACCGCTATGAATTGATGCGCGACAGCATCGAAAACCATCTTTCCAAAAAATATGGCCAGCCGATTCACATCACACGCGTCGAACATCGGCCGCCTTCGCCGGGCGAAGCGCTCGACGGCATGCGCCCCAGCGACCCTTCGCTGTTTTCCGACCTCAGCGAAACGGAAGGCGATTCCTCCGACGGCGCCTTGCCTGCCGGAGGCCAACTGGCGCCCTTCACCGGACCAGCGCCCTTCGCCAACCCATCGCCGTTCTCGCCGCTGCGGGTCCCTTTTAACCAACCACAATCGCAGCCCGCCGAAGACATCGCACCAGGGGTGGCCAAATGAACGGTGTTGTTCAATTTCTCAAAGGCCAAGCAAAATACGCCGCCGACGCCTGGGACCAGTTCTGGTTCACTCCGGCGGAGCCCCACACGATGGCCTTCATCCGCCTGCTCAGCGGATCGATGTTGTTCTACACCCATCTGGTCTGGACGATTAATTTGGCCGCCTTTCTCGGGCCCAACGCCTGGATCTCGAACGAAGTTTCCCAGGAGCTCGCTCAAAACTCATACGTCTGGACGTACTGGTGGTGGGTGGAATCTGTTCCCATGTTGTGGGCCGTGCATCTGGTTGGGTTGGTCGTGATTGGCATGTATGCCGTCGGTTATAAAACGCGAATCACGTCGGTGCTTTCGTGGCTGATTGCCGTCTCGTATTGCCACCGCCTGATTTCCTCCATGTTCGGTCTCGACCAAGTCAACACGATGTGTGTGATGTATTTGATGTTGTGCCCAGCCGGGGCGGTGTATTCGGTAGACCGTTGGCTGGAAAACCGCCGCGCCGGAGGCAAGGCGCCCGAACCGGCGCCGCGCGTGAGCACCAACATCGCCACGCGGCTGTTGCAGATCCATCTGGCGATTGTTTATCTGTTCGGCGGCATTGGCAAGATGCGTGGCGAACTCTGGTGGGACGGTAGCGCCGCTTGGTATGCTTTCGCCATACAGGAATATCAATCGCTCGACATGACCTGGATGATTCACTTCCCTTGGCTGATCGCGTTGATCACGCACGTGACCGTCTTCTGGGAGACGTTTTACTTCGCCTTGGTTTGGAATCGGCACACGCGTTGGCTGGCGATTGCAATGGCCTTCGTGGTGCATGGCAGCATCGCGATATGCCTGGGGATGATCACCTTCGGTCTGGCGATGATTTTCGTCAACCTGTCGTTTATCTCGCCTCCCGCAATCAAGGCCACGGTGGCATGGTTGGTTGGCCTGTTTCGCCCGGCGCGGCCCGCTGGGACGCTCGCCAACCAGCCAGCGCGAACGTAACGGCTCCAAGTTTGAGCGGACTTTCGTCGAACGGAGGCCGTCGGAAAATCGTATTGGCACAAAACACGCATTCTGGGTGTGCGCAAAAGCAGGTCAAAACTCGTCGGCGAATCGATAAGAACAACTGGTCCGGTTCGTCGCCCATGATCAATCCGCCGAGCATCAAGTACGAACTTGCCGACAAGCAACAAGCCATCGCCGCCGGTGGCATCGGAACGCTCTTGCAACTGACCAAGCAACTCGATTTGCGAAAGGAAATCAATCGAGCGATTCCGCTATTCAAACTCCACCTGCCCTACGATGAATCCGATCATGTTTTCAACATCGCGATGAACCTGCTCGCCGGAGGCAACTGCTTGGAACATCTCGAAGATCGCCGCTGCGACGAGGCCTACTTGAACGCGGTCGGCGCCCAGCGGATTCCCGATCCGACCACGGCGGGTGATTTCTGTCGCCGCTTCAGCGAAGAGCATGTGCTTCAACTCATGCACGCCTTCAATCGCATCCGAGAGAAAGTGTGGAAGCAGCAACCTGACGAGTTCTTCGACTGCGCTATCATTGAAGGCGATGGCGCTCAAGTCGAAACTTCCGCCGAAAAGAAACAGGGCATCGGCATCAACTACAAAGGCCAGTGGGGTTATCACCCGTTGGTCGTTACGCTGGCCAACACGCGCGAGCCGTTGTTCATCGCCAACCGCAGCGGCAACCGGCCCAATCACGAGAACTCAGTCACGAGAACTCGGCGTTTTACTTTGACCTAGCTGTTAAGCAATGCCGCGCGGCGGGTTTTCGCAAGGTGGTTTTGCGTGGCGACACCGACTTCGCTTTGACCGAGAACTTCGACCGCTGGGATGAAGACAACGTCGAGTTTGTGTTCGGCATCGACGCGATGCCAAACCTTGTCGAAATCGCCGAAAACCTCGATGAATCCGCCTGGAAACCGATGAAGCGTCGTCGGTCGCTCAAGAAACCTCCGGCCAATCCGCGAGCCAAACGGAAGCGTGTGAAAGAGAGAATCGTCGAGCGGAATGGGTACCTCAACAAGAAACTCGTCAGTGAGCAGATCGCGGAGTTTGATTACCAGCCGGGCAAGTGCGATCGAACGTATCGCGTGGTCGTGCTTCACAAGGAGGTGCACGTCAAGCGAGGTCAACTGCGGCTGTTCGACAAAGAAGAGCCGGTCTATTTCTTTTACATTACCAACGCGACGAAGTCGTCCAAGCCGACGCGGCAAGTGGTTGTCGACGCGAACGCACGTTGCAATCAGGAGAACAACATCGCGCAGTTGAAGCAGTGTGCGCTCGTTGCGCCGCTGAATGATTTGATGAGCAATTGGGCCTACATGGTGATCGCATCATTGGCTTGGAATTTGAAAGTGTGGTCGGCCTTGATGATCAAACCCAGCGGTACGGCCAAGCAGAAAGCTGAGCAGCAGAGCGTCAAATCGAAGCTGATCGGCATGGACTTCA
>QIKY01000212.1 GCA_003233175.1 Planctomycetaceae bacterium | reverse complement strand
CGCGATGATATCCACGAAGGCTTCATGACGCTTGCCGAAGCGCTCATCTGCCTGAACTTTATTAACGCCGAGTTGTGTTAGGGACTCTAAGGCCTTGTTGGAGATCGCGTTGTTCGCCGGTTTGTTGTTCGCTGCGTGATCGGCGATTGACGTTCGCGCCGCGAGCAAGGTATCATACAACTTGAAAAACTCATTAAACTACCTTTGGTTAGTTGTCTTTACCCAACCCATTCTTAAAGGACGGAATTCGTGGCAAGTGGTCAGTTCTTTTCGCAACGTTTCAGCTATGGCCTCCATGCCTTGGCGTATGTCGCCACGAAACCGGCCGGTGAGTTGGCCACGCTGCCTGAGTTGGCCGAATGGATGCTGACCATCTGGCCCAACTCTTCAGACACGTATTTGTCGAATGTTGTTCAGCGAATGGCGCGCGGAAAGCTGCTGCGCAGCCATCGCGGTATTGCGGGCGGCTATTCTCTTGGTCGAGCGGCCGAAAAAATATCGGTCCGCGATGTCGTTGAATTATTGGAGGGCATCGAGACCAATCGTTGCGGACTGTCGCTCGAAGACGAATGTCCGGTGATGGGGCGTTGTGCGATCCAACGCAAATTGGCCAAGCTGGAGGAAGGTTTTCTGCAATCGCTGGCTGGCCTCACCGTGGCCGAACTCGCCAAGGATATTAAGCCGACTCTGCCCAAAAAAAAGGGCGGCGAAAAGAGCGTCCGGAAAAAAGAGCGTTCGAAAATAAGTTAGCGGTCCACGGCTACGAGTTCGTTGTAGGTGTTCCTGCTATCCTTCCAGGATAAATGGTCGGTAAGACGTTCGCCGTTGGAGTTCATGCTTCAGCATGTTTTCTTCTGCGTACTCGACAAATTACGCCTACAAACAGCCTGAAGGCTGAACTCCAACGGCGCGGTCTTCGCGTCCTAGAACGGGTAAATTCTCATTTTCCGCTCGCCTTTTGGCTACAAGGAAAGCAGATAGGCGGCCAAATCATCTATCTCGCGGTTGGTTAGCGCGTCGGTGTTTCCGTGTTGCTTCCGCTGGTTCTCCACGGTGAGGACGTCTTTGAGAGTCAGGGCGCGGCCATCGTGCAAATAAGGGGCGGTGCGGTACGCTTCGAGCAGGGAGGGCGTATCGTAGCGGCCATCTGGTTCGTTCTCGCTAAGCACGCCGACGTTGTGCATTTTTTTGTCGGTGAAGTACGGAGCAGGATGACACCGCAGGCAATTCGCCCGGCCCTCAAACAACACTTTGCCGCGTTCGGCGGCCTTGGTCAGCTTGCCGTCGGGCGTGAGGTGAGGACTCGGCAGCGGCCGCAATGAAGTGAGATAAGCGAACAGGTCATTCACTTCCTGCTCGGTCGAGGCCAGCATGTTGGTCGATTCCAAACCGCCCTTCGCGCAATCTCGAGCCGACGCCATCGTGGCGCGTCGGTTCATGGGCTCGGTCTTATCGAAATGGACGAGGCTCAGCGTATCTTTGGGGTTGCCGATTCCATCACCCAGAAAATCCCACCGCAGGCCGTCGACGCGGCCCTCGTTTGCATGGCAAGAGGCGCAACTGTGCCAGCGTTGGAAGGCCTGTGTTGCGTCGTGAAAGATGATCTCGCCGCGCCGCGCCGCGTTTGGTTCTGGTTGCGGTCCCAGTGAGATTATTCCTTGAAGCTTGCCCGTGGCCGCCTGGAGCACGGCGACGGCGCCCGAGTAATAATTCGCCACGAACAAGTGTTGGCCGTTCGCGGAAAGAGCCAGTCCGCGAGGACCAGTCCCACCCGATGAGGTTCGCCGAATGGCGCCGGCAATGAATAGCGCCGTCAAGTCATTTTCAAGGTCGGCGATTTTTCCTCGGTCCTGTTGGATTTGCGTCCAGATGTTTACTCCCGATCCTGCTTTGAGGGCGGGCGATTCCCGCGCGGCGTTTCCGCGCAACAACTCGTGAATCAGGCCGATGTCGAGCAACGAAATTTCATGCACGCCGGCATGGCTGATCCACAGCCGGTTGCCGTCGTGCGAGCATACGATGCTGTTCGGGTCGGCGGCGCCTTGCGTCAAATCGTCGAGCAACAGCGTCGCGAGCCGCGAACCGTTTGCGATGTCGATGATGCTCAACGCATTCGTGTTCACCCAGCCGTGCTCAAGTTGTGTGATCGGCATGTTGAATCGGCCTAATCCATGCACGACGTAGGCCCATTTTCCATCGGGGCTGATACACACGCCGGCGACCATCGTTGCTCCGGGAGGCAGTTTCACCGTGGCGGCGGTTTGGAGCGAGCGTGCGTCGATGATGCTCAACGCGGCCGACAAGGTTGGATCGGTTCCCCGCCCCAGGGGCAGCAAATTCGCCGCCACGATGAACTGCTCATCGGGCGTCGCGGCGAGACAACTTGGCTCACGAATGACTGGAATCTGTTTGATCACCTTCGCCGGCCGCTGGCCGAGATCGATCACTGAAATGGAATTGCTGTCTTGATTGCCAACATACAGCCGTTTGGTTTTGTTAGCAGTGACAAGCGACGTAGGCCACTTGCCAACGCCGATTCGCGACACGACTTCTCGGTTTTTCGTGTCGATCACGGCCACGCTGCCGGCGCCGTGCTCCGCAGCATAGAGCGTGCTCCCGTCGGCCGAAAGAGCAAGGCCCCGCGGCCGGCCATGCAGTGCGATCTCGCCCAACATCGTCATTTCCACGGCGTCGAGAATGACCAGGCTTCCTCCAGTTCGGTCCGACGCGTATACCGTCTGGCCATCGGGCGAGGCAACCACGCAAATTGGCGACCGATATGCCGTTGCGACGGCGGGCGGCCGGGGACCTTCTTCTCCCCGCACCAGATATGGAAAAATCAAGACCGCCCCCAGCAAAGCGACCCCCAGAATTTTGCCTTGAGTGGACCGAGCCATTATTCAGCCTCCTTGGCATGGTTGATTCGCCACGATCGTTGAACCGCCGCGCCAGCCTATACAAATCAAACTAAACTACGATTGTAGTCATTTGGTGTTTGAAAAACAATCGAACACGGTCTTATGTCGGTTCGGAGGAAGATTGCCGGAATCATTCCTGTTAGAATGGTAGTCTGGCGGATTCCCTCCGTCCGGATAATGCTCGGCGAATCTTGCCTGATTGCCCGCCTTCCCACCAACGTGAGAATTCAAGATGCCTCGATCACACTGCTTGGCCTTTCTCTTTGGCGTCGCGGCGCTTTCGCTGTTCGCGCGTGATGCGGCTGCGGCCGGCGATATCGATTTCCGCCGTGATATCCGACCGATACTTGTCGAAAATTGCTACTCGTGTCATGGCCCCGACGAGACAAAGCGGGAAGGGGAATTGCGATTAGATTTCGAGGCCGATGTCTTTGCCGAGCGAGATCCGGCAACCATTGTTCGCGGAAATCCTGAGGAGAGCGAGTTGTATCGGAGGCTCATCTCGGAGGACGAAGATGAACTGATGCCGCCGGCCGATTCGGGCAAGGTCGTTTCAGACCAACAGAAGGCGTTGCTGAAAAAGTGGATCGCCGAGGGCGCCGAATGGCGAGTGCATTGGTCGTTTGAGAAACTGTCCAAGCCCCAGATTCCTAAGCTCCAGCCGCCCAAGGCAACCGGTTCGTCGGGAAAGCTTGCTCGCGGCGAATTTATTCGCGGCAACATTGATCGCTTCACGTTGGCTCGCATGCAAGCGAAAGGCTTCACGCCGAACCCAGAAGCCGACCGCCTGACGTTAATTCGCCGGCTGAGTTTTGACCTAATCGGATTGCCGCCCACTCCGGCGGAGGTAGACGCCTTTATCAATGATGCCTCGCCGAAGGCTTACGAAAACCTCGTGGATCGGTTGCTCGCCAGCGAACACTACGGCGAGCGCATGGCGATCTACTGGCTGGACGTCGCTCGCTACGCCGACACCAACGGTTATCACAGTGATAACCCTCGAACAATGTGGCTGTATCGCGACTACGTGATCGATGCGTTCAACGCGAACATGCCCTTCGATCAATTCACCATCGAGCAATTAGCGGGCGACTTGCTGCCAGACGCCGGGCGGCGAGGACGGATCGCGTCGGCCTACAACCGCCTTTTGCAAACAACCCAGGAAGGCGGCGCACAAGCCAAGGAATACTACGCCAAATACTCCGCCGACCGCGTGCGAAACACCGCCGGCACTTGGCTAGGCGCGACCATGAACTGCGTGGAATGCCATAACCACAAGTTCGATCCCTTCACCATGAAAGATTTCTACTCCATGGCGGCGTTCTTCGCCGACATCGACGAGCAAGCGGTCGGCGGGCCCCGGCACACCAAGTTTTTCACTCCCGAACAACAAGCCAAGCTCAAGCAGGCCGACGCCCGCATCGCGGAGTTGAACAAGACGGTTAAATCGTTGGAAGCAAAACCGGAGCAGGCAGCCGCCAAGAAGGAGTTGGAGCAGGCGCAAGCAGAGCGGAAAAAGATTCACGATACAGGACCGGAGTTGATCATCACCAATGTCAGAGCGACGCCGCGCGAAATTCGAATCTTGCCGCGAGGCAACTGGATGGACGATTCTGGCCCGGTCGTATTGCCGGCGATTCCAGCGTACTTCGGGCAACTGGAAACGGGAGACCGGCGAGCGACGCGACTCGACCTCGCCCGTTGGATTGTCTCGCCTGAGAATCCGCTGACGTCGCGCGTGTTCGTCAACCGTGTTTGGATGCTGCTGTTTGGGGCCGGCATTTCAACCGATCTTCGTGATGCCGGCACGCAAGGCGAACTGCCCACGCATCCTGATCTATTGAACTGGCTATCGGCCGACTTTATTGAGCATGGGTGGGATGTGAAGCGGCTCGTCAAACAAATGGCGATGTCGGGAACGTACCGGCAGTCGTCATTGGCGGACAAAAAAAAACGCCAGCAAGATCCTTACAACCGCCTGCTTGCGAGGCAGAACCGTTGGCGGCTGGATGCCGAATTCGTCCGTGACACAGCTCTCTCGATCAGTGGATTGCTGGTCGATAAAGTGGGCGGCCCTTCGGTCAAACCGTATCAGCCAGCGGGCTATTGGATGCACCTGAAGTTCCCCAATCGGGTCTGGAAACACGACACGGGCGAAAACCTCTACCGGCGTGGATTGTACACTTGGTGGCAGCGGACTTTCCTTCATCCTGCGCTGTTGGCGTTCGACGCGCCCACGCGCGAGGAATGCACGGCGCAGCGTGCGCGTTCCAATACTCCGCTGCAAGCGCTCGTCATGCTGAACGACCCCACGTATGTTGAGGCGGCCCGCAAGTTCGCCGAACGCATCGGCCGCGAGGGCGGCGAGTCCGTTAAGGATCGCATACGTTTCGCCATGCGGCAGGCAACATCGCGAGCGGCGAGCGATGCGGAAGTTGCCGTATTGCAAAATCTCTACAAGCAGCAACTCCAGGAATATTCCAGCCACAAGCAAGCCGCCGAGAAGCTGTTGGCAATCGGCGCCTCGCCCAGCGAATCTTCCTTGGAAATCGCCCAGTTGGCCGCCTGGACCGACGTGGCGCGAACGGTGCTGAATCTGAACGAGACAATCACACGCAACTGACACACGCAACTGACACACGCTACTAACACACGCAATTGAAGAAATATCTCATGCAAGACAACAACCCCATGCGACTACTGCAAACTCGCCGCTCGTTCCTGGGCCGCGCTGGTTGTGGCGTCGGCGCCATGGCGCTCGCTTCGCTGTTAGACCCTCGCGCGCTCCAGGCTCGGGCCGCTTCGGCGCAACCCCAGCGGTGGACGGGCGTTCTCAAGCCACTGCATTTCGCGCCCAAAGCAAAACGCGTGATCTATCTGTATCAGGCTGGCGGCCCCAGCCACCTGGAAACCTTCGACTACAAACCCAATTTGGCCAAGCTCGACGGCCAGCCGATTCCCGAATCGCTCACCAAGGGGCAACCAATCGCACAGCTTCAAGGGCGGGAGCTCAAGGTGATGGGCGCCCAGCACCCGTTCAAAAAGTATGGCGAATCGGGGCAGGATATTTGTTCGATCTTCCCGCACATTGGCTCCGTGGCCGATGAGATCGCCATCGTGCGGTCTATGTACACTGCGGCAATCAACCACGATCCCGCTCACTCGTACATGAATTCGGGAACGTCGATCAACGGCGCCCCGAGCGCCGGAGCATGGTGGCTGTACGGCTTGGGCAGCGAAACCGACGATCTTCCCGGTTTCGTGGTGCTCAGCTCGGTGGGTAAGTTTGGGCAAGCCCAACCGATTGCGGCGCGTCAGTGGAGCGCTGGCTTCTTGCCGTCGCGGTTCCAGGGCGTCGAGTTCCGCTCCAAAGGCGATCCGGTGTTGTATGTGGGGAATCCACAGGGAGTCAGCCGAAATGGGCAGCAACATGTCGTTAATGCGGTTAACAAACTCAACGAGCTGCGCGACGATGTTGTCGATAATCCTGAAATCGCGACGCGGATCGCGCAGTACGAAATGGCCTTCAAAATGCAGGCTTCGGTTCCTGGCTTGATCGATATTTCTGGCGAGTCGCAGGAAACGCTCGACCTGTACGGAACCCAGGGCGCCGATGGTTCTTTTGCCGCCAACTGCCTGCTGGCGCGACGTCTGGCGGAGCGCGGCGCCCGGTTCATCCAACTATACCATCGGGCTTGGGACCATCACGGCGGCATTAAGAAAAACATGGCCGGCACGGCTTCCGAAGTGGATCAGGCGACGGCCGCCTTGATCAAAGATCTCAAACGACGCGGCATGCTCGACGAAACCTTAATTCTCTGGGGCGGCGAGTTTGGCCGCACGCCCATGGCCCAGGGAAGCGGTCGGGATCATCACATCAAGGGGTTTTCCATGATGTTGTGCGGCGGCGGCGTGAAGGGAGGCGTCTCGTACGGCGCCACGGACGACTACGGCTACAACGCCCTGGAAAACCCCGTTAGCGTTCACGATCTTCACGCCACGATGTACCACTTGTTTGGAATCGACTTCAAACGATTCACGTTCGGTTTTCAAGGCCTGGACTTCGGCCTCACGGGCGTCGGGGCGCCGCGCGTCTTGACTGAAATTCTCGCCTGAGCTTTGTTGGCGGCCAAGCATCTTGCCGAGTGTTTTAGCTGGAATACTGCGGGATTTTCATCAGTTCGCCGTCTTTCAGCGCCGATTGATGCGCCACCACGCCGGCGACGGTCATGTTCAGCGCGGCGCCGATATCGACCAGCGGCTGGCGGTCGGCGAGAATTGAGGTCACGAATTCGTTCATGAGTTGGCCGTGCGATCCGCCGTGTCCGCCCGCATGGACGCCCGGCGGAAGCGGCGGGCGTTGTGTGTTCGGTAGTTTTTTTTCCCGCCCTTGGTAGTGGCCATAGAAACTACCCTTCTGGCCGCGAACCCGGCCTTTTTCGCCATGGTCGCCGGGAGTGTCCCAACTGACCGCCATTCGCGCCATGCCGCCTTCGCTGGTTCGCAGCAGCGCGATTTCGGTGCCGAACGGATTTTTGTAGCGGTTGTTCTCCGGCTGTAGCAGTTTCTTTGCGCTCGGTATTCCCATGCACGACACTTCCGTGAAACTGCCGCCGGTAACACCCACGTAATAGGCGTTCGAATGTGTTGGATACCATTGCGGCGGCAAGCCAATTCGCCAACCCTGGTACGAATCGATCTGCTCGACGGAGTCGTGATAATATTCGCCTTCGGAGTAGAGCAGTTTGCCGAACCCGCCCGCGTTGTAGATCTGCCGCATGGCGTGGAGATCTTGGTGGAAGTACGAGGTCTCGAACATCATGTACTTGCGGCCAGACGTCTGAACGGCTTCAAACAATTTCTGGGCGTCGTCCAGCGAACCGTGAACCGCCGGCACGGCGCTGGCCACGTGCTTGCCGTGTCGCAACACTTCGATGCAATGCCGCGCGTGGCTGGGGGCGTCGGTGGCGCAGAAAACCGCCTCGATTGTGTCGTCTTTGACCAACGCCTCAAGCGACGGATACGTTTTCTCGCAACGACACGCCTTGGCCAAATTGGCGCAGCGATCGGGGAACAAATCACTCACGGCCACGACTTCAACATTAGGATGGTCTTGAAAGCTGAAGGCGGCGCCGAAACGGCACACGCCGTATCCCACGATGCCGACGCGAATCTTGCGGTCTGAGATCGGCTTCCAGCCTTTCGAAGCGTTGGGGTCGGTCGGCGTTTCCTCGAACCCTTGAATCGGCTTCTTCTTCTTCTTCTGGGCCGCGGCGGAAGCCGTCATTCCCAAAGCAGCGGCGCCAACACCGGCGGCCCACAAGAAAGAACGTCGTGAGGTGGAATCGTTCATCGTAGATTACTCCTTGCAAGTTGGCGGTGCGTGTTATTGATTGTGTCCCGTTTGTTCGCCGACCATTTACTTTTCATCATAAAGTCGTTAATCTAAACTGTTGTTAATTAGTATGATCGTACAATGAAATAATAGCGAGCGTCAATACAGCGGCTGGTTGTCGGGCGTTCGAGTACAGGAGCTATCATGCCGGAACCCACGCGGGAAATTGCCAAACTGTACGAGGCGGTTCTCACCGGAAACGCGCCGCTGGCGGTTGAAGCAACACAGGCGGCGCTGGCTTCGGGCGTCGAACCACAAGATTTGGTGACCGGCCAGATGATTCCCGCGATGGATGAAGTCGGCCGGCGGTTCGAAAATGGCGAATACTTCGTTCCCGAACTGTTGATCGCCGGCCGTGCGATGAAAGGCGCCTTGGAGTTGTTGCGGCCGTTGCTGGCGGAGAAGGGAATTGAACCGGTGGGCCGCGTCGTGATCGGCACCGTGAAGGGAGATCTACACGATATCGGCAAGGGATTGGTGGCCTCGATGCTGGAAGGCGGCGGGTTCGAAGTGATCGATCTGGGTGTCGATATCCCGCCCGAGAAGTTCGTTCTCCAGGCCAAGGAGAGCGGCGCCGACATCATCGCCGTGTCTGCGCTCTTGACAACCACCATGACCGGTATGAAGGCCGTCGTGGAGGCGGTTCGAGAAGCTGGCTTGGAGAAACAATGCAAGGTGATGATTGGCGGCGCTCCGGTAACGCAGCAATATGCTGATTCGATCGGCGCCGCCGGCTACAGCAACAACGCCAGCGCGGCGGTGGCCATGGCCCGCGAACTTTGTGTTGCCTGACCGCGCCGAAGGGGCGGTTACGAAGGTTGCTCGCCGATGTGTCCCGCGATGCCGATGTGTCCCGCGACAAAGGCGCGGGTGAGGTTGCGAGCCGTTCGTAGGCGGTAGTCGGCCGTGGAGCGAAGGTCGTCGACCGGGGTTAGCTCGGCGCTCAGTTGGTTGGCCGCTTGCGCACCCAGCGCGTCGGAGGGCGCGTGGCCCTCCGCCAGTTGTTCGGCTCCGCACGCACGTAGCGGCAGCGGCCCCATGCCGCCGAACGCCAATCGCACGTCTTGGTAATGGCCGGCGGCGTCAAGCCCGGCGATGGCCGTAAAAACCATTTTGCCGATCGCCCCAGCGGCGCGCGAGGCGACTTTGCGGAATAGCAGTCGGGGGTTCGGGCGGGCTCGAATGGGAATCATGATCGCGGTGAGTAGTTCGTCTGATGCGATTGCCGTTTGACGGGGCTCCTGGATGAACTGCCGGTAGGCGACGCATCGTGTTGCGTCGCGCGAGGACAACTCGACCTCCGCGTCCAAGGCCAACCACACGGGCAATGTCTCGCCGGCGGGCGAAGCGCTCACAATCCGGCCGCCGACCGTCGCCCGATTTTGCCTTTGCACACCGCCCGTTGCAGCCGCAGCACGGCGAATCAATGGGCAGATAGTCTGCAAAACAGCCGACCGTCGCAACTCCGTCAACGTGGTCAGCGCTCCAATGCGGACCCAGCCGCCCTCGTGAATGCAGCCCTCTTGGATGCCGTCTTCGAGAATGCCGTCTTCGTGGATGCCGGCGAGTTGGTCTCGCAGCGGCGCGAGGTTGATCCAACCGGTAGCGGCGGCGCGGTTGTCATATATGTGCGTCATCACTTCGCTGCCGCCGGCGAGAGGACGCCAGCCCTCGTCGCGGTGCTGCGCCATGAACTGCAAGGCTTCCGCCAAGTTGCGCGGCGTGAAGACTTGGTGGTCCGAGATGATGGTTGGCATGGTGGGCTCCGGTCGGGCGAATCGGCTACTTTGCAGCCGCCGCCTGTTGCATCGATTCAATGATCTTGATGTATCCTGTGCAGCGGCAGAGATTGCCGGCCAACATTTCGCGGAGTTCCTCGGTGTTTGTTCCGCCGCCGCGGCGCAGGTGCGCGGTGGCCGCCATCAAGATTCCCGGCGTGCAACTGCCGCATTGCGTGCCGCCACACTCCAGAAAGGACTGCTGCAGCGAGTTCAGGCAATCGTGGTCGGACAGGTTTTCGACCGTTTGCACGTCGGCGCCCTCCAACTGCACGACCGGCGTCAGACAGGCGCTGACGGCTTGTCCGTTCACTATCACGGTGCATGCTCCGCAGTTACCGCGCCCACAACCGTTTTTCGTTCCGGTCAGGAGGAGCGTGTCTCGCAATACGTCTAACAGCCGCTGCATCGGCGGCGCCTGCGCCTCGACCGGATGGCCGTTGACATGGAATCGGAACACGTGGTCGTTATTCAAGGTTTCGCGCCTCCCAGGCAGGCAAGATGATTTCGGGAGTGACGGGAACCCGCCTGAAGTGGATTCCCAACGCACTTCGCAACGCGTTGACCACCGCCGGCGCCGGCCCTTCCATTGGCAGTTCGCCCAGCCCCTTGGCGCCGTGCGGCGCGCGGTGTTGCGGATGTTCCAAAAACACGGCGCGAATCGGCGGTAGGTCCATCGCGGTGGGGATGGAATAGTCGGCAAGGTTTGCGTTTTGCATGACGCCGTTTTTCCACACGACGTTTTCCAGCAACGCCCAACCAAGTCCTTGCGCGACGCCGCCCTGCACCTGACCGGCGGCAAACATCGGATTTACCACCTTGCCGACGTCTTGAACGGCGGTCACGTCGAGTACGGCCACTTCGCCGGTTAGCGTGTCGACTTCCAACGCCGCCACGCAGCAACTCCAAGTGTACGCCGGGTAAGCGTCGCCCTGGTGTTTTTCTTCGTCCCAACGCATCTCGGGCGGCGGGCTATAATGCTCGCGAACTTCAAGACGTTCGCCGCCGGCAACCAGCTTGGCTACGGTAGCGCGAAACACGAGCGGATCGGGCAGCAGACTTCCCTGACGCCGCTCAACTTCGGCGCGAAACCGCTTGCCCGCCGTGATCAACAGCCCGCCGATAATGGTCGCGGTGCGCGAGGCCATCGGTCCGGAATCGGGGTGTTGGTTGGTGTCGGGCTGTTCGGTCAATACGTACTCAACTGGAATGCCGAGCCCTTCGGCGGCCAGCTGGGCCACAATGGTTCGCGTGCCCTGGCCCACCTCGACCTGCGAAGTGAGCGCCGTTATCGAACCATCGGCGTTACCGTGCAGCGCCACGCCGGAATGGAAGAAGACCTCTTCGTAACCGCTCAGCCCAGTTCCATGCATGAATAAGGAAAGCCCGATGCCGCGTCGCGGGAAGCGGTCTGCTCCGCGGCGCGACTCAGCCTCTCGATTGAATTCCGCATACGCTTCGCGACGGGCGACGAAGTCCGACTCTTGCAGCGCACGCTCCAGCACCTCGCCCGCCGACGCATCATCGCCGACGTTCTGACCGGTGGCCTGGGTTCCATTGCGGCGGATCAGGTTTTTACGCCGCAACTCCAGCGGATCCACTCCCAGCTGGCTCGCGCAATAGTCGAGATGCGCGTCCACCGCAAACAACGCTTGCGGCGCGCCAAAGCCGCGAAAGGCGCCGCTCGGCGGATGGTTCGTGGCAACGACGCGAGCCGAAATGTGAATGTTGTCACATTGGTAGGGACCGGCGGCGTGAATTGCCGCTCGGGAAATCACCAGCGGGCTCATGGTGCCGTAGGCGCCGCCGTTGAGAACCATTTCGACCTGCATTCCCACGAGCTGGCCGTCGTGCGTGAAACCGGTCCGGTGACGGATTCGCGCCGGGTGCCGCTTGCTGGTGAACCGCATATCCTCGCCACGTTCATAGATCAAACGCACCGTTTTACGGGTTTTCCAGGCCAGCAGGGCTGCGTGGCCGCCGAGCATGGTGGGAAAATCGTCCTTGCCGCCGAAGGCTCCGCCGGTCAGGTGCGGGATGACAAGGATTTTTTCCTGGGGCAGATCCAGCAGTTCGGCCACCGCCTTGACCAAGTAATACGGGCACTGCATCGAGCCGCGAATCGTGATTCCGTCGCCGGTCCATTCGGCCTGCATTCCCTGTGGTTCGAGGTACGCGTGCTCTTGCGCCCCGGTGTGGTGTTCGCCTTCGATCACGACGTCGGCCGTTTGCAATGCGGCGGTTGCATCGCCTTTGTTGATCTCGACGGTGCGAAATACATTATCTTCACCGAAGATTATTGTCTTTGCTTCCAACGATTCGTCGATGTCGAATACCGGGGGCAATGGCGAAGTGAGCACCGAGATACTTTCCAGCGCCAGGGCGAGGGTTTCTTGATCGGGCGCCGCCACGAGCGCAACCGGCTGGCCGTGGTAGCGGATGAAATCTTCGGCTAACGAGGGTTGGTCTCGCAGGACCACGGGCACAACGTTTTCGCCTGGAATGTCGGCGGCGGTGATGAGCACGACGCGGTCCCAATCGAACCGTTCGTCGCGACGAACGCCCAACAGCCGCGCGTGCGGAACCTTGGCGCGCACCGTTCCAGCGAACCATGCGCCATCGCGCGGCAGGTCGTCGATGAACTGAGCGTCGCCCCGAAGTTTCGCCGCGCCTTCGCGCCGCAGCACGCTTTTTCCCAGAGCCGATTCTGTGGTCTTCATGGCAGCCGATGTGTTGGCGGAAGCCCCGGTGTTTACCGAGCCGCGCGGGTGAGCGCTGCGGCGACGAACGCTTCGTAGTCTTCAGGCGAGCGGACGCCGTGTACGTCGGAGTGCAGCGAAATTCGGAAAATATTCTCCTGTTTGAAAATGCGAGCGCCGATGCGGGCGACGTCCAGTAGTTCGCCGACGGAGCGTCCATCAACGCTCGTGAAACTGGCGATGTGCGCCTGCACGCCCGACGGCGTGAGCAACCGCAATCCTAGGCCTTCCGCCACGGCATGCAACTGCCGCCCGATAAGGATGCGCACTTCGTTGCACCGCGTTTGGCCCTGCCGTTCCTCCAGCCGACGCACGCATTCCTCCAAAACGCCCATGTAAACCGCGCCGTGCTCCATCACTTCCAACACCGTACGCAGCGCGGCGCCGAAGGCGGCGTCCAACGCGTCGAAATCAACACCGACCAATCCCAGCCCCGGCGCCAGATTCAAGTGCTTGTGGAGTGGCCCGACAAAGATCGGCGCCGTATCGACGAGCACTTGTTGAAAGACCGTGCCCAGCGACTGCGCCGCATCGACGATTAGTAGTGCGTTGCGGCGCGCTCGCAGGTCGAACACCTCGCCAGTCAGCGGACAAATGTGCGTACAGACGCACGCCGCCCGGTTCTCCGCCAGCGAGCCGGGGTAACCGAGCAGTTTTTCGTAAGGCGGGTAGGGCCGATTGACCAAACCAAGCGGCGCCATGTGCGCCCGCGCCGCGGCAAGACAGACCGCAAGCAACCCGCTGCTGGTGTTGCCCGACAAAAACAGTTCGTGCCGCGTGCTGACGATTTTCGTAAGTTCGCCCCGAATTTTCGCTCGCAACGCCGCCGCTTTTTTGAAGTACGCCTTGCCCGAGGCGTCCCAACGCTGGCCGATATCGGGGTGCATGGCGGCGGCGTCGAGGTTCATGATTCAAGCTTCCTCGTGGGGTGGGAGTTCATC
Organism: Planctomycetaceae bacterium; assembly: GCA_003233175.1. Classification (GTDB taxonomy): domain Bacteria; phylum Planctomycetota; class Planctomycetia; order Pirellulales; family Pirellulaceae; genus SZUA-33. The sequence continues at coordinate 24,555 of QIKY01000212.1, read as the reverse complement.
TCCCGCTCCCGCAGTATAAACGAATCCGCCCTATTCGTCATATACTTCACGCGGCTGGCAATGGCTCGTTTAACGGCAAGCCGAAGGCGACTGCGTTTTCTGTTCTGCCCGAACGCGTGGGTTCAAAACACAGCCGCCTTCGGCTTGCCGTTAAACGAAAAATCCGACATTTTCAACCGCGTGCGGATTAACGGCGCCGCGCAAGCCCGCTCGCGCAAGACGCCTTTGACTTGCCGTCACACGACCGATAGCATCCTTTCCAGGCGTGCGCGCTACCGCCGACTCAGTTTCTTCGCGACGTTCTCCGCGCCGCGCATCACGCGCAATACGTTCTCGCCCATGATCAGGCGAATCTCGGCTTCGGTGTAACCTCGGTTCAGCAACTCCTGCGTGATATAAGGATACGTCGAGACATCTTCCAACTGCCGCGGCAACATTGGCACGCCGTCGAAATCGGAGCCAATGCCAACATGCTCCACGCCCGCCACGCGAGCAATGTGGTCGATATGGTCGACCACGTCATGCACGGAGCCGGGCAGCATTGGGTTTTGGGCGCGCCAGCGGGCCATCGCTCGATCGTACTTTTTTTTCTCGGGATATTTTTCGTGCAACTCCCGCATGACATCAAACATGCTCGCCATTCTGCGGGCGGATTCCGGTTCGATGAATCCTGAAAAGAAGTTGACCATCACGACGCCGCCGTTCTCGGCCACTTTTCTCAGAATGTGGTCGGGCGCGTTGCGAGGATGATCGGCCAAGCTGCGCGCCGAAGAGTGTGAAAAGATAATCGGGGCCTGCGAAATCCGCAGTGCGTCTTCCATCGTTTCGACCGACACATGCGATAAATCGACCAACATGCCCAAGCGGTTCATTTCCCGCACCACCTCTTCGCCGAAGGGCGAGAGGCCGCCGTGTTGTGGTTTGTCGGTGGCGGAATCGGCCCACTGGAGGGTGTCGGAATGCGTGAGCGTCATGTAGCCGGCGCCGCGAGCGTGCAGTTGCCGCAACACCGCCAAGGAATTTTCGATGCTGTGCCCGCCTTCGACGCCGATCATCGAGGCGATTTTTCCCGCTGCTCGAATGCGTTGCACGTCGTCGGCGGTTGTGGCGAATTCGAAGGTGTCGGGGTAGCGGGCCATCATGGCCTTTACCAAATCAATTTGTTCCAGCGTTTGCAGCAAGGCGTTGCCGGTTTGGGCCGTTTCCGCCGGCACGTAGACCGACCAAAACTGCGCCCCGACGCCGCCTTTACGGAGCCGTGCGATATCGGTGTGCAGCTTCGGCTGCGGCTGGGAGATGTCCAGCTTCTCGAACGACCGCGAAGCCAGCGTGCGCATCTGCCAGGGGAGGTCGTTGTGGCCGTCGACCACCGGCGCCGAAGCGTGAATTCGCCGCGCCGTTTCGGTGAGCACCACCGGCCGCCGCGCCTGGCCCTTTTTTTTCCGCCACTTGCCGGGGCCCCACACGGCGCGCCCCGGCAGAGCGCCGGTATGTTCGCCATTTTTGAGAACCTGCACGCCGTTGACGAACACCTGCTCCACGCCCTGAGCGTATTGATGGGGGTTGTCGTAGGTGGCCAGGTCGCGAATGCGGCTGGGGTCGAACACCACGATGTCGGCAAAATAGCCGGGCGCCAAACTTCCCCGTCCACGAATGCCGAGCGTTTGGGCGGGCAATTGTGTCAGTTTATGAATCGCGGTTTCCAGGGGGATGATGTTTTCGTCGCGCACGTATTTCCCCAGCAAGCGAGCAAAACAGCCATACGCGCGAGGGTGTGGATTGCTTTTGAGGAACGCGCCTTCGGGCGCTAACGACGAGGCGTCAGAATCGAAACTGACCCACGGCAGGGCGATTTTTTTCTTCACGTTCTCTTCGCTCATCAGGAAGTAAACGCACTCCACCCGGCTGCCATCTTCGACGACCAAATCGAGCGCCGTTTCTTCCGGCGATAGGCCGCGTTGGCGAGCCACTTCGGCCAGCGTTTTTCCGGTCAGATGTTTGAGGTCGTTATTCCGGAAGCCGACCAACAACACTTGGTCGGCGGCGCCGGCCATGAGCAGCAGGTTTTCCCATTTATCGGTGGGGGTTTTCATTTCCAGGAGCACGCGGCGTCGGATGTCTGGGTCGCGGAGGCGGTCGCGCCAGCGGTCGTAACCGCCCTCCTGCACCCAGGGCGGCATCGAAGCGTTGAGCCCGGTGGCGCCGGCGGTGTAGGTGTACATATCAGCCGTGATCCGCAGCCCTGCTTTTCTCGCCGCCTCCACACGTTGGATCACCTCTTCGAGCTTCGGCCAATTGGCGCGTCCCGCGGCCTTGAGGTGGTAGATTTCGGCGGCGATGTTGGCCTCCCTGGCGATTTCCAACAGTTCATCAACCGCTTCCAAAAGTTGGTTGCCCTCGCTCCGCATGTGCGAAATGTAGAGGCCGTCGTATTCCGCCGCCACCTTGCACAGTTCAATCAATTCCGCCGTATCGGCATAGAACGCCGGCGCGTAAATTAGCGAAGAGCCAACGCCGAGCGCGCCTTCCTCCATGGCCGTTCGCACCAGCGAACGCATTTCGGCTAACTCTTCCGCCGTCGGGCGACGGTTTTCGTAACCCAACGCATGAATCCGAACCGACGTAGCGCCCACGAACGAAGCCACGTTGGTCGCCACGCCGCGCTGCTCCAGATGCCGCAAGTATTCACCCAACGACCGCCAAGCCACCTTGTATTTGATATCGCTTTGGCCCAACGCCAAATCGCGCGCCATGGCCTGATTGAGCGGCCCCATCGACCAGCCTTCGCCGAACACTTCGAGTGTCACGCCTTGGCGGATATCGCTTTGGCTGCGGCCATCGACCAAGAGCGACGTCGTGGCCCAACTCAACATATTGATAAAGCCGGGCGCCACGGCGCGGCCGCTCACATCAACATTCAATTTCGACTTTGCGTTGGAAAGATCGCCGATCTTCACGATCCGATCACCCCGCAGGCCGACGTCTGCTTGAAACGGCGCCGCGCCGGAGCCGTCGTAAACCAAGCCACCCCGCAGAACGACGTCGAACGGCGCTTCTTCCGCCGAAAGAGCACTTGTCGGCGCCAAATACGCCCAGCCGCCCAGCAGCAACAAAGCACACAACACGCTGTGTAAAAGCCCGGCATTTTCAAAATGCCGGGCTTTTGATTTGGATAATTTGGCAAACACATTTCGGGCGGAGCCTAACGACTGGAATCGGATCGATCGCATAAACAAACTCCGTGGGGTGATGAAGAAATGGCTGCTTGCCGACGCCCTGAAAATGAACTATACCGAATCAGTCTTCAAACATATCATGCCGACGGCCAGATTTCATCCGTGGCGCCCTTTACGTCCTTACTTTACTTCACAAAGAAACAAATCGCATGTGCGTATCGAACAAGGTCGTTTTGTCTTTATTGTTGTGCGGAGTCGTGGCGTTGCACGCGGCGCCAGGTGTTTTACTGGCCGCCGATGAGGAGTCGGCAGCCGATACGTTGCAACATCTGCTGGACGACGCCTGGGAATTCGAACTCCGGGAAGATCCGCTCTGGGCCACGCATGTGGGCGAGCACCGGTTCAATGCCCGGCTTCCTGAAGTGACCGTGGCCGATGAAGCCCGCAGGTGGGCCAACCGCGTGGAGTTTCTGGAGCGGATCAAGGACATCGACCGCCAGCAATTGAGTGCGGCGGAGCGCGTGAATTATGACATCTTCAAACGTCTGACCAACGATACGATTCGCGAATACGAATTCCGCACGTATCTGATGCCAATTACGAATCGGAGCGGCTTCCACATTTCTTTTCCGGAGTTGGCGAAACGGATGCCGCTCAATACCGTGGCTGATTATGAAAATTATATCGCCCGCTTGAATGCTTTTTCCCGCTATGCCGACCAACACATCACGGTCATGCGCAAGGGGATTGAACGCGGCATGGTGCTGCCCGCCGTGGTGTTGGAGGGCGCCGCCGACGCCATCGCGCCCCATATCGTGGACGACCCGGCCAAGAGCCTCTTGTACGCGCCGTTTCAAGCGTATCCCGAGCGCATAGCCGCCGACGAACAAAAACGCTTAACCGCCGCTGGCCGGCGGGCGATTCTTCAAAGCGTGGCGCCGGGGTTTCGCCGTTTCGCCGATTTCATGCGGCGCGAATACCTTGCCACGGCGCGAGGTTCAGTGGGCGCTTCGGCGCTGCCGCAAGGACGCGCCTTCTACCGCCACCGCGTGCGAAAGTTCACCACGCTCGATTTGTCGCCGGAGCAGGTGCATCAGACCGGTTTGGAGGAAGTCGCGCGTATTCACGCCGAGATGCTGCAGGTGATTAAGCAGGTGAAATTTGACGGCGATTTCGCCGCCTTTGTAAAACACCTTCGCGAGGGAGAGGAATTCTATCCTAAATCGGCCGAACAACTGATGAAAGAAGTTTCCTTCGTGCTCAAAAAAATGGACGGCGAATTGCCGCGATTATTCAGGAAATTGCCGCGCGCTCCGTACGGCATTCGCCGCGTTCCCGATTACATCGCCCCCCGCACCACGACGGCCTATTACATGCAGCCGGCCGGCGATGGCTCCCGCGCCGGCTTCTATTACGTGAATACTTATAATTTGAAAAGTCGGCCCTTGTTCGAAATCGAGGCGCTCTCCTTGCACGAGGCGGTTCCGGGACACCACTTGCAGCTTGCCTTGCAGCAAGAAATGCGCGACCTGCCCGATTTTCGTCGCTACGCCGGTTTCACGGCCTTCGTCGAGGGGTGGGCGTTGTACGCCGAACGGCTGGGGTTGGAGGTCGGTTTTTATCAAGATCCTTACGCCAACTTCGGCCGCCTGAGTTATGAAATGTGGCGGGCCTGCCGATTGGTGGTCGACACCGGTCTGCATTACTTGGGGTGGTCGCGCGAGCAGGCCATACAGTACATGGCGGAAAACACGGCGCTCTCGCTGCACAACATCACGGCGGAAGTCGACCGTTACATTTCCTGGCCCGGCCAAGCCTTGGCTTACAAAACGGGCGAACTAAAAATTCGCGCATTGCGCGCCACGGCCGAAGAAAAGTTGGGCGGCCGATTCGATGTTCGTCAGTTTCACGATGTCGTGCTGGGCGGCGGCAGTGTTCCGCTCTCGGTGTTGGAAGACAACGTACACCGCTATATCGCCGAGGAATCAAGCAACGCTCCGTAGCCGCGCGGCCCATGAAGCGTCAATGGAGATTTGCCACGGAGTTCCTGAAAAACGATCCATTCACCGGTTTTGAACATTTGGATTGTCTGGCCGCGCGGTATGAGACGCGCGTCAGTCGTCCATCTCTTCGTGTTCGGCCAGCAATGCGGTAGCGCGGTCGGCGTCGACGGCGCGAACCATCACGCCAATCTGCATCATTCCCGTAAAACCGGCTTGATGTTCGCCGTCGAGTTCGCAGCGAATGCCCGCCGCTTGCAGGGCGTTTTTGATGATTTCCGCCTTGCCTTCGTCGTCCAGGGTGTAGATGGTTGTGAGCTCGTTGGCGTCCATGGTTTCTCCTGTGTGTGTCGTCCGTTTGTGAGCGCGCCGATACTACTTCATTGTACCGGGTCGCCGCGAGGCTGCAATTCCGCCCCCTCCCCCTGGTTGGGCGCCTCCTTGTGGCGAGGCTCGGGCGTGAATTACAATTCTGGGGTTCGAGACATTTTCCCCGCAACAGTTCCCGACCTCGAACGCCCGGCTGCCGGCGCGAAAACTTTTTCGCCACTGGGGCGCCGCTGCGAACTGCACGAAATGGATAAACCGCCGCAAGATGCCCGCTTCGGATATCGTCATCAAAGGCGCTCGCGAACATAACCTTCGCGACGTCAGTCTTGTTCTTCCTCGCAACCAACTCATCTGTCTGACCGGCGTGAGCGGGTCCGGCAAGAGTTCGCTGGCCTTCGACACGCTGTTCGCCGAGGGGCAGCGTCGGTACGTGGAGAGTTTGTCTACATTCGCCAGGCAATATATAGGCCAGATGCCGAAGCCCGATGTCGACTACATATCGGGCCTCAGCCCCTCGATTTCGATCTCGCAAAAATCAGCCGGAAACAACCCTCGCTCCACCGTCGGCACGATCACGGAAATTTACGACTTCCTCCGCGTGCTTTTTGCCCGGGTCGGTTCGGGGCACTGCCCGAAATGTGATCGAAAAATCGCGGCGCAATCGCGAGAGCAAATTATCGCCCGCATCTTGCAACTGCCTCGCAACACGAAAGTTTTGGTGTTGGCGCCGTTGGTGCGAGGCCAGAAAGGCGAACACCGCGATCTGTTCGACGGCCTGGTGAAGGAAGGTTTCTCTCGCGCGCGGGTCGACGGAGAAGTGGTTTCGCTTTCCTCGCGGCTCTCGCTCGATCGCCAAATTCGGCACGATATTGAAGTTGTGGTCGATCGGCTGACGATCCAAGCGAGTGTGCGGCCTCGCTTGGCCGAAGCGGTGGAGTTGGCTCTAAAAATGGGCCGCGGCAATCTGTTTGTGTTACATGAAAATCCTGAAACGCCCACGGCCGGTGAAACTCCCCCCGCAGAGCAGCTCCGCCTCACGACCAACACCACCTTTTCGGCCGACTACGCCTGCACGCATTGTGGCGTGAGTTTTGAACCGCCGAGTCCGCAACTTTTTAGTTTCAACAGCCCGCGCGGCATGTGCGAGGAATGCGACGGGTTGGGCAACCTTTATTCGTTCGATCCCGAGTTGCTGATCCCCAACGACCGGCTTTCATTCCGCAAGGGCTGCATTGAACTTCTCGGCAAGTGGAAGGAAATGGGCCGCTGGCGGCGACACATTTATCAGGGCGTGGCCGACACCATGGAGCGAAAGTTGGGGCTTGAAGAAGGCGTCATGCTGGAAACGCCCTGGCGCGATCTCGACCAGTCGGTGCGAGATGTTTGGCTCTGGGGCGCCGACGACGAACACATCACGTTCACGTGGCGCGGCGGCGCCTCGCCGATGAAATACGGCGGCCATTTCGAGGGCGTGATCCCCATCTTGCTGGGCAAGCATCGCGAAAGCAACAGCCGCATCCAACGGCGGCGGCTGGAAAAATACATGTGTACGGTCAGTTGTCCGCGCTGCCGTGGAACACGCTTGAACGCGCAGGCGAGGTCGGTCCGGCTGACCACGCTCAGCGACAAGTTTGACGATACCCTTTTTCCGCACGGCCGCGCGTTGTCGCTCCCCGAGATTTCCGAGTTGCCCATCGCCGACGCGGCCGAATTCTTCTCGAACTTGGAATTGGACGACACCCGTAAAATCATCGCCGCCGAAGCGCTCAAGGAAATTCGCAACCGCTTGGGATTCTTGGTGAACGTCGGCCTCGATTACCTCTCGCTGGCGAGAACCGCACCGACGCTCTCCGGCGGCGAGTCGCAGCGCATTCGTCTGGCGAGCCAAATCGGCGCGGCGCTCGTGGGCGTGTTGTACGTGCTCGACGAACCCTCCATCGGTTTGCACCCTCGCGATAACGACCGCCTCCTGAAAACGCTCCAACAACTTCGCGATATGGGCAACACCGTCGTGGTGGTCGAACACGATGAAGACACCATGCGCGCCGCTGACCATATTTTCGACTTCGGTCCTGGCCCGGGAGTGCGGGGCGGGGAGCTTGTCGCGCACGGCGATTTGGAGGCTATCACGGGCGCCAAACGCAGCATCACGGGGCAGTACCTTTCCGGCAAGTTGAAAATTGAAATTCCGGAAAAACGTCGGCCCATCAGCGGAGACCGCCTGAGTGTGATCGGCGCGCGGCACAACAACCTCAAGAATGTCGATGTCCACATTCCGCTGGGTGCGTTGGTCTGCGTGACGGGGGTTTCGGGATCGGGCAAGAGTTCGCTGGTCACCGATATTTTGCTTGAATCGTTGCGGCGAGATCTGAACGGCGGCGAAGGCGAACCGGGCGCCCACGATTCGATCGAAGGTTGGCGGCTGCTCGATAAGTTGATCGCGATTGATCAATCGCCGATTGGCCGCACGCCGCGCTCCAATCCGGGAACCTATATCAAGGTTTTCGATGAAATCCGCAACCTGTTCGCACAGCTTCCCGACGCCAAGCGTCGCGGCTACAAACCGGGCCGTTTCAGTTTCAACGTGGCCGCTGGCCGCTGTGAAGCTTGCGATGGCAACGGCTCGAATCGCCTGGAAATGGATTTCCTGGCCGATGTCTGGGTGACCTGCCCGGTTTGTCAGGGCAAGCGATTCAACAGGGAAACGCTGCATGTGAAGTTCAAGGGGCAGTCGATCGCCGACGTGCTCGAACTCGATGTGCAACAGGCGCTCGAACTGTTTGACGCCATCCCCAAGGTTCGCCACAAACTGCAAACCCTGCACGACGTGGGGCTCGATTATCTCAAGATCGGCCAGCCTTCGCCGACGCTTTCCGGCGGCGAGGCGCAGCGCATCAAACTGGCTCGTGAGCTGGCTAAAAAGAGCACCGGCCAAACGCTGTACTTGCTCGATGAACCGACCACGGGGCTCCACTTCGCCGATATCAAAATGCTCCTGCAAGTGCTGCATGGGTTTGCCGACGCCGGCAATACGGTGCTCGTGGTGGAGCACAATCTTGATGTGATCAAAACCGCCGATTGGGTGATCGATCTTGGTCCCGAAGGCGGCCAGGGCGGCGGTCGGATTCTCGTCGAGGGAACTCCCGAAGACGTCGCCAAGTGCAAGGCGTCGTACACCGGAGCCGCCTTGGCGAAAGTGCTGCGAGAGAAGCCGGCCAGCAAGAGCGCTAAAAAGAGAAAAGCCAAAAAACGGCCCGCCGTGTTCAGCGAAAAGATCATCGTGCGCGGCGCCCACGAACACAATCTTAAACATGTGGACGTCTCGATCGAGCGAGATAAACTCACGGTGTTCTGCGGCATGAGCGGTTCGGGAAAAAGTTCGCTCGCCATGGACACCATCTACGCCGAAGGCCAACGCCGCTACGTGGAGAGCCTCAGTTCGTACGCCCGGCAGTTTGTCAGCCAGATGCAGAAGCCGCGGCTCGACCACATCGAAGGGCTCTCGCCCGCGATTGCCATTGAACAGAAAAATTTGGGGCACTCGCCGCGCAGCACCGTCGGCACCGTGACCGAAGTCTACGACTACCTGAGGATCTTGCTGGCGCGGCTGGGCCAGCCGTATTGCCCGGAATGCGATATTCCTATCGGCTCGCAGACATCCGATGAAATCGTCGCCAAGATCATGTCGGAGCCGGAAGGCGCCAAGCTTTACCTTATGGCGCCGATGGCGATTGACGTCGGGCAGAAGTACGAAACGCTCTGGGAGGAGGCGAAAGCGGCGGGCTTTGCGCGTGTTCGCGTCGACGGCCTGACCTACTCGCTCGACGACCCGCCAAAAATAACGCGGCGGCGCAAACATCAGGTCGAAGTCGTGATCGACCGCGTGACGGTGCGCCCTGGCGCTCGTTCGCGTATTGCCGACAGCGTGGAGGCTTCGCTCACCTTCGGACGAGGCGTGATGGCCGTTGCGCGTGTCGAGAAAGACGCTCCCGAGCCGAGTTGGGAAACCGTCACGCATAGTTTGCACCGTGTTTGCGAAGAATGCGGCCGCAGTTTCGAGCCGCTCTCTCCGCACAATTTTTCCTTCAACAGCCAGTTGGGCTGGTGCGCCGATTGCGAAGGGCTGGGCGTGCAAACCGGCGCCAACCTCGCTGCGTTGTTGAACGACCCTAAGTTGACGTTGGCCGACGGCGCGCTGGCGCTGTGGCCCGACCTAAGAAAAGACGTCTCGCGTTGGATGCTGGAAGCACTTTCCGCCGGCGCCAAGGTTCCGCTCGATGTTCCCTTTGAACAGCTTGGCGCGCGGCAACGCCGTACGGTGCTACACGGCGCCGGCGACCAGTGGTTTGAAGTACGCAAGCCGAATTCCAAAAAGACCGATCCTCCGCTGTTCCGCTTCCAATTCAAGGGGCTTTACCCAGCGTTGGAGGAAGCGGCTCGGCTCTCGTTCACCTTCCGTGCGCGCTTGGAGCATCTGGTCGATGAAGTGGAGTGTGCGTCGTGCGGCGGGACGCGTTTGCGCGACGATTCCTCCGCCGTTCGTTTTCACGGCAAAACGGTAGACGACATCTGCCGACTGCCGCTGGCCCAACTGCAAGAGGAAATTGACGGCTGGAAACTCGACAAACGCGAGAAACGGGTGGCGGGAGAAGTGATACGCGAAATTCGCGACCGCATCCGCTTTCTCAACGATGTGGGGCTGTATTATCTTTCGCTTTCGCGCACCGCGGCGTCGCTTTCCAATGGCGAAGCACAACGCATTCGCCTCGCCAGCCAACTCGGCAGCGGACTGTGCGGCGTGTTGTACGTGCTCGACGAACCGACCATCGGCCTGCATCCGCGAGATAACAAACGTTTGCTCAACGCCCTGTTGAAACTTCGCGACTTGGGCAACACGCTGCTGGTGGTGGAACACGACCGGGAAGTGCTGGAAAGCGCCGATTTCATTTGCGATTTCGGCCCCGCCGCCGGCAAGAACGGCGGCCGTATTGTGGCGCATGGAACACCCGCCCAACTCGCCAAAAAGCGAGGCTCCGTCACCGGCCCTTACTTGAGCGGCAAGAAGGCAATTCCGGTCTTTGACGAACGCCGCGTCAGGCCGCCCAAAGAGAAAATAAAAACGAAGGCGGCGTCGAAATCGAAGTTAAAGTCGCAAGCCGCGAAAAACAAGAGTGACGCAAACGCTCCGCTTCCGCAGCCCCACGCGCCCGGCGGTTGGCTGGAAGTTGTCGGCGCTCGTCACCACAATTTGCGCAATGTGCATTTGCAAATTCCACTCGGCGCCTTGACCGCCATCACCGGACCCAGCGGCAGCGGCAAAAGCTCCCTCATTGAAGGCGTGCTTTATAATTCACTGGCCCGCACGCTACACCGGGCGTCGACCACGCCCGGCCCTTTCGATAAAATCATCGGCCTGGAAAACATCAACAAGGTGATCCGCGTCGATCAACGCCCGCTGGGCAACACGCCCACGTCGAATCCGGCAACGTACACCGGCGCCTTCGAACTGATCCGCATTCTTTTCGCACAGCTGCCCGAAGCGAAAATTCGCGGCTACCAACCGCGGCGGTTCAGCTTCAACGCCGCCGGCGGCCGTTGCGACGCCTGCGAAGGCAACGGGCAAATTAGAATTGAAATGCACTTCCTGCCCGATGTTTGGGTGGAATGTGAAACGTGTCGGGGCCAACGTTATAACCCGGAAACACTGGCCGTGCGTTACGAAGCGCGTTCGATTTCCGACGTGCTCAACATGACCTGTGGCGATGCGGTGAAGCTGTTTGAGAACATCCCCAAAATTCGCAAAATCCTGCAAACGTTGTGCGACGTCGGCCTCGACTACCTCACACTCGGCCAATCCGCGCCGACGCTCTCCGGCGGCGAGGCGCAGCGCGTGAAGCTGGCCGCTGAACTCGCCCGCCCAGACACCGGTCGTACGCTTTACCTGCTCGACGAACCGACCACCGGCTTGCACTTCGACGACCTCGCCAAGCTGCTCGACGTGCTACATCGATTGGTCGACATGGGCAACTCGGTGGTGGTCATCGAACACAACCTCGACGTGATCAAATCGGCTGATTGGGTGATCGACTTGGGGCCTGAAGCGGGCGAAGACGGCGGTCGGATTGTCGTCGAGGGAACGCCCGAAATCGTGGTCGAGTATGCTCGCAAGGCGAAACGCAGCAAGAAGCTCGCTCGCTCCCACACCGGAGAAGCCTTGGCGCCGGTGTTGGAGGAAAGTCCTCGGAAAGCTCGCAAGACGTTCGACGCGCGCCGGGAGAATGCCAGCAAACCGGGCGACCTCGACATCAACGAAGTCGGGCGCAACGCAAAAATGCCCTGGGAGTTGGACGGCCGGCGTTGGCATACGCAAGATCGTGTCGGCCGGCAGGGCGAACCCTGCCAGTGGGATGGCCGCCTGCTGGAGCGCGTGGTCGACTTCATCCACGAAAAAGGAGACTTCGCCGCCACCGATTGGAACTCTCGCGGCGTGGTCGAAATTACTGCCGAGCGGAAAGCGTCGGGTTGGTTTTTTCACGCCATTACCGGAGAGGCCTGGCTGCTGAAAATGAAGTTTCGCGTGGCCCGAAACGCCTTCCAACGCGGTGAGGTTGCCCAACTGCTTCCGCTCCGCACGCTCAACGAGATGGACGCCATCCCGCTGTACGGGAACGATCCTCGCGTTCGCCAAAAAATGCAGCAAGGGCCTTGGCAGGAAATCGAAATTCGCGCCCATACGCTCCAAGAGCTTGATCGCCCGGAGTTTTGGAACGTACTGGAACGCGCCATCGAGAGTTTCATGGGTATCGCGAATCGAGCCGCGATCAATCCCCACGACCTCATGCCCTGGAAGGCCTTGGGCAAGAAATGGCATCTGCTGCGGAAAGGTTTTCCGCCGGGCAAGCGCGTGTTGTGGGAAGTGGAAGTATTGGAGCGGTTGTGCGATTTAGTGGAAACCGCCTTGCCCCACGGCTCGTTCCAGTGGGACAATAAAGTGCTCGTCCACCATTCGCCGCCCGGCGCCGAAGCGCCGTGGGCCAGCATTCACACCAAGCGGCCGGCGGTTGTGGAGCTTGTGCTGCGTGCGCCGAAGAATCGCGTCGCTCTAGGACGCATCGCCCATTTGGCGCGCGACCGTTCGCTCGACGCCACGCATGAAGATCGCGATGTGGTCAAACTTCGTTTTCGCACCTTGGAAGATCTCGAACGGGGCGACCTCGCCAATTTCCTCAAGGAACAAGCCGGTGAATTCGACGCTTGAGTTGCGGAGAGCGAAATGATCGACGAAATCATATCCACTGGGCCTCCCATGGAAAGATCTCGGAATATGCAGAATCCGTACGCCTCTCCAGCAACCTTCAGTGACGCTAGGCAAGCAGACTGGTACCTCGCGTCCGCATGCCGCTACTTCAAATGGATCGGTTGGGTGGTGATAGTTTATATGTCGTGCGCGAGTTCGATCGCGTTGTACGAACTATTCATCGACGAGTTGCCGCTAGTGGGAGCAATAATTGGGGGGGCAACAATGATGGCAGCCACGCTCCTTTTCTTCGGGACAATGATCCGAACGGCGATGCGTCTTCCGGATGATTTCGAGAGACTGTACAAGCGGGCTCGCTGGCTTGGAATCTTGGCGGGCGCCTTCGGATTCCCAATCCTCACCGTTCCCGCGTTTATCGGCGTTTCGCGACTTAGCAAATACCGCGCGATGACCAAGCGTTGTTAGAATGGTTCCCGCCCCGCCAAAAAAAGACTATTGTCAACAGAAACTCATTCACTGGCGAGGCGCTCCACCATGGCTAGGCTGTTTGCAATTCTGAGTTTGGTTGCTTTCGCGTTTGGGTGTGGCCAGAGCCCGACAAGCGTGGCTCCAAAACCGACCGGTCATTTGACTGCAGACGACCTAGCGCATGCGAACCATATCACGTGGTGGATCGTTAATGTCCCAGATGCGCCCAAAGGAAAAACTTTGTGCATGTCGTTCGTCGACAAAGATGGAATTGTTGAATCAAGGGCGTGTCCTGGCGTCAAACGAGGCGATCGAGTGAAACTCGTTCTGTCAGGTTTCTCGGATTGGAATCTGAGATATTCCTTGGTGACGCACAATAACGCATTTCGCTCGACGATTTCGAATCATTTTCGCGGATTCGACGGACCTTCAACCGAACGTCATTCAGGAGCGGAGGTGAATGTTGGCGAATTCATCGTGAAGAAGTCCAACGAGAATCAAGTCACCGGGATCGATACCGCGTTGCAACCGACGGAGATTGGGTTAACGTTTACATTCGAGGATGACGCACGACCTTGGCGGCGCGAAGGATATAAACCGCCTGGCGACAATTGGTTAATTGATGCGCGTAGAGATGCCGAAACGGGCAACTAATATTGCATACTCGCCAACACGAAACACCGGGCGGCCCATCTCTGAGCAGGCGGATCTTGCAAGAGGCGGTTCGCCATGCCGTCTGCAACTATACCGCCGCCGCCAGTTCCCTGTCATACGAACGGGCGCCTCATAGGCTGCGTCGTTCATGTCTACCAGAACGGCAAGGGATATGAGGTCGAGTTTGTCGATGGTGGCGGTCACACGGTTGCACTCATCACGGTTGCGGCGGGGGAAATCCGACCGATCAAGTCCGGAGAGTTACTTCACGCCAGACCAACAGCGTAGGACATAACAAAGCGTTGCACCGAAGCGGCGGGCGACGTCGGTACTGAATTCGAAAGTCACTGGCCGAAACCCGGCGAACTTTGTCGTTCGGCGGCACGGAGATTCGTTTGGCCGGACAGATTCACCACGAAGGACGCGAAGAGCACGAAGTATGGAATTCGACGATCTTTCTCATCGCGGAAATTGGCCGGCGTGACGATTGGATTGCTCATCAACTTCAACAACGTCAAATTGAATTGAACGGTGTGCGCCTAAACAAAACGGCGTTGCGGTTCACGCGTCAGAGGTCGTTGCCGTTTCAGAGATCGCCGAGTCCGAGGTGTTCGATGCGCCGATGCAGACGCGCCCGCGAGACGCCCAGCAGTTTGGCGGCTTTTGTTTTGTTGCCCTTCGACGCGGCCAGCGCGCGACGCACCAACTCCGTTTCCACGTTTTGAAGATAATCGTCCAGCACAATGGCTTCCACCTTACGCGGAGGATGCGCCATCGCGTGGCGCGCCACATGGATTTTATCCGGCAGATTGGCAGCCCCGACCTGCCGGTCTTCAGCGTTGTGGCAGGCGTGCTCCACGGCGGACACCAGTTCGTCGATATTCTCAGGCCACGGATAAGCCGTCAGGAAATCGAGTGCTTCGTCGGAAAAACCCGACAGTTGCCGGTTCTGGCCGCGATTGTTTTCTTCGAGAAAATATTGGGCGAGCAGGGGGATATCGTCTGGTCGTTGCGAAAGGGGCGGCAATCCGATCACCACCGCCGACAACGCATGCTGCACGTCGGGGCGCACTCCTTGGCGGTCGTCTTGGCGGTCGTCTTGGCGGTCGTCTTGGCGAAAGGAGAAAGGTTCTCGCGCCGTGGCGATGATCTGCATGTCGAACGAACCGAGTTCCAAAAAGCCTGCTAGCTCCGACTGCGCCTCGGCCGACAGTTCATCGATATCGAGAAGGGCCAACACGCCGGCCGGCGAAATATCCAACTCTTGGCAGCGGCGCGATAGCGCCAAAATACTGGACTGCAAAATTTCCGCGTCGATCAGTCGGCAGTCGAGTGGCACGAAGGGGCCGATGGAATCGTCGGCGCCCGAGAGCGCGTGAATCGTACGCGCGACATGCTCCCGCCCGCTCCCACGCGGACCAAAAATCACGACCCTCGCCCGCGATTTCGCGGCCGCCTCCACCTGCCAGCGCACGCGTTGCATGGCGAGGCATTCTCCAATCAGACCGCGCCGATGAAATTTCCGTCGCCAGTTGGTTGTGAAATTTCTCAACGCCTCATGCAGTTCTCGCGAATCGGGCGCTTGCGCGAGAGAAGACGATGATTCAGCGTTGGTGTTTTCGAAGGGGGTGTTTTCCAAGGTGGCGTCGTCAAAATCGAGAACCGCCAAGATTCCCTCCGCCAACCAAAAAAACTGGGCCCTGCGGCGGCGCTTGTTTTCACCGCCGCAAACAACACTTGCTGAAAGGCTGCTTCCGGAAAACACTTCCGGCGGAGGGCAAAGGCCCGCAGCCGCTGAATCGACCGCGTTCTCCGCGGCGCCGGCATGGTAACGGCAGTGTGCGCCGATCAGATTCTCGGCTTCGAGGCCGCACCACTCGGCGCAGGCGGTGTTGCAATAGATGATCTGGCCTTGTTCGTCCAACACATAGAGCGGCCGACGTTGCTCGTCGAGAAAGTGTAACAGACGCCTGGAACTGCGCAGTCGACCCATGAGCAATATTCTTTACACTGCGTTTTCAATGACGAGCTCAATGATGGAACAAAAACTCACGACTGCTGAAAATCGCCCAGAGTAAATCTTCAAGTGCGATACGACGCTCCTCCGGCGGCGCGGAGGTAATGGCTTCGAGCAACTTTTTCTTTTCGTCGTCGGTCGGATAACGGCACAGCGATTCCAAATACGCCTGCTCGATGATGGTTTTATCGTTCAACCCTTGGTCGATCCATTGGGCGATGCGGTTTCCCTCGGCCTGCAATTTCTTGTTGATCGTGACGCCGTTCGAGAGGTGCAGCACCTGCACCAAGCTGGGATCGTCGGAGCGTTCGCACTCACACGTGATGCGGCGTTGGTTGCGGCCGAAGGTTTTGAGGAAGTACGAGTCGACGGCGGAGTCGTAAAGTTGAATAGCACGCGTGCCCTGGGGATAAAAATCGGTCGGCTTCCGGTCGGCGCCGGGAAAAACAATCTCCTTGAAGTCGGTGGGCGAGGCGCTGACCTGCGAGACGGCGTCCAACAGAACTTCGGCCATCATGCGGCGTGGGTAATAACGCGAATAAAAACGGCTTTCGGCCCTGTTTTCGGGCAACGCCTCACTGCTTCGCTGGTAGGCGTGCGACTGCAACATGACCCGCATCAGCGACTTCAAATCAAAATCGTTTTGAACCAGATAATCGGCCGCCGCCGAAAGCAGTTCTTCATTACTAGCCGGGTTCGACACGCGCATGTCATCCACGGCTTCGACCAACCCCACGCCAAAATAGTTCGCCCAAATACGATTGGCAATAGAGCGTGCGAAATAAGGATTTTCCGGCGACGTCAGCCAATCAGCCAGATACGCGCGGCGGTCGGTTTGGCTATCAAACGCGATCGGCTGGCCATCGAGCGGCGCGGGTTGCTGCGGCTTGCCGGAACGGGGCTGCGTCAATTCACCTTTATTCGAGACAAACAACGTGCGCCGGCCATCGCCGCTGCGGCCATCGCCTCCCCAGCCCTTGGCGCGAACACGGGCAAACAGACTGGCCATGGCGTAGTATTGATCGTTGGTCCATTTTTCCAGAGGATGGTTATGGCATTTCGCACAACCGATCGAGAGCCCCATGAAAGCCTGGCTGACATTCTCCGTCATATCTTCCGGCGACTGATGCAGGGCGTAGAAATTCGTGGCGCCGTTTTCCAGGCTGCCGCCGGTGGCAGTGACAATCTCCCGCACGAACGCATCCCAGGGCGTGTTCGCCTCCACATGCTTGTGGATCCACTGGTAATACGCCTTGACCGCCGGCGGGCGAAGTTTCGTGCCGTTGATCAGCAGCAGGTCCGACCATTTGTAGGTCCAGTAGTCGGCGAATTCCTCGCGTTCGAGCAGGTGTTCGATCAGGCGGTCGCGTTTGCCGGGCGTTTTATCTTGCAGGAACGCCACCGTTTCAAATCGCGTGGGCAACACACCGATGGTGTCTAGGTAAATGCGACGAATAAACTCAGCGTCGGCAGCCGGCGGCGATGGCCGCAGATTCAACCTTTGCAACTGTTTGAGTACGAGGTCGTCGATAAAATTGCGGCGGGGCGCGTCGGCAAAGACTTTCGCCGGAACGTCAAAATCGTAGGGCGACGTGACCTTCGCGATCACGACCTTGCTGGAGAACCAAGCGCTGACCGCGCCTTCGCCGTTGCCCACCACTTCCACGAAGCCGTTTTCATTCACCGTCGCGACGGTATCGTCGGTTGAAGTGAACTTAGCCCAATGCGTGACATCTTCCACGCGGCCATCGGAATAAAACGCTTGTACGAGTAGCTGCTGTTTTAGTCCTGGTTTGAGCACGGCCATGGCGGGAAGAATTTCCAGATGCTCCAGGCGGGCGTCGGTCTCTTGAGGCGCGGGGGCGCCGTGGGCGATCCATTCCGCCAAGACCCGATAATTGAGCGTACCGGCTTCCAGCCGCAAGCCGCCTTTATGGGGAATGACACCGGTCGGCTTGGCTAAAATCAAACTACGGCCGGGATCGGCAAGTTCGATGCGTCTGCCTCTCGCCTGCCGTGTGATGGTGAGAAAATCGGTGGGCGGGTCATATCCTCGCAACGACAATTTGAAGCCGCCCTTGCCGGCCAACGCGCCATGACACGCGCCGGCGTTGCAATTGGCTTTGGCCATCACGGGCAACACATGGTTGCGGAAACTCCAGGGCTCTTGTTCTTGAGAGCCGACCACGCGCACCGCCACCGATGCTTGCTGTTTGCCGGCGGCTGTATCATCTTTTGGAGCGGTATCTTTTGATACGGCGCCTTTTGGAGCGGAAACGGTGGCCGTGATGGTGGCCGTTCCGTCGCTCACGGGCGTTAATACGCCAGCCACGACGCGCACAATGTTTTCGTCGCTGGAAGCGAACGTCAGATTCTCGCGAACTTCCTGGCCAATTTCGTCGCCGGACGTGCGCTGCACAATCAAACGCTGCACCGCCTTGGAGCCAGTGAGTACGATATCTTTGGGCAGCAGGAGCAGGCCCTCTTCGGCATGCAAAACAGGCGCCAGCGCCGCAATGGCGAGCAAGACTGCCAAGCAACCGGCAAGGGGCCGAAAAGTCGAAACGGCGAACAAACGCATTAGAACGAACTCCCAGTAAAGCAGGAGGAAACGACAACAGCAGGAGGCAGCAGAAGGAGTCAACAAGGCGGGGCCGCCAGCGCGGGAATTAAAACAGTTCCTTGATTTCATGGTAGCCGGAGTCGACCAGCGGATACGGCCGCCCGCCGGGGCCGGGCAGCAGCGTGTCGAGCTTGAAACCCAGGCTATGGAACACCGTGCCGATGACTTCCGCCGGTTCGGTGGGACGCTCCGCCGGCACGCCGCCGATCGGGTCGCTGCGGCCCACGACGCGACCGCCTTGGACGCCGCCGCCGGCAAAGTAGCAGGTAAAACATTGCGGCCAATGGTCGCGTCCGCCGGCCGGATTCACGCGCGGCGTGCGGCCAAACTCCGCCACGTTGCAGACCAGCGTGTCGTCGAGCATGCCGCGATCGAACAGATCTTCGATCAGGGCGCTATAGGCTTGGTCGTACATCGGGGCCACGATATCGCGCATGCCTTCAATTGAGGTAAACGGCTTGGAGCCGTGAATATCCCAAGTGATTTCGTCGAACACGGTGAGGAAGGTGTTGATCGTGACGAAACGCACGCCGGCTTCGATCAGCCGCCGCGAAAGCAAACAGCACTGGCCAAAGCGGTTCATGCCGTATCGCTCGCGCACCTTGGTCGGCTCTTTCGAGAGATCGAACGCCTCCCGCGCCGCCGGGCTGGTCATGAGACGATACGCCGTGGCGAAATTCTCATTGAGCATCTTGGCGTTTTCGGTGGCCTCGAAACTTTTCAGCGTCGAATCGACGACCTCGCGCATCCGCCGCCGCCGCTCCAGCCGCGCCACGCCAATATCTGCCGGCGGCAGGAGATCGGGAACCTTGAAATTTTCCTGCGAAGGGTCGGCCATTAGCGCAAAAGGATCGTGCGCTTTGCCGAGGAAGCCGCCCGATTGCCCGTTGGGCAAACCGCCGCCGCCGCGACCCATCGGCTGCGGAAGAACAGCGTGTGCGGGTAGATCCGACTTACGACCCCGCAGATAACTCACCACGGCGCCGGCGTGCGGCGTATTGACGCCGCCGGTGAACAGGCGGCCCGTTTGCATCATTTGCCAACCGGCGTCATGCACGGCGGCGCCCGAGTGGTAGCAGGAGCGAACCAAGGAGAATTTGTCGGCCACCTTGGCGTGGCGAGGCAAAATTTCCGAGAGCAGAATTTCGGGTGACGCAGTTTGGATCGGCTTGAAGGGCCCGCGGATTTCAGCCGGGGCGTCGGGTTTCATGTCGAAGGTGTCGAGCTGGCTGGGCGCGCCGAGATTAAAAATCATAATGGCCGCGCGGTTGTCGTGCTTTTTGTCGACCAGCCCCTGCTCCTTGGCCGCCAGATATTGCGGCAGGGAGAGCCCCGCGGCGCCGAGCGTGCCGACTTTGAGAAAATCTCGCCGCGTGGCGCCGTTGCACGTTCGCGATTTTCCGCTGCCTATCAGATCGAGCATATCGTGAATCTCCCAGTATTCGCACGCGGCTGTTGCTGTATGGAATAACGCTATTTTGGCATTTTTCTCAACACTTGAGCATAACATACTCAAAACGGCGAGGGCACCCATTGAAATTCCCAAAGAGCCAATCTTCACGTGGCGAAAAACTGTAACCGTTCACGGTGGCGCGGGAAATAGGAGGGTAATCTGTCCGGCGGCGAAGAACCGATATGCGGCTACGAAAAAGGAGAAACGCAGAGGGCCGCAGAGAAAAAGAAATAGAGAAGACAATGACAAAATGAAAGCAGGGGGAATCTCGGCGATGGTTATCGGATATGCGATTGAATTCGCATCGTCAACTTGAGCCGAGGATGATTGGCGCCTGTCCTCTGCGGCCCTCCGCGCCTTTGCGTTCTTTGCGTTGAAATGTTCACCTGGAAACGGCCGAGAAATGTCTGGACTTCCGCCGCACGGCGTGTGGAAATGCGAAAGCAATCTGGCCGACGGCTCAAAACCGATGGACGGTTACAAAAAACGCGAAGCCTGTTCGCGCGAGATGGGGCGGGGCGAAAACCGGCGGGCTATTTCTTAGCCCAATCGCGGCGCTGGCGGGAGCTGGGAATGCCCATCTTTTTTCGGTACTTGGTCACGGTGCGGCGGGCCACGTTCATGCCTTCGTTCTTCAAACGCTTGACGATTTCGTCGTCGCTATAAGGCTTGCGTTTGTCTTCCTTGTCGATCAACTCCTGGAGCTGCATGCGGATCCGATCCCAGGCGACTTCTTCGCCATCGTCGCTGCGGGCGCCGCCCACGAAAAACCGCTTCAGGGGGAAAATACCACGCGGCGTTTGGATCCATTTGTCGTCGACCGCCCGGCTGACCGTCGTCACATGCACGCCGACCCGGTCCGCGATTTGTTGCATTTTCAACGGCTCAATCGCCTGCGGACCTTGCTCGAAAAACTGCCGTTGATGATTGACAATTTCCTGAGCGACTTTCGTGATCGTGCTGCGGCGCTGCTCAATCGATTCGATCAGCCACTGCGCGGCGTTTACTTTTCGCTTGAGGAACTCCCGCTCTTCGGGCGTGGCGTCGCCGTTTCGCAATCGCTCCCGGTAATAGGCGCTGATAAACAACCGCGGCGTGCGGCCATCTTCCAAACGCACGCGGTACTCGCCGCTATCGTCTTGCTCCAGAAAAATATCGGGAGTGACCGTTCTCACGATCACCTCCGCGAAGTCGGCGCCCG
This sequence comes from Planctomycetaceae bacterium, assembly GCA_003233175.1. GTDB lineage: Bacteria > Planctomycetota > Planctomycetia > Pirellulales > Pirellulaceae > SZUA-33. The sequence continues at coordinate 3,375 of QIKY01000212.1, read as the reverse complement.
GTTTCGGATTCAGCTTGCGAAGCTCCGCCCAAACCGTCTGGATGGTCTGGATGGAATATTGGGTGACGCGTTGGATGGCGGGCAGGCGGTTATCGCGTAGGTCTTCCAAGTGGTTGGAAATGAGCGTTTTCAGTTCTTCGTAAAACGGAGCGCCCTCGTCGAGTTGCAGTAGCAAGCATTCTTTCAGCGAACGCGCGCCGACGCCCGCCGGATCGAGGCTTTGCACGATCGCCAAGGCATGCCGGGCGGCGGCCAACTGTTCTTCGCTGGCGTCGGGCGGCAGCAGATCTTCCAGGCTGTTTTTAAGATAGCCGTTGGAATCGAGCCCGGAGATGATTTTCTCCGCCAGCAATTTCAGTTCGCCATCGAGCGCCAACTCGCCGAGTTGGTGGTCGAGGCAATCGTAGAGCGATTCGGCGCGCGCCACGGCGTTGGCCATGACATCGTGCTTGCGTCCCGCCTCTTCCTCCATGCGGTTGGACGAGCTGCGCGTGCGCTCTTCGTAGGCGTCGGGCAGGTCGTCGCCCATGTTGAGCAGACGCTCGAAATCTTCTTCGTTATTGTGCGCATCGTCGACAACCAATTCGCGTTCCGGTTCAGCCGGTGCGTCGGGGTTTTCCACATCGGCTTGAACGTCGGGAACATCGGGATCGGCTTCGCGCTGCTCCAGCAGCGGATTCTCATTCATTTCCTGCTCGATGCGCTCCTGCAACTCCATAATGGGTAGTTGCAGAATCTCCATCGATTGGATCATCCGAGGCGCCAGAATTTGCTTCTGGGCGAGTTTCTGTTCTAGTCCAAAAGAAAGCCGCATGGATCCGTTCTTTACAATCGTTGAGGAAGTGTGGAATAACCGCAGCCCAATTTAGAAGCCCGGCTTTTTGAAAAAGCCGGGCTTCTCAGGCGCCAACTCAATCACTTCAGTGCGATTCATCAATTGTACCTTTTTTCGCCACCCAACGCGGGCCGCGTCCACCCTTCACTCACTATTCCTGGTTTAGAGCTTCTGGCGGCCCATTAAAGCATCGGTGAGAATTTCCTTATTGGTGAACTCCAGAACGCTGCCGGAGGTCACGCCGCGGGCCAATCGCGTCATCGTGACGGGAAAGTCGGCCAGCAAATTTGAAATATGCAAACTTGTGCCATCGCCCTCCACGGTGGGGTTGGTCGCCATCACGACTTCCTTGATATTCCCGGTTCTGACCCGCTCCACCAAGGCGTCAATGGTGAGTTGCTCAGGACCGATGCCGTCCAACGGCGCGATGCGGCCCAGCAACACATGATACATCCCCCGATACGAGCCGGTTTGCTCAATCGCCATGACATCGCGAGGTTGCTCCACCACGCAGAGCAGGGTGTCGTCTCGCGTGGCGTCTTGGCAGAGCGGACAAAGTTCGGCTTCGGAAAGCGCGTAACAAGTTCCGCAATACCGCACATTTTCGCGGACATTGCGAATGGCGTCGGCCAAACCCAACGCTTCCGATTTATGCACGCGAAGAATGTGATACGCCAATCGCTCGGCCGACTTGCGACCGATGCCGGGCAGCTTGGCGAATTGGTCGATCACTCGCGCTACCGATTCCGTCACTGCTGGCATGTTATTGTTAATCACTCCATCAAAACGCCTACTCCGCGGAACCACCCACCGTTGGAGTTCACGCTTTAGCGTGCTTTTTACGCAACGCCTCTACTCCGTGGGAGGTCCGCCGCCGGTCAGCGATGCCAGGGCATCTTGCAGCCCCGGCATGCCGCCGGCCAAATCCTGGATCGATTGCATATTCAACTGCTTGGCTTTGACAATCGCCTGATTGACCGCCGCGAGGGTCAGATCTTCGATCATCTCGCGGTCGCCGCCTTCCACCAAACTTGGCTCCAGCTTAATACGGGTGATCTCACCCAAACCATTGGCCTCCACCTCCACCATGCCGCCGCCGGCATTCGCCGAAACGGTTTCGCTCCGCAACTGTTGTTGTTGCGATTCCAGATTCCCCGCCATTTCGCGGGCCTGCCGAAGCATGGACGTCATATTGGAAAGGTTTTTGAACATCTATTATTCTCGCTTTCTTAATGGCGGCGGCTTTAGCGACTCACAATTTCGGCGTCAAACAGTTTGATGGCTTCACTGACCAATTCGTTCGACCGTAACTCTTGCATTCGTTGCCTGGGAGAACTCACCGGCTTTGTGGGACGCTCCGGTTCGGGGGCGCCCGCTTCGACTGCGAAGTCGATTTGAATCCCCTTGCCGGCCACCGATTCCAACGCTTGTTCGATCCGACGCCGCCGCTCCGGCCGCTCGCACTGGGCCTTTTGAAAAGTATACGTCGCGGGGAAGGTCACGACCAGTCGATTTGGCCCGGAACTTGCTGCCGACTTGAAATCCTTGGCGATTACGGCGTTTGTGTCTTCCGCATCTTCAAGCACTGTAACGACTTGCTGCCATATGTTTAGGGCGGTCTGGTCGGTGAGAGGCGCCGCCGTTTCCGGTTTTTTGGGCGGTGCGGTTAAACTATCCTTTTTTTTTTCCGCGGCCGGACGATTTCTCGCAGGATTCGTCGGCGACTGCGATGTCGCTGCCTTGGCGGCCCCAGCGTTTGATGCTGCATTTCCCGCAGGCCGCTGAACGGCCGCCGGTTGCTGCACGGTTCCCGAGCGGATTTCCGCGATCAGCGAAGAGAGGTCGGAGAGGTTTTCCAGGCTGCAAATGCGGACCAACGCCATTTCCATCAACAGGCGGCCATGAAGACTTTGCCGCATGCGGCTGACGGTTTGATCGAGAATTTGCAGCGTGGCCAAGATCGTGTCCAGGCCCAATTCGCTGGCCGTTTTTTCCAAGGCGGCGTGTTCACCCGCCGACGCCGAGACGAACAAATCGGACGACGCCCCCACCGCCGCCGCCATGAGGTCGCGATAGCGCTGCAATAATTGCTCCGCGACCTGGCTGGCGTCGGCGCCCGCGACCACCACCGCCTCCAAACCACCCAACGCGGTGGCGGCGTCGCGATTGGCTAGGTTTTCGATTAAATCAGCGATTCCACTGACGCTCGCAGCGCCCAGCATGGAATACACGTCGGCTTCGCTGATATGATCGCCGCAAAAAGAAAGCAATTGTTCGAGCAGCGATTGGCTATCTCGCATGGAGCCGGCGGCGCGGCGCGACAATAACTCCAAGGCGGCGGGCTCCGCCGTAACCTTTTCAGCCTCCACGATTTGCTGCAAGCGGCCAACAATGGCCTCGCGCTCCACTGGAGCAAAATCGAACCGCTGGCAACGAGAAAGAACCGTGATCGGAATTTTCTCGGGGTCGGTCGTGCAAAAGATGAATTTCACATGCTCCGGCGGCTCTTCCAATGTTTTCAACAGAGCATTGAACGCCGG
>QIKY01000223.1 GCA_003233175.1 Planctomycetaceae bacterium | reverse complement strand
GAGATTCGAGTTCCATCGTCAAGCACCATTCATAAATGGACTCCAGTAAACCGGGCCCTTTGTCCTGATGAACTTCGATGGCGGAACCAATTACATCGTGCGTCATACTGTTTGCGGAGGAAAACAACGCATGCATCGAAAGGCCTTTCATGCAGCGGAAACGAGGAAACAAACAGGTTCTCTCCGTTCCCTCCTGTAAACTCAAGCCCGCGTAATGATGAACGTTCCAAGCAAACTCCGTGAACGGTTGTAAAATTCATGAAGTCTTGTTTATTTCGGCGGCAGTCGACTCGAAAAGTCTAGCCAGAGGTGCGCCGCCTAATCAAATCATGCAATAGAATAAACCAGTGAAGTACTGGAAATTAAGAACCTCTTCGGCGCGATCCTCCATTTCCCCGCCGCTATAAGCCGGCGGGAAGCACGACAAGTTTTCCGGTGACGCCGTCGGCCGAACCCAGCAGCGTGATGTAAATCGCGCCATTCGGCCCGACGGCCATGGCCGTCGGTTTTTCCAGCGAAATAATTTTCACGGCTCGCACCGCCGGAACGCCGTTGGCCAACAACGAATCAAGACGAAACAGCCCGCCTTCCTCTGGGTGCGTCCAGGAAAAATCGAGCGCGTAAAGCAAGCCTTTGGAACTGTAGGCCAACGCCGTGATATCCGCCAAACCGGTGTCAAGATTCAGCAGCAATTTTCCCGACCTCGCGTTGTAGAAGGTCAGCAGGGAATCGCGGGTTTCGCCGATTTCACCCATCTGGCCGATCACGAGTTCGCCGCGAGGACTGATCACGACCGCCACCGGAGCGTCGACGCCAACGGCCTCCTTCGTGGCCAGAAAACGTGTCAGCGGACCAAAGCCATTGGTTTGAATTTCGGCCCTCACGACCCAGCCCTTGTTGTCGTCGCCGTTGCTGGTGGCGTAAATTGCGGCCGGCGTAACGGCCACCGCATAAAAGTTGCCCTCGCCTTCGTTCTGTTCACCGCTACTCTTCGCATCGTTATTCACTTCGGCGGCGGGCAACGGCCCCAGGGCCTTGAGCATGGCGTCGGCCTTGATCGATTTACCTGCTTCGGGCAGCGAATAAATCCGCAACAATTCCTGGCCATCCGGCCTACCGCCGCCGCCCACCGCCAATGTGTTTTTATTGATGAACGCCAAGCCGAGCGGGCCGATTGCATACTTGGGGCCCTGGCCGTAAATATCGAGCGGGAAATCGGTGATCACGGCTTCCGCTTGGCCGTTTTTAATCCTCACGATGCGCCCGGCGCCGCTCTCGGCAAGGAATACGTCGCCGGTGTCTGGTTGAATCGCGACGCCACAGGGGTTTTTCAACCCTTCAATGACGATGGTCATCTGCTGGCCGGCAGGTTTTTCGTCGGCCCTGGCGCTGCCGGCCAGAACCGCGAGTAATACGAAGAACACGACAATCCTCATGGCTTTCCCCTCGGCTCCCATCTCAAAGAGCTCGTATATGTGTTTGGGCCTTTGGTATTCGGCGGTGAAAGGCATTTATCTACTGCTCACGGATGGGGATGTCGTATTTTTCATTAAACGCAAAATGTCGCGATGGAACAAATGCAGGCGCGAACACAGGCGGCTTCCTCCATTGAAGAAAACCTTTGTGCAGTCTGTAGATATGAAAACTTGAACGGTTGAACGAGCCAATGCCAGTGGCGTGAGTGCCAGTGGCGTGAGTGCCAGTGGCGTGAGTTATACACCCGCAGCCTCAATCCACCACACCCGAAAAACCAGTCGCTGCGCCCGCGTCCGGCGGCGCCTTTCGGGCAGCGTCCGTCAGGCGGCGTTGCGTTGCGCTGGCGAATTGAGCTGTTTGCCAATGGTCAACGGCCACGCGACGTGGAATTTATGGTAGCAGTGGTGGCACATCATCGGAATCAATCCTACGCGGTGCAGCAGGCGGTTCAAGTTTTTTTTGGAGGTGCGCCGGTAGGCCTTCGGGGCGCGGCAAGCAGGACATTCCATGGGTGCAACTCCAAATGCGGGAGAATATCGACAATTCCATATCGCTCCATCGGCCATTGCTCCCGCAATTATTGAGAAAAATCGGATTTATCGTCAAAAAATCTTTGGGGCTGTGAAATTCCAGGTGATATCTCAAGCGGCTGAAAAGGTGATATTTGCACTAGCGCATGATGCAATGGTGTCCATCCTTACCGTGCGGAGCATACGTACCGAACATTAAAAGCCCGGCATTTTGAAAATGCCGGGCTTTTCCGAGCTACCGAAAGTGTGGAACCATTAAATCCTGAATGGACGTTTGAGAAACCCGGCTTTTTGAAAAAGCCGGGCTTCTGAACCGGGAAGTGGTTTTCCCACGCCAACTTAGCACCTGTCCAAGATCTATTCCGCGCAATAGTGTTATGGAATTCCCATCAAGCCAGAGGCTTGGCAGCCATTAGCCGGTGGCTGAGCGTAGCGACGCCACCGGTTGCCCGGCGCAGCAATCGCGATGCATCCCGGCGGGATGCCAGACCGAGCGCCTCAAAACGACGCCGTCATTCGCGCCGCCGCCCAGTACGGCCAGATACTCCGGTGGTGTTCGCTGCGCTCGACCACCGGCTAATGGCTTTTATCCTTCCAGGATATGAAATCAAAAACGCCTCACCTCTCAGCCTGGCCCGCATCCAAAAAACACGAAATAGATCTTGGACAGGTACTTACCAGCCGCCTCACTTGTGCGTTTCGGAGCAACAGCAAGACGACTGCGTTGGCGTCGGCGATAATCCTTCGCTAACCCAGCGGTGCGCTTTATCGGATTCGCTTTGGTCGAAGTAGCGAATTTCGGCGGACGTGAACGGTCGGCAGAAGGTCGCCATCCATTTTTCCCAGGTGCGTTCGCCAACCATCGCCAAACGTTCGATATCTTTGAAATGTTTCAGGTCGAACTTGATGTCCTCCCAGAGGGCGGCCATGCTCCAACCGTGAAAATCTCGCATATCGAACAACACTCGGACGCGGCCGTGCTTGTTGATTATCTGCTCGATGCGAGGCACGAACTGATGATAATCTTCGAGCGTCAGTTTCCCGCTGGTTTGAATGGTCAACACCTTTCCATCGTAGTCTTGCAGTAATTCGACAGCCATTTCACACCTTCCTTTCTCCTAACAATAAAACTAGTTTTCGCTGCTCGCGCTTTCCGCCGTATGCTCTGGCGGCAAGTTTCCCACGAGCGTTTGCCGTTGTTCCTTGGTAAGCACCCCCGCCGCCTGGCCGACCGCCCGGATATATGCGATGCGCTTATCGCCGTTGAGTTTTTCGATTTCGCGAATTTTTGCCTCCACTTGAGTTGCCTGTGGGCGGTCGGAACTGGTTAACACCCAGAGTTCCTGCTCGGCTTGCTCGATCCAGCGGTCGGACGTCGCCTGCCCAAGCAAGACTTTTTCCTTGATTTGGTTCAGCTTTATTTGTTGCTCCTGGGTCAGGGTGATGTGCTCGGCATGGTCCAGAAAGAAACTATCGGCGCCGATATGATAAATGTGTGAAGCGCCGGCGAATCCTGGCAACGCCGAGGGCATTTTCATTTTTCCCATGCCTTTCATCCGTCCCATCATCGCCATGCCCGCCATCTTTTTCCCGCCCATCTTTTTCCCGCCCATCTTTTTCCCACCCGCCATCGCCGCCATGCCGGCTTTCTTCCCCATGCCGGTCTTATTCCCCATTCCCGCCATGCCCATGGAGGCCATGCTTTTTTTATCGCCCTTCATTCCCTTTCCGGCCATGGACGCCATTCCCATGCCGGGCTTCATCATGCCCGATTTCATCATGCCGGCCTGATTTTTCTTCAGCGCTTTTTCGAGCTTCGCCACCTTGGTTTGAAGTTCGCGAAGTTGAACGGCGAGCGAAGGCTTACCATTGGTCGACTCGCCGGCGGCGCGCTTTCCCAAGGGGCTGGAGCCTTTGGAGGCGTCTTGCGCCAAGCCGGTGTTTTGTAGAGAAACAGCCAGAGTGAGAATGAAGGCCAAGAAGAATAGGCCGCATCGGAAGCTATTTGCTTGAGCAAGGCGATTTGTTCGAGAGGCGGGGGGCATCGTGTTTGTCCTTTTTAGGTGCTGCGTTGCGCATTAAACATCGGCTCACTATAAACTTTTGATGCGAAGGGCGGGTCGATTCTTCACGCACGACCTCGAATTCAAGCCACAAAAAAAGGGTTCGACAGACTGCGGGAAGTCCATCGAACCCTCTAGCCGCGAAAAGCCGGCAGACCGGTGAGCGGTCTTTTTTGTTCGCCATACTCCGGCGACGCTCGCCTAAGATTCACGGGGCGTCCTTGTGAGTACTGCGACATCCTTGAATCGATTCGAGACCAGTGGCTGAGATTGATGACCGCGATTTGCGGTCGTGCTCTGTAGCTGTGGAAGGCCACCGGTCTCGCTGGGTCGAATCTATTTGTCTACTTTCGTTTGCTGGAGTTAGCAACAAAGCAAGCGTTGCGCCAAAGAACGACAAAGAGTCTTCAAACTTGAGAAAAACTTGGCGTTTTTCCGAAAAAAGCCTGGCGGGTGCGGCGAGTTTTTTGGGGATGCTCTTTTTGACGCCCAGTCCGCATGACGCGGCCTTGTAAAAATTGCAAAGAGGAATTGTTTCTTTGGCTGTTTTGACATAAATCGCACTCCCCGACGAATAGCAGTCCAGCCGCCAAGCCGGCTCCGGTTCCGATCCCACCAGTTGTATGGGTTGGCTCCCGCCACATGGGTGGATCGGCCGTTTTCCATTTTGTATTGCTGTGTAAAGCAGATAAGATGAGGGAAGTGAATCGGTTGGTTGTCGGTTGCCGTGTTTTGGCGGGAGGCTGCATTATTTTTAGTCGCGACACCTTTCTCAAGCGGAAGCAGCCGTCTACAGCGGCCGATTCGCCAACCGAGTGCTTGTCTTCTCTCATCTCTTTACTCATGGCGCGAACCCTGGTCTGAGGTTTGCCTGTAGCTGCATTGTGAATGCACATCCCACGCTTGCAGTTTTGCGCGTTTCAGCCTTGGCGCTGTTGTTGTTCTCTTGCGCGCTTGTGAAGACGCGAACAGCGCGGGGGCAAGAAGAGCCGCCGGCTCAGGCAGAAGCGCCCGCGCAGGCGAAGGGAATCGTGGAGGTCAAGCCGGAAACGTTTTATCTGAAAGACGAAAACGGCAATCTGATCCCTTCCCCCAACATGACGTTCGAGGAATTTGAGGCGCTCTACCAACTTCGCGAAGGCCTTGCCGGTCGGGAGACGCCTCCGGAATATCACCTCGAGATGTTTTCATTGCGCGGTTCGGTTGCGGAAGATCGGGTGTTCCTGGAAGTTGATTCACGTATTGAGTTGCGAACCGACCATTGGGTGCGCATCCCTCTGCGGTTGCCTGGCGTTTTTCTTACTGCGGCGGCAAAAATTGAAGGCGCCGAAGAGGCGTTTGTCGAGCGGCGTGAAGACGGCTACGCCTGCTGGGTGCGGGGGAAAAAAGGAGTGCAGGTTCATGTGGCGTTGACGGGGTTCGCGGTTTTGGGCGCCAATGGCCCTGAGGCGACATGGAGTTTCTCCTCGCCGCGCGCCACCACTTCCTCGCTCACACTAAAAATTACGGCGGCAAATATTGAGGCCCGCATCAGCGGCGCGGGCAGCTTGCGACAGGAGGCGGTCTCGGCGGGAGAAACACGATTAACGGTCGTGGGGCTAGGCGGCGCTTCGCAGCTCGCATGGCGCATTCCGACCATCGGCGACAAATCGCCGCAGGCCGTTTTGGAAGCCAGCGGACTGATTCTCATTCACGCCCAAGACGACCAACGACTGCACGGCAGAGCGGAGCTGACGGTCAATGCGTTTGGCGGTCCGCTCGAAACATTCGATGTGCGTCTGCCTCCGGGCATGGTGTTGGTTTCGGGCAACGGCGGCAACTATTCGGTGGAAGTGGTCGATACCATGGCGCCGGGTAATAATAAGGGCCGAAAGGAAGACGCCGGCGTGCAAACGGTGCGTGTTCGGCTGGAACAACCGTCCGACGAATCGATCAGCGTGGTGCTGGAAACAGAGTCGACGAGATCGTCGGAGAAGAATCAAGACTTTGAAGTCGGCGGCTTTTCGGTTGTGGGGGCCGTTCGGGAATGGGGCTATTTGGCGTTGTCGGCGGCCGACGATTGGACGGTCAACTGGCGGGAAAAAGAACACATTCGCCGGTCGGACGAACTGCCGGAATCGCTGCGAGGCGAAAACGTGGTGGCGAGTTTTGAGTATGTCCGCCAGCCCTGTTCCTTGCTGGTGCGCGTCGAACAAAAAAAATCACGCGTCGCGGTCGAGCCGCTCTATTTGATTTATGTGCATCACGACGAACTAATTCTGGAAGCCCGCCTGCTCTACTCGATTCGCGGCGCGCGGGCGAATTTTGTCGACATTGAACTCTCCGATTGGGAATTGGTTTCGGTCGGTCCGCCGGGGCTGGTCAATCAAGACGCCGTGAATTACGAGCAGACTTCTCCACTTTTGGTGCCGTTGGCGCAAGCCAAGACCGGCGAGTTTGAAGTCGTGATCCGCGCCAAGCGAACCCTGGAGGCGGGTGCGGCGTCGTTTGTGGCGTCGTTGCCCAGTGTCACGGCGAACACTCCCCAGACTTCGCGTTTGGTGATCTTGCCCGACGACGATATTGTGCTCTCGCCGCTACCGGAAACCCTGCAAACACTGGCGCCCGAGGCAAGTTTTCCCATGCTTTCGGAGGAGAGTCGGCGCCGCCCGCTGTATTACCGCGTTCGGCGAGGTGTTTCCTCCCCGGAGTTTCGTTGTTCGTTTTCCACGCGCGACGCCGCGATCACGGTGGAGTCCGCCAATACGGTTCGCATCGGCCCCGTGCGAACCAGCTTGCAACAGTCGCTTAACTACAAAATTGCCTACCAGTGGATCGACCGTCTTGAGATCGACGCACCGCTGGCCATGCTGGAAGCGAACGACTTGAAAATCACGGCCGACGGCGAAGCAGCGCCGTTTGATCGGGTCGACAACCAAACAACGCCGGCGGCAAAAGATCGAGCCGCGATACAAATCAGACTGCCCAGCCGCCGTAAGGGAGATTTGGCGTTACAGTTGCGATGGTCTCGCCGGACGCCTCCCCTCGACGAAGGCCGACGAATGTCGCTGCAAATTCCGTTGGCGGTTCCCACCGACGCCAACGTTTCGCAGACCAATCCGGCGAGTGCGGAAATCGTGGTTGATGCTCGCCTGAAAGTTGAAAACAAGAGTAACGAGTGGCGCACATTGCCGCCGCTGGGAGAAAGCCTCCAGCAGCAAAGCATGGTGTTGTCGCACGACGGCTTCGCCCGCATCATTTCACTGGAAGCCATGCCGGTTTCTCCCCAGGAACAGCAAAAAACAACCGTGGTCGACAAAGTTTGGGTGCGTAGCGCGTGGCTCCGCCATTCTCGGACCGATCAGGCGATCATGCAGGCTCGAACCACGGCCGATGCCTTGCGTGTTCGCTTGCCGCGAGGGGCTCGTTTGCAAGCCGTGCAAGTCGCGTTTGATGGCGAACGAGCCAAAGAGAGCGACATTTCGCTGTCCACCAACGAACACGGGGTGAATGTGTTGGTCGTTGCAGCGCCCGCAGATGCGGCCAGAGATAGAGATACAGCCGAGCATCGGGTGTTGCTCAGCATCAGTTACGAACGCCCGCTGGCGGAACGCAAGCTGAGGCGCGAGCGTTTCGAAATGCCACTGGTTCTCGGCGCCGGCGCCGTGGAGCGCATGTATTGGCAAATTGCGCTGCCGCGCGGTGAACAACTGTTTCTTTGGCCCGCCGACTTGACGCCGGAATTCGCCTGGGTTTGGAGCGGCTACCTGTTCGAACGACGGCCCACCCTGACCGACGCTGATCTCAAACGTTGGATCGGCCTCGAAGCTCAAGATTCTCCCACGCCGCACGCGAACGTTTATCTTTTCGGCGCTTTCTCCAACGTTGCGCCGGGAACACTGGTCGTGCTTCATTTGCGAGATTTGTTGATCGCTTGCTCCAGCGTGGTGCTTGTGTTGGGGTTGGCGCTGATCTATTTCCCAGTTCTCAGTGGAGCTCGCTTTCTCGCCGCCGCTGTTTTCGTGCTGGCGGTGTCGGTGGTTGGCTTATCGGCGTGGGCGCCAGACGCCGCCATGCTCTTGGCGCAGTCGTCTGTGGTCGGGGCTTTGGGAGTCGGCGTGGCGAGGATGTTGTCCAAGTGGTCGGAGAACCGGGTTCGTCGCGTCGGACGCCCAGTCCTTTCGCAAACGTCGGCAGCCGATTCCACGCGCACGCGAGTTCTCGCCGCAGCGCCCTACACCAACAAGTCGACCATCAATTCGCCCGCATCGGCCCCTGAGGCGTAGGTCTATGTCGTTTGCCTTTTCCTTCAAACCGATAAGCATCGTGCTGCTGGCGGCGTGGGGGTGCGGCGTCGTTTCCGCGCAACAGCCCGCGCAGCCCGCCGTAGCGGCGGTGGATGCGAGCGCCCCACTCCAGTTTCGGCGTTTGTATGTTCCCCAAAAGAATGTCGCCGAACGGTTCGGCGAATACATGCCGATGAAACGCGAGCGGTTCGAAAAACTTCTGGAATCGTTATCGCGCCGCAAGGAATTGAAGAACGAGAGCCTCTCGCCACGCCTGCAAGTCGCGGAATACTCGGCCCGTTTGGACGACACACAATTGGTGGATGGCGCCGCGCGTTGGTCGATCACTTATGAACACGACGCTCCCGCTCGGCTTCGCCTCTGGCCGCTGCGTTTGGCGGTGGAGCAGGTTGCCTGGTCGGACCAGGAAAGTCCTGCGGCGTTGGCCGGCAACACGCAAAGCGGAGGTTTTGTTGTTGATGTCGCGCGGTCCGGCGACCTCCTCTGCGATTGGAGCTTGCAGGGGAAAATCGGCCAACGCGGCGAGATCGAATTTGATATCACGGTTCCGGCATGCCCCATCTCTCGAATGACGCTCCTGCTTCCGCGCGGCGCGGTTCCCACCGCCGACGACGCCTGGATAGAGCCGCTGGTGAACGACGATACAAAGGACGCCGACGAAACAGCCGACGCCGATACAACAAACGTCGAGAAAAACTCGCTGAAAAAGTGGTTGATCGTGTTTGGCGGTCGTTCACGGATTACCTTGCGAATCACACCGAAAACAGCGCTGGGCGAAATGCGAAAACCACTTTGGCGCCAACGAGATTCCTACCGTTTCGACCAGCGAGGATTGGAGTTGACGTCGGACATTGAAATCGATCTCGCTGAGGCGCTCGTCAATCGTTTGGAATTCGAACTCGACGAGTCGCTTCAAGTTGCCGAGGTTTCGCTGGAGGCCCGAAAAGTTGCCTGGCGAGTCGCCTCGGACGTTGCAGGACGACAACGAATTACCCTTGATCTTGACGAGGAACTCAAGGGGGCGAGCCGCACTGTTCGCATTCGCGCCTTGGCGCCCCTACGTTTCGACGCCGCCTGGGAGTTGCCCTCGATTCGGCTGAAAGGCGGCGCCTGGAGTGAAGGCTCCGCAACCTTACTCATTCCGCGTGGCTTGGCTCTGGCCGATTTGCAGTTGCGCGAGTGCCGACAATCGCAGGTGCGGCCCTTGCCGGCTATTGCCGGCGGCGATATTTTCGAAATTCGCCGCCTCAACGACGACTCCGCCATCGCGGTGCGGTTAACTCCGCTGCCGAGCCGCCTGACGATGCAATCGGGCGTCACGCTCGAGATCGACGCCGCCTCGATGTCCGCCGCGTTTGTGGCCGAGGTGGCGACCCAACAAGGCGAAACGTTCGAATTATTGGCCGATGCGCCCCGACGTTGGGAAATCGATTCGCTCGATGTTTTCGCCGAAGACGCACAAGGTCTGGCCGATATCCTCCACTCGTGGGAAATAACGACCGGCCGGCAACGCACCCAGGTTCTCAAGATCCGTCTGAACAAGTCGCTGAACCCTGGAAACCCGATTCAACTAATGGTTCAGGCGCATCGACGCAGAACGGAATCGCGCCGGGTTATTTCCGCAGACGACGTCTTTCGTTTGTCGATCCATGAAGCGCACAGCACGCTGAACCTAGTTGCCGTGGAAGCCAAGCCGCCCTTGCTGGTGCGGCTGGATGGCGGAGCCGACACGCAACGCCTCGACCCCGACGCCCTGCCAGATTCCTATGCCGATCTGATCTCGCCGGTGAGCGGAAAACTCCTCTTTCGCTACGGGCCCCACGCCGGGCGATATCGCCTCACGACCATCAAACGGGAGCCTCGCTTCACCACCGAAATCCGCATGGAAACATTGTTGCGAGATGGCCGGCTGACCGAATCGTATGAGATACAGTGTTCTCCGGAAACGCCCATGAGTCGCCTGCTGGTAGACTTCACCCGAGCGCGTTCGGCGCCGCTGCGTTGGTCGCTCGACACCGAACCTGAGGCGCTGCTTTCATCGCGTTTGCTGACAACGGCGGCGCCTGGAATATCTCGCGAAACATGGGAGCTGACGTTTCGCAGCCCTCGGTCAGACCGCTTTCGCGTGCGCGCCGTGCGAGATATTTCCGCCAGCGATGCGGTCGATTTGTCGCTGGCTTCGCTGCCGGAGTCGTTAAGCCAGACGGGAGCCTTGGCGGTTGTCGCCGCCGTCTCTGAACATTGGCGGTTGGAATCGGTCGGCTTGGCCCCCATTCCAGTTTCCACCGAGGGCGACGAAAACCTAGCGCTGGTGCGTTCGGAATTTCGCTACCGCCCTTCGCAGCAGGCCGGTTTGCATGCGCGGCGCACGGAAACGCTACAGCCCTTGGCGTGGATCTGGCGGGCGAACATGACCTCGAAACTCACGCCTTCAGGATCGGCCAACCATGTGCTCGAATTGCATGTGGAGAATTCCGGCGATGACGCAATTTCGATTGAGCTGCCGGTGGAAGTCCGCTTCCTTTCGGCCCAGATTGACGGCAAAACGATTTCGGTAGCATTGCCGCCCACGTCGCCGCCACGGCTGCGTTTGCCGTTGGATCGAGAAACGCGGTTCTCGCAAATTCGCTTGAGTTTCGCCACGCGCACGCCGCCCTGGCGCACGGAAACTCAAATTGGCATGCCGCAAGTTGTGTTCGACGCTCCCGTGCTCGCACGTCGTTGGTCGGTTTGGCTGCCGCCTAGTTATCAAGGATATGTGATATCGGAAACGCCAAAGGGAAGTCCTGCATCGTGGTTGCGGCGTTTGCTGGGACCGTTTTTGAAACCCTCGGTTCAGCCACGTGTGGAAGTCGAGCACCCTAAAAACCGGTCAGCGCTGCTGGGCCATTTGACGCGCGGCCCTGCGGGTGAGGCGCCGCCCTGGCGCGATCGCGCCGGAGCGTCGACAGCCAACTCGGGAGAAACCGGTTGGCAGATTCTGGAAATACCGTTGCGCCGAGGACGACAACCGGGGCTGCAAGTTTTTAACACCACTCAAATCTCGCTCATCGCCTGCGGCTGCTTTCTGCTGTTTTCACTCTTCTTTTACACATTACTTGCTTGGCGCCTTGATTTTCTGGCGCCGTTGGCGGGGCTCACCGCCATCGCCGCGATTCTAACGCCGCCAGGATACGCGCCGTTGGCGACGGCCAGTTTTCTGGCCGTGATCGCGTCGGGAGCGGCCTGCGTTTTGCGCAAGAAATCTGGCGCGAACCCTCGCCTGAGTCAGCTTGAAGTCCAGCGGGGCGGCGGAGGCTCCACCACCATGACCCACGTCGGACTGAGCGTCGTGCTGCTGGCCGCGCTGACGCATGGATTCCTCTACGCAGGCGCAATAAGCCGAGCTTCCGCACAAGACGCCGCCGCACAAGACGCCCAGCCGCCCAAGAACAGGCCTCCGAACAAAGCCGCCCGCAAGATCTTCCCGGTCGTCTTTCCTGTCGACGAAGAAGGAAAGCAGACCGGCGATTACGTTCGCCTGCCGCGAACGTTCTACGACCGAATTCATCGGGCGGCCGCCGCCGTTACCTTCAAAACGAGCGAATCGGTGATCGCCGCCGCCCAATACACGCTCGGTTTTCACGCTGCCGGAAATACATTAGAGGTGGCCGGGCTGGCTGCGTCGTTCAACATACATGCTGTCGAATTGAGCGGCGATTTTTCCTTGCCGCTGCGGCGCGACGACCTCGACCTGCTTGCCGATTCAGTGCGCATCGACGGAATATCCACTTCGTTCGAGTGGAGCGCCGACGAACACGCGCTGCTCGTTCATGGCGTGCCGCCGGGCGATCATACGCTGGAATTCGAGTTCTTGCCCAGAGTGGTGGCGAATGAACGCCGATCGGGGTTTGAGGTTCGCATCCCCCGGGTATCGCAAGCCACGCTCCAAATGACGTACCCTACTGGCCGCTCGGCGCCAAAGTGCCTCTCCGCATTGGGGGCGGAAGTCTTTCGACCGGAAGAAGGCCAGACCTCGGTGCAATTGGGGCCCACCGATCAACTGCGAATCGAATGGGGCGACGCAACACCCGCCGACAATCCTACGCGGGGCGTCTCGGTGGAGGAATTGTTATGGCTGCGGGTGAAACCGGGATCGGTCGTGTTGGACGGACAGTTTCGCTTTTCCAGCGAAGAATCTCTGCTCTCGAAAATCGAATTGTACGCCGATCCTCGCCTGAAACGACTGCGAATCGAGGCGGCTCCGGCGGCGACCCTGAAAGAAACGCACGAGGTCGGTGAAAACACGTTCGCCCTTTCCTTCATGCCGGGGGAAAAGAGCAAGCAAGCTCTGGTGCAGGCTTCTTTCCTGCTCGCTCGCAGCGAGGGAGTCGGGGTTTTGCGAACACCCCGCGTGGGCGGAGTTGCTGAACAAGTAACGCGGCGTTGGTTGGCCGTGAGCGTCGACCCGCTGCTGGAATACGAGTTCGACGCAATGGCGGAGTTGGAGCGCGTGGTCGCTTCGGATTTCACCGACCGTTGGAATGAAGCCGACGCCGCGCCCGATTTTGTCGTCAGCCTGGACGCCAACGATCAACAAGATTGGGGGTTGCGCATCCAGCCCAGGGCGGTATCGGCCAGGGCTTCGCAAACACTGACGGTCAGCTATGGCGCCCTCCAAGATGAACTACAGCAGCATACGAAACTCTTGCTCCGGGTGAGTGTCTCGCCGAGCGGCGGCGGTTTTTTTCAACATCGCGTGAAACTGCCCCAAGACGTGAAGGTTCGCAGCGTTTCGGTACTCGAGAACGGGCAAGAGCAGTTGCTGCATTGGAGCCAAAACGCGGGCGAGTTGGTAATCTTCCTGGCCTCCAAACTCGACCAGCCGCACCAAATCATTGTGCAGGCGGAACAGCCGAGCAGCCGCATCGGGAAAACCGCGTTGCCGCGTTTTGAAATGGAAGCGTGCGATGTGGAATCGGAACAAATACGCATTTACCGGCGGCCTGGCGTGAATGTGGAATTGCTCGAAGCGCCGGGTTACGCAGCGGTCGAACAAGACGAACTGCAATCGTTTCTCGCCGGCAGCGGGCGTTTGGCCGCCAGTCTGATGAGGTTGGGCGCCGCGCCCCGCGACGCCGCACCGAAGCCCGCTCCCATTCTGTTGCGAGTCTCGTTAAATCGACCGCGGGTTCGCGGGTGGCTGCTCACCGGAATGAGGCGTCGTGAAGACGGCTGGGAGGCCGCGCTCGATGGACGCGTCGAAGTGGTGGGCCGTGGAGTGATCGACGAAGTCAGGCTCGAAACACCAGACGATTGGCCCGAGCAAATCGAAATCCAACCAGCAATACCGTACGAAGTCGTAAAGATTCCAGGTCGGAACCGGCGCGAACTGGTGCTCAGGCCCAAACAGGCCATCGACGATGAATTTACTTTTTCCATTACCTCGAAACTGACCGTATCGCCGGGAGAAGGCATTCGTTCGCCCGATGTTCAATTTCTCAACGTTCAAGAACCCCAGCGGTATTTGGCCGCGCCGTTGCAAGTACAGCAACAGCTTGTTTCCTGGCGCGTGCGGGGCTTGAGGCCGGCGCCCTTGCCCGACATATTCCCAGGACGCTACGACGATCACGACGAATGGAAAACCTACCAGGTGGTCGCGCCCGGCTTTAGCGCCTTGCTGGAGCGCGTGGAGCAATTCGTGGGAGACCCGCTGGTCAGGCTCGCCGACGCAAAAATCGTCTGGGACGCCAACGCTTCTTACCACGGCGTCGTGGGGTTTGATTTGGAGCCCTCAGGACTGGCCAACTGCGAGGTGGTCGCTCCGGCGGGTGTTCGCCTGGTCAGTGTGCGCATTGGCGGCGCCGCCGCGGTGGTTGATTCTCATGTACCGAATCGGTGGCGGGTGCATTTGCAGTCCACGATTTTGCCGCAACACCTGGAGGTGGTGTTTCAGGGAACCGCCCAGGCGCCGACCTCGCGCGGAGCGCCCTGGCGGATTACCGCGCCGGAGTTGGCCGCGATTCCGGTCGAGCGCTCCTTAGGGACCCTCATCGCCCGCTCGACTCTGGCCGACAGAATAGCCACCGATTCGGCGGCGGCCGACCCAACCCGCCAGAACGTTTTTCGCCTGCGCGCCTTGGCTTTCCTGCTCGACCTGCCAACCGACGTCGCGGCGAATCTGACCGAGAGTGAGTTGGAAAGTTGGGGCGAAGGGTTTTTGTATCGTTTGGAGAACTGCCAGGCCGCCTTGGCCCGGCAAGCGGAGGCGAAAAATGCGGAAGTTGATCCTCAAGAATTGGCGACGCTGCTCGAGGGAATTGCCAAAAACACCAATCGGATTGGGTTGTTGGCCTCTCCGTTCGTGCAGCGGGAACACCCTTGGCGCGGTTTGACCACCAGCGCCGCCGATGGCGTGGTGGTTCGTCGGACGGTGCATCGGGGCGGCGAGAATGTTGTGCTGGTGCGACTGAAAGAATCGACTTCCGTCGACACGCCAAGCGTGTTTTTGGCGTTGGCGATTGCCTGGGCCGCCGCGATTGTCCATTTGTGGTGGCTGCGTTGCAAGGCGACGGGCGCCAGTGCGGCGCCTTTTCTGGCCACGTGGGCGCCCGCCTTCGGCGTGCTCTGGGGAATCGCCTGGTATCTTTGGCTGACGCCCGCCTGGGTTGGAGTGTTGTTCGCGGCGGTCGCGGTGTGGGGGTCTTGGAGACAGGGGAATTGGAAGTCATCGCGAAGCCTCGCCGCCGCCAACCAATGGGACTACTCCCTGACCGCCACCACCAGCACCGCGACCACCCGCCGCCGCGCCTGACGACTTGCTCAAATCTATTTCCCGAACTAAAAGCCCGGCATTTTGAAAATGCCGGGCTTTTCCGCAATGCAACGGAGTTCCGCAGATGACCAATCATTCTGAATTGCCGAACGCTCCCTCTTCGGCGCCGCTGCGCCGCGGGGCGGTTGCCGTGGTGCGGCGAGAGCAGCATTTGTTGGTGATTCGCCGCTCGCTCACCGTGGAAGCGCCCGGAGCGTATTGTTTTCCGGGCGGCGGCATCGAGCCGGGGGAATGCGAGCACGAAACGATTTCTCGCGAAATGATGGAGGAATTGGGCGTTGTGGCCCGGCCGGTCCGGCGGCTGTGGCGCAGCCGAACGGCGTGGCGGGTCGAACTGGCCTGGTGGCAGGCCGAAATCGACCACAACGCCGAAATTCGGCCGTGTCCTGAAGAGGTGGCGTCGTTCCAATGGTTTACGCTGGAGGAACTACGCGTGCTGCCGGGCTTGCTGGAGAGTAACCATCAATTCCTGGCGGCATTGTCGGACGGCAAATTTTCCTTATCCGAGGAATAGAGTCGGTTGAAGGCGGCGGGGTCGAAGGGATCCGACTTCGGCGACCAAGCCGTGTGCAACGGGGCCGTGTGCAACGGGGCCGTATGCAATGCCGAAGACGCCGCGTCGTTTCTTGGCGGCGGAGAACCGCCATGGCGTTTGTTCTGCAGGAGCGACAAATCGGGTCGCTGGATCGTGTGCGGACGCCGCGATTGCGGCCCCTGGGCGACCATCCACACCCAGACTTTCAGCCTCGCGATTTGCGTCTGATTTTGGCTGGTTAGAATGGGATCGGTCCCGCCGTGAGCGACGACCGGTTGCGTCAGGAGAAGGCTTTTTTTGGGATTCCCCCGATCAATCATTTTGATCGCCGCGTACATGTTTCTCTGCGTCGTGCGACGAGTAATGTCGCGGCCCTTGAACGGACGAAACAAACGAAATTCGTTCTCCGCCGACATGCCATGGCAACCGTGGCAGCGGTTCAACAACAGCGGCTGCACATGGGTGCGAAACTCCTTCACGGTGGCCAGATCGAGCTGGCTTACGCTTTCCTCAATATCTTGCATGCTGACGAAGTTCGACTTCTCGGTTGATGCCGCAGGCAGCACCACCGGCGGACTTACCGCTAATGTCAGCCGACGCTCCAGGCGCGCAATGCGTTTGTTTTTAGGATCGATCTCCATGGCGGCCATCAATTCAGACGCCGCCCGGGAATAGAGCGATTGCCGCAGGCACCATTCGGCCAGATCGAGATGTTGCCTCGCGCTTTTCGGCGATATTTTGCGGCTTTTGAAAAGATAAGCCTCCCCGACATCTCGGCAGACAAACTCAATATCGTTTTGTTTGAGCGAGATTTCTCCGCCGGCGGCAAGTCGAATCAGGTAGCGGTCTCCTTGGTAGGTCGCCTCTCCAACCAGAGTGCGGCCATTGCGCAACACGACCAGCGACGCCTTCCCTGGCGCCATTTCCTCTTGTGCGAACCCTGGGGTTGCGAACCAGCAGGCGAAGAACAATATCGAGATTGTGAGTTTGGTGGACATGGTGGCCAGACGCTATACAGGTTTTATTGCGATGTCAATATCAGTCGGTTCATTGCGGTTGTTGCCGCTGGCGGGCGCGTTTCGGCCTAGTCGCCAGGTCATTTGTTGCCGGCGCAGATCGTGTTCGTATTTTTCCAGTTCTCGCTCCCGGACGATAATTCGAGCCGCCTCTTGCTCGATTTCCTCGCGGCGGCGAACCACCCAATGTTGTGCATCGTTGCGTTGTTTTTGCAGTGCGCTTTGTCGGGCGACGATTTTTTGCCCCAACGCCTGTAGTTCCTGGTAGCGTTCGGCGAGCGATTCGTTGGCCAGGCGGTATTCGTCAGACACCCGATTTCGGATCGCCGCGAGCGTCTGCGTGACCTGCTCCGGCTTGGCGTGTTGGTTGATCCTGGCCCAAATTTCTTCGGTCGCGAGTCGCATTTCGAGCGCATCTCGATGGGTCTGCATGACCTCGTTTCGCAGCCGTTCGAGTCTTTCCCGGTTGCGAGTCATTTCCTCCTGCTTCTGGCGTAAGATTTCGGTTTGGCGGTGCTGGCGTTCGTTGGCCGATTTTCGTTGGGCGTCGCACATCTCACGGTGTTGGTCTTGTAGACGTTGCAATGCTTCACGTTCTTCGGCCAGCACCGCGACATCCGACTCAAACTGTCTGGCGCGCTGCGCCGCCTCCTGTTGGTCGGCGTCGAACCTCCGCTCCCGCTCTTGCAGGGCGTCTCTCCGTTGTTCGATATCTTGGCTGAGCTGTTTCAGCCGAAGCGACTCGTTTTCTCGCTCTAAGGCCCCTTGCTGTTGGGTTGTCAGATGCTCCCGTTCGTTGGTTTGACGCTCGGCTTCCAGACGGGCTTGTGCGGTGCGTAGGGCGCTGGCTTGGCTCTCCAAGGCGCGATGTCGTTGCCGGGCGATTTCCCGCCGCTCTTTCTGGCGTTTCTTGCTGCGAGCCAAAAGTTCACCCGACTGCCTGACCTCGTCTTCCCACGCCAGACGCGCCGCGGCGAACGCCCGCTGGTCTTGCTCCGCTTCGGCTGTCTGCTTTTTGAGCGTCTCTTCCTGCTGCCGCAACTCATGGACTCGCTCCGCCGCCCACACGCGCGTCGCCCGCACTTCAGCTTCGGCTTCCGCCATGGTGGCGTTCATGCGGGCTTCTCGTCGCTCCAACTCTCGCTGTTTGTGTTGCAGACGCTCCGCTAATTCTTCCGCTTGAGCCCGCCATTGGATTTCAATCTGCCGCTCATTTTGGCTGGCGCCTAGCGCTGATGGCTGGTCGGCGGCTTCCAGGCTTTCGTTTTCGACCACCTCAGGCTGGCCATGCGCTCCATCGACGCGCATTCCCTCGGAACGCGCTTCGGAGGATGCTACGGCTGACGAAGTCGGTTTTCGCGTGGTGTTGGTCGACACGGGCCTAAACTCTTCAGTAGAACCGGTATGATCGGCAAGACTTACCTAGATTCGTGGATCGGCATATTCGTCACAGCAGTTGAAGGTAATGCGGGAATCGAACAATATGTGTACTTCCGGTCTGAGATTCGCTTGCCAATCTTGCCGAAGGCCCTGCGGCATGCGAGAATCCGGGGTGTTGTGCTAGCAGAGCTGGCGGATATTGTCGTTGGAGCGAATAGATGCGAATCGAACCCATAGGCGACAAAGTCGTCGTGAAACAAATGGAAGCCGACGAAGTCACCGCCGGCGGAATCGTCTTGCCCGATTCGGCTCGCCAGAAGCCGCAGCAAGGCCGCGTGCTTTCAGTGGGGCAGGGCCGTCTGCTGGAAGACGGCTCACGGGCCACGCCGCAGGTAAGCGATGGCGACCAAGTGGTGTACGATGGCTTCGGCGGCTCAAAAGTCGAAGTAGACGGCGAAACACTTCTAATTCTCAACGAGCATGAAATCTTGGCGGTGCTCGAATAATATGCATGCGCCGCCTGAAGGCGTATAATTTCCGAGGCGGTGAAAAAAGCGCCGCTGCGGCGCTTTCTTCACCGTTTACGCCGTTTGCGATAGCTCGCCGTTCGCTCAAAACGCACCGCTGCGCGAATCACGGCGTTTCGGAACGAAAATTGCACCTCCTCAGCGAACAGAGGTAGCGTCTGACTGCTTGTTTGAAAAAGGGCTCCAATAATAATGAAGACATCATCACCCGGCCGCAGCCAATCCGTCGTTCTCTGCTTATCGTTGGCCGTGTTTTCGTTCGGCTCGGCGGGGCTCCAAAACGCGGTCGCCCAAGACGCCACGGAAGCAGCCGCCGCACAAAAGCACGTCCAATACGACTTTCGGCGGCATGAGCAAGTGGTGGCCAAAGCCATCGACTACCTCAAAACCAAGGGGCAAGCGGCCGACGGGTCGTTCAGCGCGTATGGCGGTCCTGGTTTGACGGCCTTGGTCGCGACGGCGCTTTTGGAAAGCGGGCAATCGCCCAACGACCCCGCAGTGCGCAAGGCGTTGGCTTACTTGGAGTCGTTCATTCAACCTTCCGGCGGAATCTATGCACCGGAGTCGACGCATCGCAACTATGAAACCTGCACGGCGGTTTTGGCCTTCACCGCGGCCAATCGAAACGGCCGCTACGACGACGTCATCAAAAAGGCCGACGCCTTCATCAAGGGCATCCAATGGAACGCCGAAGAAGGTAAAGACGTTTCCGACCCAGGATACGGCGGCGCCGGCTACGGCAGCCACAAGCGGCCCGACCTTTCCAATACCTCCTTTCTCATTGAAGCGCTGAAAGCAGCCGGTAACGACGCCAACAGCGAAGCCATCCAACAGGCGCTGTTGTTTGTTTCACGCTGCCAGAATTTAGAAACCGAACACAACAACACCCCCTTCGCCGCCAAGAATCCCGATGGCGGCTTCTATTACACGCCCGCCGCCGGCGGCTCCAGCCAAGCCGGCGATACGCCCAACGGCGGACTACGCAGTTACGGCTCCATGACCTACGCCGGACTCAAAAGCATGATTTACGCCGGAGTCGGTCCAAAAGACCCTCGCGTTAAGGCCGCCACGAATTGGATCCGCAAACATTACGACCTTTCGTCGAATCCGGGGATGGGCGAAAACGGCCTTTATTATTACTACCACACTTTTTCCAAGGCGTTGGAAGCAGTAGGGCAAGATGAATTCATCGGTTCAGATGGCGTCCAGCACGATTGGCGGTCGGAACTACTGACGGAACTTGCCCGCCGCCAACAAACCGACGGCTCCTGGTTCAACGAAACGTCGCGTTGGCTGGAGGGAGATCGCAATTTGGTAACCGCGTACGCCTTATTAAGTCTGGCGCATGCGCTTCCGCATGAAGGAAGCAAATAAGAAATAGTCCTGAAATAAGTTCCTGGTTGCAGCTCGGAAAAGCCCGGCATTTTCAAAATGCCGGGCTTTTTTTCGGCATGTGAATTCAGGACGATTCCCAAGGTGAGCGGCAGGTGGAAATTTACCAATTGTCAGACAGGCGTTTCTGGTGCGTCGCTCCGTGGTAGAATGGATGTTGCTGAATTATCAAGCACTCTCGATTGCGATAGCCCAAAGATGGATGCCAACTGTGTTCACACAACGCCAATGGTTCGTAATTATCATGGCGGCGTTTGTCGTATCGTGCGGCGGCGCCGCCCTTGCTGCTGATAACCCTGCTGCTGAAAACCCTGCCGCTGAAAACCCTGCCGCTGAAAACCCTGCCGCTGAAAACCCTGCCGCCCAACAACTGGCCGGAGAAGCGGTTCATACTTTTATCGAACAGGTCTGCCTAGACTGCCACAGTAACGATACGGCGGAAGGCGGCCTTAACTTGGAGACGCTGCCCTGGCGGCTTGAATCTCTTGAACAGCGGCGGCGTTGGATTCAGATTTTCGATCGCATCGAAAAGCATGAGATGCCGCCGGAATCCGAGGAGCTTGACGCGGTGGATCGTGCGGCGCTGCTGGCGGTGTTGTCGAAGGCGATTTACGCCGCCGATTATGCCGAGGTTTTGTCGCAGGGGCGCGGCCCGATGCGGCGGCTGAATCGGGGCGAGTATGAAGCGAACCTGCGAGATCTTTTGAAGTTGCCGTTTCTCGACATTCGCGACATGCTGCCAGAAGATCGTGAAGATGGCCATAGCAACAAGTCGGCCAAAACACTCGATATTTCCCGTGTGCAACTGGCGGCTTATCTAGAAGTGGCCGATGCGGCGTTGCGGCAAGCGGCGGCCTCTGGCGTAAAACCTCGCGAGGTCGTGCAGCATCGGCTGCCGGCCACGCGAATGTTTAAAGAGTCGCATACCTTTGGCGGCCGTGAAGCGATGTTCTACGCCAAGAGTTCGCAACTGGCGCCGCTTTCAGGCGCCGACCTAGCGCGAATGCGTAAAGAAAACAACCACGATCCCGCCATCGAACTGGCGATTTTTCGCTCGCCGTCGTGGCCCTATTATGGATACCCCGACACCTTCACCGCCGCCGAACCGGGCGCGTATCGGGTGCGTTTTTCGGCCCGCGCCGTGCGCCAGGCGCGAGATTTTCGTCTGCTTCCCGCCTGGGCGCCTTTGCCGATGACCTTTCGAGCGCGGAAACGTTCGGGGGCCGATGTTTCCGGCGATGTGCGAGCCACCGGCGGACTGCTCGATATCCAGCCGGAAGTCGCGGTCTACGAAACCACCATTCGTTTGAAGCGGAATGAAACCTTCGAATACAGCCTGCTGGGCCTGCCGGTTCCGCGGGCCATCAACCCCGACGACGGTCCGCTCTACTACGACTTCCCTCCCATGCCGCCGGGCGGGCATCCTGGCGTTGCTTTCCAGTGGCTGGAGATTTCCGGCCCGATCGATTCCCCGCAGTGGCCGCCGGCTTCGCACAAAGCATTGTTCGGCAACCTACCGATACGTCTGGCAACCAGTGGGCGGTTGAAAGTAGCCCTCGTTTCAGAGCAACCAGAACAAGACGCTGTACGACTGCTACGGCGTTTCGTGCATCTTGCGGCGCGAGGGCCGATACCAGAAGAAGCGGTTGCGGTTTACGAACAACTCGTTTTGGCGGAACTCAAACGCGAAACTCCGCTGGCCGAAGCGTTGCTCGCCGGCTACAGCGCGTTTTTGTGCTCCGGGCGTTTTCTGTATCTGCCGGTTCCAACGGAGGCCGGTGAAAACCAGCTTCACGATCAGTACGCCATCGCGTCGCGGCTCTCGCATTTTTTAGGGAACTCGCGGCCGGATGCGAAATTGTCGGCCCATGCGAAAAACCGACAACTTCGCAACGCCAACCTACTGCACGACGAAACGAACCGCCTCATTGAGAATGACGCCTTCCAACAGTTCGTCAACAACTTCACCGATTACTGGCTCTCGCTGAAAGATATTCGCCGCGACGAACCCGATGTTCGGCTGTATCCTGAATACCGCTTCGACGACTACCTGATCGATTCGATGGCCGCTGAAACGCGCGCCTTCTTCACGCTGATGGTGCGTGAGAATCTGCCGGTTTCGGTTCTCGTCGACGCCGACTTCGCCCTGGTCAACGACCGCCTGGCGCGCCATTACGATTTACCGCCGGTCAGCGGCTCTCGCCTCCGCCGTGTTGCGCTGCCAGCTTCGAGTCCGCTGGGCGGATTGCTCACGCAAGCGGCCATGATGAAAGTGACCGCCAACGGCTCCACCACATCGCCCGTGGTGCGCGGCGCCTGGATCATGGACCGAATCATGGGGCAACCGCCGCCGCCGCCGCCCACGCAGGTTCCGGCCGTCGAACCCGACATTCGCGGCGCAACAACGATCCGAGAACAGTTGGCCAAACACACCCAAGACGCCTCTTGTTCCGCATGCCACGCCCGCTTCGACCCGGTTGGCGCGGCGCTGGAGAACTTCGATGTTCTGGGCGCCTGGCGCGATCGCTATCGAAGCCTCGCCAGCGGTGATAAAATAACCGGTATCGACCGCGCCGGCCACGAGTTCGCCTACCACGTGGCGGGCAAGATCGACGCCGGCGGTCGTTTGCGAGATGGCCGAACATTTCAAGGAATTGTAGAACTCAAGGCGCTGCTTTTGTCCGACCCCCGGCAGCTTGCCCGCAACGTGTTGCAGCAGTTCACCATGTACGCCACGGGGACGCCGGTCCGATTTTCAGACCGGCCGGTGATCGAGGGAATTCTCGATCGCTGCCGGGCGAACGAATATCGCACGCGCGATCTGCTGCATGGTTTGGTGCAAAGCCGGATTTTTTTGGGGAGCCGCCGTTAGGATTACGGTTTTTCTTCGTTTAACGGCAAGCCGAAGGCGGCTGCGTTTTTCTGCCTTGCCAGTACGCGTGGGCTCAAAACACAGCCGCCTTCGGCTTGCCGTTAAACGAGCTATCGCTACCTGCACGCAGTAAAAGCATCTACGATGACAACACACACTTCCAAATTATTGGCGAGGCTTTCGCGGCGCACGTTTTTGCGCGGCGCGGGTGTCGCGATGGCGCTGCCGCTGCTGGAATGCCGGCAAACGCTAGCGGCAGCCGGTTCAAATTCGCAGCCGCGACGCATGTTGCTGATCTCGAACAACCTGGGCGTGCTGCCCAAACCGTTCTTTCCCAAAACCGCGTTCCCCAAAAAAACCGGCGCCGATTACCAGCTTTCGCCCTATCTAAAGGAACTCGAAGCCTTTCGCGCCGACTTCACCGTGTTCAGCGGGCTTTCGCACCCGGCGGTCGAAGGCGGCCACTCCACGGAGAACTGTTTTTTAACCGCGGCGAAAAATCCCACCAGCAGCGGTTTCCGCAACGAGATTTCGCTAGACCAGTTCGCCGCCCAACGGCAAGGACGACAAACCCGTTTCGCCACGTTGAACGTGGGAGTGAATATCGACAAAGCGAATCGCAGCTTATCCTGGACCCGCGACGGCGTGCTGCTGCCGGCCGAAGACAGCCCCGCGGCGCTCTTCAAAAAGATGTTCTTGCAGGGCGCCGCGGCGGAAGTCGCCTCGCGTTTGAATCAGTTGCGGCAACGGGGCAGTATTCTCGACGCCGTGTTGGAATCGACGCGGCAATTTAGCCGCAGCTTGGGCGATTCCGACCGCGCGCGGCTCGATCAGTATTTCACCTCCGTTCGCGAACTCGAACATCGGCTGCAAGCGGCGGGCGAATGGGAGCAGCGTCCCAAGCCGAACGCCGAACAAGAGCCGCCCCACGACATAACCGACCGCGCCCTGCTGTTCGACAAGTTCGAGCAGATGCTCTCCATGGCGCACATTGCATTCCAGTCAGACTCAACGCGCATCATCACGCTGATGGTCGACGCCTTCGCCACGCCTGTATTCCAACTCAACGACGAGCAAAAGAGTACGACCGGCTACCATAATCTTAGTCATCACGGCATGCGTCCTGAGAATCTGGCCCAGTTGGAAAAGGCAGACCGGCGGCAGATGGTTCTGTTGCGGCAACTGCTGAAGCAACTAGCCGAAACGCCGGCGGAATCGGGCCGCTTGCTCGACAGCACCATGGTTCTGTACGGCAGCAACATGGGCGACGCCAACCGGCACGACAACCGCAACTTGCCCGTTCTCTTGGCCGGCGGCGGCTTCAAACACGGCCGGCATCTGGCCTTCAGACACGACAACAACACGCCGCTGAGCAACCTTTTTGTTTCCATGCTGCAAAACATGGGCGTCGAAACCGAAACGTTTGGATCCAGCACCGGAACGCTCAACGGTTTGGAGTTCATGCTTTAGAGCTCCTAACATAACCCCTGTTTGGCGTTTCAAACACGGAATTTGATGCTGACCCACCAAGTTGTGTTAGAAGGTATTAGCATGTTTTTCATTACATCCGTTGGAGTTCAGCCTTTAGGCTGTTTAGTTTCTTCGGGCATCTTTTAAACATGCTCA
The DNA here is from genome assembly GCA_003233175.1 of Planctomycetaceae bacterium. GTDB lineage: Bacteria > Planctomycetota > Planctomycetia > Pirellulales > Pirellulaceae > SZUA-33. The sequence continues at coordinate 16,261 of QIKY01000223.1, read as the reverse complement.
AGCATGAACTCCAGCGTTGCCGATATGTTTGGGCGCCGAGCGAAATCCATTCGCCGAATTAAAAGCCCGACATTTCGAAAATGCGGGGCTGGTGTGTGCGGTTTACGATCGATAGGGGCATCGCCCGAGTGAGCGTTCTTTTCACAGCGAAGGGAAAATCCCTGGATCGAATCAGATTGCAGGCCCGACTGTCACTTGTGGAGGATCAGCTTGCCATTACGTGTTTCCCGCAATCGATAGATATATTGACCATGGATGATCAGTAATTCTTTCGATCCCTGTAGTAATTCACTCGAGGTGACCGTCCGCGTTCCTAACGGCTGCGGAGTAGGCGCAAGTTCCTGCTGAAGATCATCGTTTCGTTGGTGATTTTCGGTCATCGAAATACTCACTTTGTGGGTTCGAAGAAACTGCGGATTCAATCGCCTCATCTGCGGCCCGAAATATCATGAGATCAAATCTCAATAACTCCAGAAGATTCCACGGATTTTCGAGGATTCGGGAGCGACGCGGTTTTCGCTGATCGAAATTCTTTGAATTTCTTATTTATTAGTACTTGCAATCACACAATAGACCTGCAATCATACTGAAACTGATACTCAGTATCAACTACTGAGGCTCTTTTGATGCAGCCAGCTTCGGCACTCCTTGCCAATTGCCAGCCACATCCAGTGTGTGGTGCGAATTGGTTCGCGTTTTGTGTCCGTTTTCCTGTTTGCGATTGAAGGAGTGTTTCATGGTACGGCGAAATTCCCATTCTCGCGGTTTCACGCTTGTCGAGTTGTTGGTGGTGATTGCCATCATCGGTATTTTGGTTTCAATGTTGTTGCCGGCGGTGCAGGCCGCACGCGAGGCCGCGCGGCGAATGAGTTGCTCAAACAACATTAAGCAAATCGCGTTGGCCACGCACAACTATCACGACACCTTTCGGGCTTTTCCGACAGCCACGCATTGGCGGGGCAAGTTCTACAGTTTCTTCACGGCCATCTTGCCGTACGGCGAACAAGGCCCTCTGTTCGATGGCTATGATGGGCGTGAGAAATACAATGACCTAGTCAATTCGAACAACGGCAATGTCATTGCCAAGATTGTCCCGACCTATCTGTGCCCCTCAATGGTCCTCCCCCGTGACATTCCGAACGCAGCCTGCGGTGAGTCACGCGCTGCGTCAAGTTATTTAGTGTCGTCAGGAACCAAAAACGCTTGGGGGCCGGTCCACAATGGCGCCATCGTTAAGCACGACAACGGCACGACTCGTTTCCGTGATATTGCTGATGGCGCAACAAGTACGTTTCTTCTAGGGGAAGCTGACTACGGCCTGAAGAACTACATGTTCAGTAGCGGGCCCTGCGTTGGACAACTCCGAGGCGGCGCGGTTGCGTGGGGAATCGGTTACCCCGGAATCTCGATCGGTGCGACGGTTGGTATCTACAATAGCAACAAGCTTGTGACCGGTTTCAACGAATACCAGACGTTCCGCAGCGATCATCCGGGTGGTGCGCAATTCGCGTTCGTCGATGGGGCGGTTCGCTTTGTCGCCGAGACGGTCGACGCCAATCTGCTTGATTCGCTTGCGACACGAGCCCGTGGCGAAACGCTCGACGACGAGTACTAGGACCTGCGGATCCGGTATCCGTGACGTTGCCTTAGCCACAGGTGAGTCGCTTGTGGCTGAGGCAGGGCTCGGGTTTTACACGCTATGAAATTCATAGAAGATGGAGCAGTTATGACTAATGTTTTATTGAAGACTGCCCGCGTTATCGGGCTGACAATCCTGTTGGTTTTCGTGTCGGCGGGTTGCGACGATGCCGGACTGCCGCGAGTTGCAGTAAAGGGTAACGTAACGGTCAATGGACAAGCATTGAACGCCGGTTCCATCACATTCATTCCGACCGAAGGATCGGCAGGGCCGAAGGCGTCGGGACAAGTAAGTGACGGTGCTTATAAGCTGAGCAAGAAGGACGGCCCAGCAATCGGCAAGCTGCGCGTCGAGATTCGTGCAGACCAAGAGTTCGCGTATAACTTGGATGACCCGGAAGATTTCGACGCCAAAGCGCCGCGAGTGTTGCCCCAGAACCCGATCCCGCCACAGTTCAACGATCAGTCGACACTGGTTTGCGAAACGAAGGAGGGAAAGACGAATGAATTCGACTTTGACCTCAAAACGAAATAGTAGACTACACCAATCACGCACTCCATCGAACAAGGAACACACCATGCGTTTTCTGACAGCCTCTTTCAGCCTGCTCGCCGTACTATTGGCGCCGATGAATGCTCAAGCACATTTCGTTTGGGTCGCTGTTCATCAGGATGGCGAACAACGAGTTGCTCGCATTTATTTTGGCGAGTCGGCGGCGCCTGGCGAAGCCCGTTTGATCGGCCGCATTGCACAGACGCGTCTCTGGAGTCGATCGTTAATCAAGCCCACCACCAAACTAAAGACGAAGTCTATTGTCAACGGGGAGAGGGCTTGGCTGGAGGCCGCAATGAGCCCTGCGTCGCCTTCGGTCCTCGAAGCAGATTGCCTGTACGGCGTCTTTTCGCGAGGCGACAAGCCGATACTGTTGCACTACTACGCCAAAAGCCTCAATGCGGCGGCGGCGAACCTAAGAAAGCTGGGCCGCGCGACCAAACTTGGCCTGGACATCGTTCCAAGCATCACGCCTGACGGCCTGCAACTCAAGGTGCTTCACGAAGGTGATCCCGCAGCCGGCTGCGAGGTCGTTGTGATGAGTCCGGCGGGTGCGAAAACGCAGGTCGAAACGGATGACGATGGGGTGGTGTGGATCAAGTCGCTCGTTGGCGGGCGATACGCGATTCGGGCGCGCGTCGCCGAATCCAAGGCTGGCTCATATCAAGGTGAGCAATACGAAAACATCCGCCATTACTGCACGTTGACTCTGGATATTCCTCCCTCTCTAGCCGATGCGTCGGAAAAAGTTTCGGCGGCGGATCTGCTGTTTAAGGCGCGCCAAGCCCGTGCGATCTGGAGCGAGTTTCCAGGTTTCACGGCCGATGTCTGTGTCAACATTGATGGGCGGGCCCGGTGTGGAAAGATCAACGTCGATGCAGATGGCAAAGTGACACTCAAGGGCGTGAAACTGGACGAAGAATCGGCTGCCGTGCGTTCGCTGCAATCTCTGATCAGCCACCGATTGGGCAGCGCTGAGTTCACCGAAGATGTGTCCTATGCCGACCAACAGACGGGGCATCCGCTAGGCCGCCTGATCAAGCTGGACTACGATTCGAGAATGGCCAGCACTTATCGCGTGAAAGGCGACGTAATCAGTCAGGTCAACCGCGAGATGGGCGGCGGGCGATTCACGATTTCCGTTTTTCGCGTCCATCGCAATAAGGAAAACAAGGTTCTGCCTGAATTCTACAACGTCTGCTTTTGGAACAAAGATGGTGCGTTGCGCAGCAGCACAACCGCCCATGACGAGTGGACCCGGGTGGGAGCGTTCGACTTGCCGACGAGCCACACCTTCGTTACCGGCGGCGAAGGATCCTACAGCAGCGTGTGGATTGGATTCAGTAATCATAGACTCACGGACCGCCTTACGGAGTAAACTCCACCGTGCGCCAAGGCCTGCGAGCCCTTTACGATTCGGCCCGGTTTCGTGGCAATGCAGCGCTTTCCGGTTGTTGGGCGGATGAAAGAGGTGAGCATGTCGAACGCGAAATCGACACAAGAGCCGGACCATGGCGTCGAGCAACCTTTTTGTTTCCATGCTGCAAAATATGGGCGTCGAAACGGAAGCATTTGGATCCAGCACGGGAACGCTCAACGGTTTGGAGTTCATGCTTTAGTATGTTTTTCATTACATCCGTTGGAGTTCATGCTTTAGCATGGTTTGTTTCTTCAGGCATCTTTTAAACACGCTGAAGCGTGAACTCCAACGGTTCGCGAGGTTGGTTAGTCTTCGCCACGCAACCAACGTACGAGCATATCGAGTTCGTGGTCGTTGAGTTGATTGCGTTCGGGGTCGGCGTTGTTGGCGAAGGCCGGCATGCGGTCGTTGTTGTCAGGATAGAACCGCTCGTGGTTGGGGTTGGCAATCATGCCTCGCAGCCACTCGTGCGAACCCCAGCCGGTGAGGTCGGGGGCGTCGCCTAGTTCACCGATATCGCCGAGTTTGTGGCAATCGGCGCAGGCGTAGGAATCGAACGATTCCTCGAACGCGGCGCGCCCAGCCGCCAGAGCGCCGTCGGCGGCGGCTGTGGCGTCTTGTTTGGCTTGCGCGGGCAACTTTGCCTCGGCCGAAACGGCGACAATGATTTTGTCGAGCAGGTCTTTTCCGTCGGCGTCGAGGTTTGCTAAATCACCCGTGACAAACTCCATCATGCCGGCGTCGGTTTCCATCAGCGCCGTGCCGCCGAAGTAGTGGTCGGTTTTGATTTTTTGAGGATCGAGAAGCCCGGCGAGCCACGCGCGCGAACCCATTCCGTGCAGGTTGGGCGCCGTGTTGGATTCCGCCACAATGCCCTCGCCGCTGCCGTCGTCGTGGCTATGACAACTTCTGCAATGGCGGGTGAACAATTTCGGCCCTTGCGTTTTCGGGTCGTTGCGCTGTAAGGCCACGGCCCCTTCCTTGGGAATGCCCTTGCGTTCGATCAGCTCGACCAAACGCTCGTAATCCGCATGGGCCTGTTTTTGCGCTTTGAGAAAACCTTCAGACGCTTCGTATTTGTCGGTGTAGGCGGATTTGGCGTCTGCATTGCCGGCAAAGTCTTTCTCGCCGGGAGCAACGTTCCTTTCCGCGAAGTGATCGGCATTCCAAGCTTCGACCGTCAAATAACCGGCGCCGCCCAACAGCACCAACAACACGACCACATTCACAATGTGCCCGATTTTCACGCGTCCTGTCAGGGGCATGAGAAACAGGAACCCCATCACGACGCCCGGCACGACAATCGCGCCGATGAACTCTGAATCAAACTTCTTCAGCATCTGAAACAGGAACAAAAAGTACCATTCCGGCCGCGCTGCCGCATACGGTTCGGAAGCGTCGGCGGGTGCGGTCAGTTCCGCGCCGTGGGTGTAAACGACAACGCCCACCACGGCAATCATCAACACGAAGCAGCCGACCGCGTCTTTAAGAACCTGCTGCGGCCAGAAGTATTGGTCGGAGCGGTCGGGCGAAGGCTCCGCCGTGATGCCGTGTCGGCGGAAAAACGCCATGTGCAAAGCCAGAAAACCGACCACCAAGGCCGGCAGCAAACCAGCATGTACGGCGAAGAAACGGGTCAGGGTGTGGTTTCCGTACTGGGTTCCTCCCACGATGACTTGCTGTATTTGATCGCCCACGACCGGCGTCAGCGAAGCTAGGTTGGTGGCCACGTTGGTGGCCCAGAAGCCTTTTTGATCCCAGGGCAGGAGGTAGCCGGTGAGGGCTAGGCCCAAAATGAGCAGCATTAAAACCAGCCCCACCCAGAAATTGAATTCACGCGGCGGTTTGTAAGCGCCATCGACCACGATTTGCAACATATGCAGCGCCAGTAGAATGATCATCGACTGCGCCATGTAATGATGCACGCCCCGCAACAACCAGCCGAACGCCATTTCATGCTGGATGTAAAACACGCTTTCCCAGGCCGTTTGCGCGCTGGCGCTATAGGCGGCCCAGAGAATAAGGCCGGTGATCGCCTGCGTGACAAAAGCAAACACGAGCATGCTGCCCGTGATATATCGCCAACGCGAGCCGCCGGGAATATTTTCGTAGAGGGCGTCGGAAAGAACAGCTTGGTAGCCGGTGCGGTGGTCGAGCCATTTCAGTAGGTTGCCCATCATTTGACCACCTTTTCTTTCTTGCCGGTATAGAAGTTTTCAAATTTGACCCAAATCTCGCCGGTTTGGGTCAATTTTTTCTCGTCGACCTCCAGTGAATCCAACCCGCGAGGACTGGGGTTGATCTTACCCGGTATTTCGATTTTTTCGCCGTCGACCTGAAACGCGCTGTTATGACAGGGGCAATGGAAATAGTTTTTTCCACGAGCGTAAGAAACCAAGCAGCCCAAATGCGGACAGACCGAATTGAAGGCCTGCACTTCGTTTTCACCGACGCGGCGGAGAAAAACAGAGCCGATGCGTTCGTCGGGGAAATAGTTCCAGGCGTCGAGCCGGTCGGCAATCACGGGAAATTGTTGGGGCTGGCCGTTTTCGGGCAGGGAGTCGAGACTAGCGATGCGAACAAATCCACCGCCGATTACCTTGCCGCCGGGGCCTTTTTTCTTGGGGCGAAGCAGCGGGTCGAAAATCACGCCTAGCCCAACCGCGACCGGAAACAGACCGACGATTCCGCCAATCACGATGGCAGCGCCCTCCGCCAAGAAGTTGCGTCGCTCGCGCGGAGGCGGCTGGTCGGGAGTTGTGCTCTCGGAGTTGGTGGTTGTCATTGATGAACGCCTCTAGAGGGTAAAGGAGGATCAAACGCAAGCGAAGCGAAACCGGCGGGCGAGCTTGGTCTGTTAAAATATTGGGGTTGTGGGCAAAAACTGGCGTTTGTGAATGGGACGTTTTTGTTCCACATTTGGTCTCTCATTTGTTATTAGTTATTTGTCATTGGCTATTGCATTTGTTGGTCTGATCGTTCGTCACGCGTGCTGCTTTTGTTTTGCAGACATCTCGGCACGGGGCGCGTTTTCCGTCACTTTCTCAAATGACAAATGATGATTGACAAATAACTATTGATAAATCTCTCACCTAGCCGCCGGTGTCTGCACGGAACAAAAACCGGACAAAGTCCAATTACCAGCAAGCCCAGTCTTTTGACAGCCAGGGGCGGGGCCAACAAAGAAAGCGTGGAAAAACGATGGCCCGGTTCAGAAGCCTAGCTTTTTGGAAAAGCAGAGCTGCTCAAACGTCCCTTCGGGAATCGAATGCTCCACGGCTTGCATCCTGTTTGCTGGAAGTGGGTTCCAGGTGGGGGGTAAACAGGGGTGGCTGATGTTTGCTGACCAACCGCGTCTATTATCCCATGGCTTGGAAAACAGCGTCAAGCACCCGAGACTCAACTTCTTCCCATTTTCCTTCGACAAACGCTCCGGACGCCGCCTTGTGCCCGCCGCCGCCGAATTGCCCCGCCACCGCATTGCAATCGAGCGGACCTCGGCTGCGAAAACTGACCTTATACCCGCCAGTTTGCTCGAAAAAGAACAAGGCGGCCTCCACCCCCCGAATGGTGAGTGGGACATTAACAACATCTTCGGTATCGCCGGGCAGGGCGCCGGTTTCTGTAAAATCGGCCTGATTTACCACCGTGTAGGCCAGCCGGCCGTTGTTTTTCACCTGCACGCGTTGAAGAATTCGGCCGCGCAGCCGCACGCGTTCGGGCGTGCTTTGTTCGTAGAGCGAGGTGAAAACGTCGGCTGGTTCGGCGCCGGCGTCGAGCAATCGGGCGGCGGTGCGATAGGCGTCGGCGCCGACGGTCCGAAAGCGAAACCAACCGGTGTCGGTCGCGATGGCGGCAAACAGGGCGTCGGCCATTTCCTTGGTCAGTTCGACGCCCAGCGCGTCGGCGGCTTCAACAACCAAACACCCCGTGGCCACGGCGGTGGTGTTTTTGAACTCCACGGCGTTGAGGTCATCGGCGCCAACGTGGTGGTCGAGCACTACCTTGAGTGCGGGCGTGGCGCGCACCAAGTCGGCCATCTCTCCCAACTGCCCCCAGGCGCAGGTATCGAGCACGACTAACACGTCATGCTCCGGCGGCGATTCGAGCGTGTGGTCGACGCCCAGCACTTTCGCTCGCTGCGCGGGGTCGATAAACGCCAGATGCGGCGGGACAGGGTCGGCGTTGAGAATCACGACCTGCTTTCCCAGTCGCTCCAAAATAGCGGCGAACGCAATTTCGCTGCCCAGGGCGTCGCAATCGGGGCGGCGGTGGCTGGTGAGCAGAAAGGATTCGTGCGAGGCGACAATCTCCGCCAATCGCGGCCAGTCTATCGTCATTCAAAAGGCGTTTCTTCAGAGGTAACCATGCCCGCCACGCTGCGCGCCTCGGACACGTCTTGCCGGAGTTGTTGTTGGAGAGACTCCACGGAGTCGAACGGTTGAATTTCTCTCAATCGCTCCAGGAAGTCAACCTCCAGCGGCAAACCATAAAGCGATGCGTCGAAATCGAGCAGGTGAACCTCCACCTTGGAAACACGTTCGCCAAAAGTTGGGCTCGGCCCAATGTGTATGGCTGCCGCGTGTTTCGTTTCAGCCGCATGGGCCACGCCCGCATACACGCCATGCGCCGGCGTGAGTGTGTCGATGGCTTCGATATTAGCCGTGGGAAAGCCGATTTTCGCGCCCCGCGCCGCGCCGTGCGTGACCATGCCGCGAATGCGATAGGGCCGACCCAGCATTTCGCCCGCGCGTTTCAAGTCGCCCGTGCTAATCGCCTGACGTATCTCGCTGCTGGACACGATTCGCCCACCTTCGCCGGCCACCAGAGGCGCCACTTCAACCGAAACACCGGATTTGGCGCCATACTCACGGAGCAGGTCGATATCGCCGGCGCGGTTGTGGCCGAAGAAAAAATTCGGACCTTCCACCATCGCCCGGGCCGCCAGTTTCCGCACCACGATTTCGTGGAAGAATGTTTCCGGCGGCAACCGCAGAAGCGCTTCGTCGGTCGGATACGCGACCACCCAATCGACGCCCAACTCGCCCAAAAGCTCCGCCTTGCGGTCGGTCCAGGTGAGCGGCGGCGGCGCGTTTTCAGGACGCAGGATGCGCACCGGGTGGGGGTCGAACGTGAACACCACCGCCGGGCCTCGAACTTCCTTGGCGCGTTGGAGCAACCGCTTGATCAGCGCGGCGTGCCCACGATGGACGCCATCAAAATTTCCAATGGCAACGGCGCCCCGGCGTAATGCTTCGGGCGGGGCGTTGAGGTGGTTGATTCGTATCACAAAAACGCTCGTTGGAATGAAAACGGTCTTTTCAGAGGATGGAAAAGGGAAAGCCGCAGTTTCGGCCTCTAAGGCGAGCGGCAGATGAAAATTTACCTAATACAAGCACGAAGCGCAAGCGAGTGAATCAGCAAACGGTAATTCCCGCGTGGGTGGGAACCCAAAAAACACTCACGGACTCCCGCTGCGTGCGGGTAAGTTATTTTCCGCCGCTCGCCTAAGAAGCCGCTAGTTTGGAAAGTATTTTAGACCTAGAAGTTCTTCCAAGGAAAACTTTCCGCAGAGAACACAGCACGAACGCCGTCCGCAACCAAGAAAAGTTTTTGCCACCGAGAGCACCGAGACCACGGAGAAAGAGGAGTCGAGAACGTTATGAACCGAAGACAACGCCCGAGCCGTCAAACTCTGGGGTCTCGGTGCTCTCTGTGGCAAATTCATTGCATGATTTTTTCAAGCAAGAGATTTAGCTTGAGGGCGTTTCCCTTTTCCTTGCTGTTGTACTGCGGCCTCCGTGGCTAAGACCGTGTTTGATCGACTAAATTCCGCCGCTTTGTTAGTGGACCGGTTTCGTCAAACCTTTGGTTGTTCATCGTCCAGCGGTGTGTCGCCGTATTTTGCTCGAATCGGTTCGATGACTGTTTGTAGGAATTCGTCGACCTGTTGCGGCGCGCGGCCCACGTGTTTGGCCGGATCGAGCGTTGCCTGAAGGTCGACGTTGGCAAACGCGGCGTCGGCCGCGAGCCGCTGGAGTAAATCGTTTCGGCCGCCTTCGCCCTTCACGACGGCGGCGGCGGCTTGGCTGTGTTGGCGAATTTTTTCATGGAGATCTTGGCGGTCGCCGCCGGCCGCCACTCCGGCCATCAGAATGCTTTCCGAAGCCATGAAAGGCAGTTCCTCCAGCAGGTGGTTGCCGATCACCCGAGGGTACACCACCAATCCCCGCGCGACATTGCGATAAAGAATCAATACCGCGTCGATCGCCAGAAAGGCCTGCGGCAGGGAAAGACGCCGGTTGGCGCTATCGTCGAGCGTGCGCTCCATCCACTGCGTGGCCACGGTATCGGCGGCGTTGGCCGGAAGGCTCATGGCGAACCGGGCCAACGAGCAAATTCTCTCCGTGCGCATTGGGTTCCGTTTGTAAGGCATGGCCGAAGAGCCGATCTGATCGGCCTCGAACGGCTCCTCCATTTCCTTGCGGCTGGCCATGATGCGGATGTCGGTCGCGGCTTTGTGCGCGCTTTGCCCGATGCCGGAAAGCGCCGAGAGTATCGAGAAGTCGACCTTGCGTGAGTAGGTTTGCCCGGTGACGGCGTAGGAATTGTCGAAGCCGATTTTTTGGGCCACCAGCTGTTCCAACCGGCGAACTTTTTCGTGGTCGCCTCCCAGGAGTTGCAAAAAACTCGCCTGCGTGCCGGTGGCGCCCTTGATGCTGCGGGCGCGGAGCGAAGAGAGCTGCTGTTCGAGGGCTGAGAGATCCATCGTGAGGTCGTACGCCCAGAGGCAGGCCCGCTTGCCGATCGTCGTGGGTTGGGCCGGCTGCATATGGGTGAAGCCCAGGCAGGCCAAATCTCGTTGGTCGCGGGCGAAGTCGGCCAAGGCGAGAATTGCGTCCACGAGTCGGGAACGGACCATTTCCAACGCCTCGCGCAGCAGGAGCAGGTCGGCGTTGTCGGTCACGAAACAGCTTGTGGCGCCGAGGTGGATGATCGGCCTGGCCGCCGGGCAGACATCGCCAAAGGCGTGTACATGGGCCATCACATCGTGCCGCAACCGCCGTTCGTGCTCCCAAGCCGCCTGAAAATCGATGTCGTCGACATGCGCACGCATTTCGGCAATTTGCGCGTCGCTGATCGAAAGCCCCAATTCCTGCTCCGCTTCGGCCAGCGCGATCCAGAGCCGGCGCCAGACGCCGATTCGGCGCCGAGGACTCCACAACTGGCTCATGGCGGCCGAAGCGTAACGGCTGATCAACGGGTTTTCGTACTGGTCGTGCGACATAAACGGCCGGCTCCGCGCAAACAGGCAATGACAAAACCGACATTCTACCCAGCCCGGCCAAGGAACGGCAGGGGCGGCCGTTCACTGATCCAACCGCAGCGACTATAATGGCCGATTCCAAAAACGGCAATCCTTCCCTACGACGGGCCAAAGCCAAATAGTCGCTCGGAGAAATTCGTGAAGATCCTGACTTACCCTCATCCTACGCTACGGCGCGTTTCCAAACCGGTGCGGCGGGTCGACAAAGAACTGCACGACATGGTGGGGCAAATGTTCGAGTTGATGTACGCATCCAACGGCATCGGCTTGGCGGCGAATCAGGTCGATTTGCCGCTGCGGCTGTTCGTGGTCAATACGATGGCCGACCCCGAGGAAGGCGAGGAGTTAGTGTTTATCAATCCTATCGTTTCGCGTCCTAAAGGTTCGGAAGAGAAGGAAGAGGGTTGCCTGAGCCTGCCGAGTCTTTACGCCACGGTGAAGCGCCCCGAACAGGTGCATGTGCATGCCTACAATCTGGCGGGCGAGGAAATCAAGGCGGAAATCAACGGCATGCTGGCGCGGGTCGTGCAACATGAACTTGATCACCTCGACGGCGTGATGTTTATCGACCGGCTCAGCGAGACGCGGCTGGCCGATGTTCGAGACGCCGTGGAGCAGTTCGAGGAAGATTTTCACAGCCGCCGCGAGGTGGGCGAATTCGGCGGCGATCAAGAAATTGCCGCCAGGCTCGATGAAATCGAGAAGCGATATTGCTGAGTTTCCAGGCTCTTTGTGACGGACAGCACCATGCGTATTGTCATGATGGGAACCGGCCCCTTTGCCGCCCCTATTTTCAAAAAGCTACTTGTCTCCCAGCACGACGTCGTCGAACTACTGACGCGTCCTACGCCGCCGGCGCGAGGCCGAAAAAAACCACCGGTCAACCCGATGAGGTTGATCGCCGAAAGCGAAAACATACCGGTGTTCGCGCCGCCGAGCGTCAACGACCAAGAATCGCTAGACCGGCTCGCGACCCTTGCGGCCGATCTTTTTGTCGTCTGCGATTACGGGCAAATATTGTCACCAGAGGCGTTATCTCGGGCGAGGTTGGGCGGCCTGAATCTTCACGGCTCGCTGTTGCCGAAATATCGCGGCGCGGCGCCCGTGAACTGGGCCCTCTTTCACGGAGAAACAGAAACCGGCGTGACCGTCATTCACATGACGCCCCAACTCGATGGCGGACCTTGCCTCCAAAAAGTCAGCACGAAAATCGGTTCCGAGGAAACAGCGATCGAACTCGAAGAGCGGCTCGCGCAACTCGGCGTTGGAGCAACGCTGGACGCCATCGCCCTGCTCGACAACTGGGATGGCGCCTCGCCGCTGGGCGAAAGGCAGAACAACACCCAGGCCACGCGCGCGCCCCGACTCACCAAGGAAGATGGTCGCATCGATTGGCGCCGTGCGGCGGAGGAAATCAAGAATCAATTTCGAGCCTTCCAGCCGTGGCCCGGCGCGTACACCAGCTTTGAAGATCGCAAAGGCCAAATGCATCGCTTGATCATTCACCAACTGCGCATCGTGACAGAACACGAAGGAGAGAAACCGCCGCCGCCATCATCGCCGCCATCGCCCGGCGAAGTGGTCGAGATCGGAGCGGAAACCCTGGCCTTGGCTACGGGGCGCGGCGTTGTTTTTCTGGAACGTGTTCAGCCCGCCGGAAAGCGCGCCATGAACATTGCCGAATTCTTACGAGGCCACGCCTTTCAAATTGGCGCGGTCTTCGGCTCCTAACCGCCATGCGGCGCCGTCGTTAGGCGACTATACTTCACGCGGTTGGCAATGGCTCGTTTATCGGCCAGCCGAAGGCGACTGCGTGTTTTGTTCCACCCGAACGCGTGGGCTCAAAACACAGCCGCCTTCGGCTTGCCGTTAAACCAAAAAACGACATTTTCAACCGCGTGCGAACTGCAACGCGCTCCCAACACATAGTAAACGATGACCAAACACGAAGCAGACTTTTTAGACCGACTCAAGGCGAGTCATACCGCGGACGTCATTCGCGCGCGGCTGGAATCGCCTCGCCAGCACAGTTATTTGTCCGACTTTATCTATGGCGCGGTTGATGGCGCCGTGACTACGTTCGCGGTGGTTTCGGGTGTTGCCGGCGCCGGGCTTCCTTCCAGCGTAGTGGTGGTGTTGGGGGTCGCGAATTTGGTGGGTGATGGTTTCAGCATGGCGGCGAGCAACTATTTGGGCACCCGCGCCGACCACCAACTGCGCGAAATGGCCCGCGGCGATGAAGAAAGTCATATCGCACATTTTCCCGATGGCGAGCGGGAGGAGATCCGACAAATTTTCGCCCGCAAGGGATTCCAAGGCGACGACCTGGAGCGGGCCGTGAAGATTATCACCGCCGACTCCGAACGTTGGGTCAACACCATGCTGACCGAAGAACTGGGCCTTTCGCTGGCCGGCCCTTCCGCTTCGCTGGCCGCGATTGTTACGTTCGTCGCGTTTGTAATCGTGGGCTCGATCCCGCTGCTGGTTTTTATTCTCCAGTTGCTGTTTCCCGCCGCCGTGGAAAGTCCTTATCTGTGGAGCACCGGTATGACCGCGATGGCCTTCTTTGGCGTGGGCGCGGCAAAATCTCGCTTCGTGCATCAAACCTGGTATTCCGCCGGCGTCGAGACATTGGCCGTCGGCAGCTGCGCCGCCGGGCTGGCCTATTTGATTGGCATCCTGCTCAGCGACATCGTGCCAGCCTAACGGCTCACTTTCCGTGCAGTAAAAAATCCCGGCATTTTCAAAATGCCGGGATTTTGCTCTGGCGAGTTGTTTCCCTGGCGCTCGCCTTAGTGCTGGCGCTCGCCTTAGTGATCATGCCCGTCTTCGTGGTCATGCCCATCAGCATCGCCATGATGATGGTGCTCGACGTCTCCGGTGAAAGGCGAGCCGTCGATCGTGACTCGCAATTTCCCGGTCGCTTCGTGCTCGTGCAACGCTTCGAACAGTGTTTTATCGGCTGCGTTGAATTGCGATGCCGACCCGGCGGCGGCCGTCAGTTCAAACGACTGCCCTTGGCCGTCAACCTTTAAGTTCATCACGATCGAGGCTTGATCGATGGCCAGTTCCTTCATGTCTTTATCCAGGATATAGACCGTCACCATGGCGGCTGCGTCGTCTTCCACCACCTCGGCATGGTACATGTGGTTACGGCCCAGTTCGATGACGTGGCCGTTGTGCGGCCCCTGATGTTCCTGGCTATGGTCGTGCCCGCTGTGATCGCCGCCGCCATGATCATGGCCATCGCCTTCGGTGTGGGCATGGCCATCTTCGGCGGTTGACGCCGCTCCGCCAGCAGTTCCCGTATCGCTCGCCGCCGGCTTCGAACACCCGCTGACGAACATTGCCACGGCCGCCAGGGCCAGTGCGCGGATCGAAAAAGTAAACACTCTCATTGCCTCTTCCTCTCGTATCGGTTTGATAAAAAATAGGTTGTCAGTCTTTGTGCGTGTGGCTGCCTAGGACGCCTCCGCTAGAATTTCCTCTTTGGGCGCGTGATGTTCGGTCGGTTTTTCCGATTCCTCGACCAACTCCACTTCGGTGTCGCCGGAGAGAACGATTCGTTCGCCGGCTTTGCGTCCAAATCGCCAGAACAACGCCGGCCGGACGAAGAATTCCAACACGGTGCTGCTCAACAAGCCGCCGATAATAACCGTGGCCACCGGGTAAAGAATTTCCTTGCCGGGTTCTCCAGCCGACATCGCCAACGGAACCAGGCCGATGCCGGAGGTGAGAGCCGTCATTAGCACCGGCGCCAAGCGCTCCTTGCCGGCCCGGATGAGCATTGCCTTCGACCACGTTTCGTTCTCGTAGTGGACCAGATGGAGGTAATGGTTCAGCAGCAAAATACCGTTGCGCGAGGCGATGCCGCCCAACGAGATAAAGCCGACCATCGCCGCGATGGTCAGCGTTTGGCCGGTAATTATGAGCATCGCCACTGAGCCAATGAAGGCCATCGGCAGCGCGGCCATCACTTGCAGTGCAAAGTTCCCCGAGCGGAATAGCGTGAACAACACCATGAACACGCCCAGCATCGAGAGCGCGAACAAGGCGCCAATAATTCGGCTGGCCGATTTTTGGCTCTCGAATTGTCCGCCGTACTCCACGAAGTAGCCCGGCGGCAGCGACGCGATAATCGACTTTTGTTTTCGCTGGATCTCGTCCACCACGTCGACCAGCCCTCGACCGCCGACATTGCACTGCACCACGATTCGCCGCCGCACTTTTTCGCGGTTGATCGTGTTAGGACCGGAATAGGGGTAGATTTTCGCCAGCGAGTCCAGCGGAGTGGTTCCGCCGCTGGGAAGGTCGATCGACAAACGCTTCAGCGATTCCAAATTCTCGCGATAGTCTTCGTCCATGCGAACCAAAAGGTCGAACGTTCGCTGGCCCAACAGCACCTGCGAAACGACCCTGCCGTTCATCGCGGTCGACACATACCCGTTCACGTACACGGGCGTCACGCCGTATTGAATGAGCTTGTCGCGATCGAGTTCGATTCGCATTTGCGGAATTTCAATTTGCGGTTCGACGAGTAGGTCGGTCACGCCTTTCACATCCCGCATGGCGGCGGCCATTTCCTGGGCCTTTTGCCGCAAGATGTTTAAGTCGTCTCCGTAGATCTTGATGCCGATCTGGGCCTTCACTCCAGAGAGCATGTGCGAAATCAAGTGAGCCAGCGGCTGTTCGACAGTCGTGACAATGCCGGGAATATCGGCCATGGCCTCGCGAATGTCGAGAAGCACTTCTTCTCGGCCCCGTTCCATTTCGGGATCGAAGCTGATGATGATTTCCGTAACGTTGACGCCTTCGGCGTGTTCATCCAATTCAGCGCGGCCGGTGCGGCGCGCGAAACCCTCCACGCCTTCGACCTGCATCAGGCGGTTCATGACCGTTTGCGCGATTTCGTTCGATTTGATCAGCGAAGTTCCAGGCGGGAGCACGACATTCAACTGGGCGACGCCTTCATTAAACGGCGGCAGGAAGTCGTTCTCCATGCGGAGCAGAAAAATCGCTGAAATCACGACCGCTCCGGCGCCCAACGCCAGCATGGTTCTGGAAAAACGGATACTCAAACCGATGGCGCCTCCCGCCAGCCATTTGAGCACCCGCAACAGCGGGCCATCTTTTTCCTCCGCCATGAACTTGGCCTTGGAGAGCAGCCAGTAGCAGAGCACCGGGGTGAGCGTCAGCGAAACCAACAGCGATGAGAGAATCGAGACGATGTAGGCCACGCCCAGCGGCGCGAACAGCCGGCCTTCCATTCCCTGGAGCGCGAAGAGCGGCAAGAATACCAGCACCACGATCATCGTGCCGAAGA